>JAIXSO010000041.1 GCA_027484685.1 Bacteroidota bacterium
TTTTGGTATATTTGAAGTAGAAAATGCACTTAACCAATTTTCATTTTTATCCTTATAAAAACTACCTCGATGACAAGCCTGTAAAGGGTTTACAAGGTTTTGGGGTAGGTTATGGCTTCGCCTTCAATGGCAAGGAAAAAGATAATGAAGGATTGGGTGGAGGTGGAAGCACTTACGATTATGGTTTCCGTATCTATAATGCACAACTAGGGAAGTTTTTAAGTGTGGATCCATTGACTAAATCTTATCCTTTTTATACACCATACCAATTTGCCGGTAACAAGCCAATTTGGGCAATTGATTTAGATGGCCTTGAAGAATATAAAATGACTGAAGTAGAAGGAAAGAAAGTTTTAACTATCACTGCTAAGTATGGTATTATTACTGAGGGAGATTATGCTTTAAAGAATCCTGATTTTAAACAAATAAATGATGATCTTAAAGAAAAATGGGGTGGTGTTCATGAAGTCGAATTAACTAGAAGAGTAGCTAAAAAATTAGGTGTTGAAAAAAATAAAGATGGCAAAAGAATAATCTCTGTTCAGTTTAATATTGAGGTTGTCGATATAAAAGATGGGGCTAATTTTGATGTTAGTGGTACTAATAATCCAAATGCGGGTATAATTTCATCACAAAGTAGTGAATCAGTGAAGAAATATGCGCCAGAAAATGTGAATGCTCCTGGAATAACTTTAGGGCGTTTAGGTGATGTGAACTCTTACGATATATGGCTTAATAAAGATTATCTTTTAAATGAAAATGGAACGGATATTTTGAATACTAATAAAGTTAATGAGTTTCTTAATAACGGTCATAAACCTCAAATAGATTTTAAAAATACTATTTCAAGTATAATTAGTCATGAAATCGGTCATGATTTAGATATTGATCATAGTAAAGAAGGTGTAGGATCTAGGGATAATAGAGGCTCAAATAGTAACGTAACCAATGATGAAGTGGGAGCTATGGTTCATACAGCATTTGAAAACAATAAAATTAATAAATAAAGAGAAAAACTGATGAAGAATTTTAAAACAAAATTGATTTATATATTTTTATTAAACAATTTATTTCTTAATGCATTTTGTCAAAATGTTGAAACTAAATGTTGCAACAAATTATATATATATTGTTTACTTGATGACAATGCTTACGAAAGTAAGGGCAAGGGTTCAAATGAATCTAAAATGTATGTATGTAAACATTTATACATTTTAGGAGATACATTCAATCAACTAGAAACAGAAAAATTAATTAAAAAAATTTCTTCTAAAGTTGCAAGAATTGTATTCAATTCTGGAAATAATTTTAAAATTCAAAAAATTGCATATGATAATTCAAAAAAACTAGGATATTCAATATTAGATTTAAATTTGCATTGTAATAACTTATTTTTGAACAAGTGTAAGTTTGAAAGTATTAAAAAATTCAAAGGAAAAGGTAAGTTTAATATAGATAAGGATTACAAAATTGTAAAACTATATTTGAATGACTTTTGATAAGGGCTTCTGCCCCTAATATCCGTATTATGCAGCAAGGCAATAGCTAGGGACTACGGATTTAAAATGAAAAAGAGTTTTTAATTATTACTTTATAACTCAAACCGCTTTAGCCAAAAACTAAAGCGGTTTTTAGTTATAAAAAAACGTTATACCGCTAATAATTTTAAATAAAATTATGCGGTATAACCAAAACTAATAAAGGTAATAAAAACGTTTATTGTTTTGGTATATTTGAAGTACAAAATGCACTTAACCACTTATCAATTTTATAACAATAAAAACTACCTTTATAGCAAGCCTGTAAAGGGTTTACAAGGTTGTGAGATTGGTTATGGCTTCGGATTTAATGGTAAGGAACTTGACCCAGAAGGAATGGGAGGAGGAGGAAACACTTATGATTATGGTTTTCGTATTTACAATGCACAATTAGGCAAGTTTTTAAGTGTTGATCCATTGACTCGATCATACCCTTGGTACACCCCGTATCAATTTGCAGGTAATACTCCAATTAATGCAATTGATTTGGATGGATTAGAAGAATATTTTACCCATGAATATACTTTAAAAAACTCATTTGGGAAAGAGTTTTTATATAGAGTAGATTATAAAGCAGTTATGGAAACTTCTAAAGTAGATTTTAAAAAAAATACTGTTGCAGTTATGTTTAAAGGTGATTGGAAACGTATGGGTTCAATGATAGAATCGACTAAGGAAGCTATGCGGAATTATGATAGAATTAGTGCTTTACAAGCGCAAAATAATACAAATAAAGCAAAACTATCTGATTATAGTGGTGATAGAATTAGAGCTTTAAAACAAAATGGAACAGCAGGTACAGCATTTTTTTTACCTGAGTTAACATTTCCCTTTTTACCCGATAGAGGTATCACTGCAGGCGAAATAAAGCAACAATATGAAAATACTGCTAATAGGGCTGCACTTATAGCTTTGGATAATTTGGCTACAGCCATGGTTGCAGATCCAACATTAAAAGCTAAAGTAACTGGATATGCATCAACTACACCAACAAATCTAAATAAGACGGCAAGCACTTTGGATGTTAACAATAATACAACACTGGCACAGCAAAGAGCTGAGGCAGGAAAAACTGCATTATTAGATTATATCAAAAATAATTTAGGAGTTCAAAATTTTGATGCAAATAGGATAACTACTGAAACTAAAAAATTAGACCCTAATGAAAAAACTCCTGAAGAGAATCAAAAGACTGTAATCACACCAGTTTATGCCCCTAGATAAATTATGAATAAAAAGTTATTTTTAGTTAGTTGTTTTGTTCTGTTTAACCTTATTTTTAATAAGGTCTATTGCCAAAATAATTTTATTACTATATGGAAAAGTATTGAAAATAAGCCTGCTTTTTTAGTAAACGATACAATTGAAAATTATCCTAAAGAAAAAGTTATTAAAGAGAAACTGAATAGTTTGAAAATTGAAAGAGGAATTTACTTTATTTATATTGGTAAGCTAGAACTTCAAAATTACCAACTTCCAGATTCTCTCAATTATGATGAGTATGATTCGAGTTACTTATTTGAAAATGTTTTATTTGAAATTTTAAGCAAGGATACGAGTAAATTTAGAGCAGCAAAGGATATTTTACCCAACGGTAAATGGTTAAAAGTAATAATTTGTAAAAATAAAGTCATTGTTATCTTGAAATCCAAAAATGTTAAAGATGGGTTTATAGATGGGGAATTTGAGATTAGATCTGCTAATAACAAGTTCCACCTTTTTGAAATTTATGAGAATGGTTTTTATCGTTATAAAAAACTTATTGGAGAAAATGGGAAGTTGAGATCTTTAGGATATTATTTAGAAAATAATAAAATAAAATTGGAAATGATATATCATACTAACGGCACTCTTTATAGAAAGTATACAAAAAATAAAGTTTGGCAATATAATGAACAAGGAAAATTGATGTTTATTAAAAACACAGACGATTGGGGTAATTGGTAATCTAGGCCATAGCTAGTGCACTAGCAAATACAGCAACACTAGTGCACGTCTTTGATATATTAAAACCAACAAAATAAAAAACACCCAACCGCTTTAGCCAAAAACTAAAGCGGTTTTTTATTATAAAAACTACTTAATTTGAAGTACAAAATGCACCTAACCAATTTTCATTTTTTATCCCGATACATCGGGACTAAAAACTACCTTTATAGCAAGCCTGTAAAGGGTTTGCGTGCTTGTGGGGTAGGTTATGGCTTCGGATTTAATGGTAAGGAAAACGACAACGAAACTAAAACCCAAGATTACGGAATGAGAATTTATGATTATAGGTTGGGCAAGTTTTTGAGTGTTGATCCTTTGTCTAATGAGTTTCCTGAATTAACTCCTTATCAATTTGCCTCAAACACTCCAATTATGGCGATAGACTTAGATGGATTAGAGGCATGGTTTAATGAAAATGGCGATGTTACCCAAAGACAAACGTTAAACACCAAATATCCAATTTCAATTGTTAATTATAATTCTCCAAAAATAGGTTTTGGACCATATAGTTTAAATTATGCTGCAAGCATGGGATTAAGTCCTAATCCAAGTGTTCAGCTACCAACTATGATTGTTGGAAAAAATAGTACCCATGTTGATGTTAAATCAGGACACCAAGATGCTTACTCCCCTTCAACGGATATATATGCAGGAATGTCGTTTATTGAAGGAACTCTAAAAACTAGTGGAGTCATATGTACAGTTGTAGGATTTCCAGAAGTTGGTTTACCATTGTATGCGTGGGGGGATGCAGTTGATGATGTAAAGAGTGTAATGACTGTTCTTGATGCCGCTGTAGAGAGTGATAAATCGAAGGCAACTATTCAAATTGTTGGAAAAGTTGCAGAAACAACACTTCAACAGTGGTTTAAAAAAGTAGGGAAATTGGGTGGGGTTGATGACTATCAACAGTTCGGATCTGAGGTGTTTATAGATCAGTCTATTGATATGTTTAAAGATTTGGCTGAAGATGCAGACAAACCAGAAGAAAAAAAATAATAATGAAAGAGAATATTTTAATTGGAATTGTATTATTAATTATAGGCTTTATAGTGTTGTTTAAAGCAATAAAATATCCTGGGAAAGGCACTGGTATATTTACAAACTTTAAAGAGTATATAATATGTTTTTTGTCGTTTTTTATGGCTATTATGTATCTTTTAGATTTATGGTAGCCTAACTAGGGCCGTGTCCGATTGGTCACTTTAAGGAAAACAGGTTTTGCAAAATGCTAACGGTTAGAAACAAAAAATATAACTGAAAAACTGGTATAAAATCAATAGCGTCCTAAATAAATAAAAAAGGAAAGGGAAGTTTTTTCTTCAGAGTTATCTTTGAGGTACAATAAAAACAAAACCCTTTCCCATGGCAAATTTAACATTGTTTTCTCAAATTATTTCTAAGTTAGATCGTACGATATTCAATAGATTAGTAAACGAAGGTGAGACTGATAAGCACAACAAAGGTTATAATAGTTGGACTCAATTGGTATCCCCCACTACTATCCATAGTATGCAGCAAGGCAATTGCGGGGGTACTACGGATTTAAAATGAAAAAGAATCCGAAAGCTTTCGGATTGTAACTCTTACTTTAAAACCAAAACCGCTTTAGCTAAAAACTAAAGTGGTTTTTTGTTGGAAAATAAGTAGTATAACCAAAACTAATAAAGGTAGTAAAAACCTTTATTGTTTTGGTATATTTGAAGTACAAAATGCACTCAACCAATTTTCATTTTTATAACAATAAAAACTACCTTTATAGTAAGCCTGTAAAAGGTTTACAAGGTTGTGGGGTAGGTTATGGCTTCGCCTTCAACGGACAAGAGAAAGATGATGAGGTTTCTGGTGTTGGTAATACAATGACTGCCGAGTTTTGGGAATATGATGCTAGATTGGGAAGAAGGTGGAATGTTGATCCAATTGTAAAACCATGGGAAAGTGGGTATGCAACTTTAGCTAATAGTCCAATTATTTTTATTGATCCTAAAGGATTAGATGTTATAAATGGTGATGCAATAAGACGTGATCGATCTGCAAATAAGGTTAAAGATTTGGAAACAAAAGTTAAGTCAACAGAGAATCAATATGGTACAAGTAAAAAGGAATTTAAGATTAATGGTGGTGAGAATTGGAGAAAAAGTTGGAAGCAATACAAAGTAGACAAAAAAGACCTTAAAAGTGAACAAGGTTGGTTTATTGAATACTCAACTAGAGCTGTGAAAACGCAAGAAATAATTGATAAATGGAAAATATCATCCCCGAAAATATTTGAAGAAGTAAATAATGCAACAAATGAAAGAGGTCAAAAAGTGAATTTTGTATTAGGTGTTAAAAATGGAGAAAATGGGGTTTGGGGTTCAAACGAGGTAAATTTTACAAAAGTATTTCAAGATCAAGCAATGTTATCTAATTATATTCCTACTAGTGTGGAATTTGGAGACAACAATGTTACAATATTTATTGATCCCAAAGTTAGATTATTCACTCAAGATCCTGAAACAGGGCAATTTTCTCTAAATCATGAAGGTGGTCATTTCTTGTATTGGACTAAATTTACTTCTTTATATAATTCATATATTAACAGCTTATCAAGAGGGAAATTTGATTTAAATGGTGGGCATAACCCTGATGACCAATCAGGGATAAAAGCTATAGAATATGGAGATTGTAATGAATAAAAAAATATTTATAATATTAGGTTTGGTTTGCTTACTTTCTTCTTGTGCACATAGGAAATATATTAAGTATTCCTGGTCTCAACTGGAGAAACATAAAGATGCAAATTATTTCAAAGAATTTAAAAGAAATGGTTTGTTGAGAATTAATTCTACTGACTCCATTATTGATATAGTTATTAATAAAAATACATTGGTTTTTTTTAATAACTATAATAATAGTTATTCTATATTTTTATATTCAAAAAATATGGCATATATTAACTATTTATGTGATTCTAACCTCAATGTTACTAGAGTTTACGTCTCATATGGTAAAAAATATTATAATAAGACAAGAACTTCTAAAATTAAAAGATAACATTGCAGCTGGTAGCGCCCTAGCTAGCGCAAGAGCAAAACCTGCAACGCTCCTGCGCCCCCACTATCCGTAGTCTGTAGCTAAGCCCTAGCCAAGGGACTACGGATTCACAATGAAAAGGAGTTTGTAACCCCAACTAAAAACAAAACCGCTTTAGCCAAAAACTAAAGCGGTTTTTTTTGTAAAAACTGCTTTATACCGCTAATAATTTTATAAAAAATTTTGCGGCATAACCAAAACTAATAAAGGTAGTAAAAACTTTTATTGTTTTGGTATATTTGAAGTACAAAATGTACTTAACCAATTTTCATTTTTATAACAATAAAAACTACCTTTATAGCAAGCCTGTAAAGGGTTTACAAGGTTGTGAGATTGGTTATGGCTTCGCCTTCAATGGCAAGGAGAACGATAACGAAACTTACGGTGAAGGAAACAGCTATGATTTTGGGGCAAGGATTTATGATCCAAGATTGGGTAGGTGGATGAGTGTTGACCCATTATTTATGAAATTTGTTGATTATTCTCCATATTGTGGAATGAGTAATTCCCCAATTTCTATTATAGATATTGACGGGCGCGATATAATTTTATTTTTCTATAGTCAAAGAACAAGTGCTTCTGGTGCAGGACATGTTGCAGTTGCTGTTGGACAGAATGATAAAAGATTATCCTATTTTACTCATTATCCTGTGCATGAAAATGCCCCTGGAGGCGCAAATATAGTAGGTCAAATTAGTTTGACAGGTGCAATGAATTATGATAAAGAAAAGGGCCTTCAAACTTCTGGGCCAGCTTTAGTGATAAGAATTAAAACAGATAATGATGCTGATATTGATGCCAAAGTAGCAATGGTAATGATGTTGCAAAATAATTGGAGCGCATTTACTGCAAATTGCTCGGATGGTGCAAATGCCGCTTGTTCTTCTGTTGGTATTCAACCCACTTCAAAGGGAGAGTCTCATATTTCTTCTCCAGCAGTGGTAGCTTTTTCTTTAATTGAAAAAATGACAACAGATTCTCGAATAAGTATTATATCAGGCGATGCTAAAAAATTTAAAGAAGAAAATCTTGCTAGTGCAACGATGTCTGTAGGATTCACATCTTTGTTTAAATTGACTGATGCCGTCTACTCGGGTACTAAATCTGTAATAAATAAAGTTTCGAATGCTATCAAAAAAACAATTGATGGTGGTAATAACTTTGTTAAAGATGTAAAAAATAAAACAGAAGAAGGTGTAAAAAGTCTAGATAAAATTGGTAAACCACAACAATAAATGCTGTTAAAAAAAATAATTTATATAACTAATGTTTTAATCCTGTTTATGGGCTCACTTTTTCTTAATACAATTTATCAGTATGGTTTATCTGAGTTGATATTATTGTTCGGATTTCTCATGAGTTTTGGGATTTTTGTTAAAAATAAAATAATTTGTATTGTTATTATTTCTTTTACTATTATTTGTTATTACTTACCCTTCAAAGAACTATATTCCTTTAGTGAAATAATTATAAAAGGGGGACATGATTTTGCTGGAACTTTTATTATTTGGAGTTTATTTCTCCTATTGTTTTTGTCAAACTTCTATATTTTAAAAAAAATTTTCATGTCAAATATTCGGTAGTGTATCATTAGTTAAAAGGGTAGTGTACCATTTAGCACTTTTCAGGAAAGCCATTTTTTAAATGTTTGGCTTACAAATAAAAAAGGTAATTTACGAAACTAGAAAGAGAAAGTAGTTAAGAAAAATAAAGAGAGATAATTGTAAAGTCTCTCTTTATTTTAACAGTTTTGTTTTGCATACTTTCAAAAACAAACAAAACACTTATATAGCCCTTTCAGGGTTTCACTTTGGCATACTTTCAGCTAGTTCGGATATGCCAAAACTAGCAGCCAATGCGGTTTTGCAAACCGTATTTAGCTAATATAAGCATTTGCAATGCGCAAAACCCAAACCGCTTTAGCCAAAAAACTAAAGCGGTTTTTTATGAGAAAACCGCTTTATACCGCTAATATTTTTATAAAAATTATGCGGCATTACCAAAACTAATAAAGGTAGTAAAAAACCTTTATTGTTTTGGTATAATTGAAGTATAAAATGCACTTAACCAATTTTTATTTTTACTCCCGATACATCGGGATAAAAATTACCTTAATAGCAATCCTGTAAAGGGTTTGAGTGGTTATGTGTTTAGTTATGGCTAATGGTTTGGAGGCACTGAATCCGCCTGGCTATACAAATTTTGGAGATGAAATTGTTAACCGTCAAAATAATTTTGCCTCAAAAATAATTCTGAATGGATATTACTTTGATGAAAAGAATCCTAATGGTGATAAAACAAAATTACAAAATTATCAAAAAAATATGAATAGAGGTTTTAATCCTACAGAGAAACAATTAGTTGATTTTAGAGCTGTTATTGCGCATGAAATCTATCATGATTTAAAAGGACAACATGAGGATAAAGGTTTAGGTGATTTTTTTAATGATAAAATCTATGTAACTCCTGAAAATAATGAAAAAGTGATAGAAAGAAATTCTGATAAGGTTGAATAAATAAACTTACTAAAAATGAAAGGAAATTTTATATTATCATTTTTTATATTATCATTTTCGCTAAATTTAATCAGCCAAAATTCAGTTAAATTTGCAATTCAAGATACTAATTGTTATAAATCTAGATTTAATTATTTTGAGCAAAGAATACGTACCACTTGCTTTGATGAAATCAGATTGTTGAATGATTCCTGTTTAATTGATAAATTCTTTAGAAATAAAAAAAAATTTATTGTAAAATATAGAAAACCAAAAACTGATTTATGGAATTACCTGATGATTGTTTTGAATAAAAATAAGATAAAACTTGACAAATTATCAATCATTTACAATAAAAATGATATGAAACTTATTTTTGTAAAAAACTATATAATAGAAATAGAAGGAAGGAAATATAATTATGGTATTTATAAAATATCGAATTAGCCCCCTAGTTAGCGCACAAGCAAATACAGCAAAGCTGGTGCCCCTAGCTATCGCACGAGCAAATACTGCAACGCTGGTGCACTTCCGAAAGCTTTCGGAATTTGACGTGTTCAAACAACAAAAGCAAGACTACCAAAACCGCTTTAGCCAAAAACTAAAGCGGTTTGGCTTTGAAAAGAATGAACAAGCTATACAACTTTACCAATAAGCAAGCATGGTTTAAATAGGAAAATAAGTATTCAATGTAGCAACTGCCTGTTTCATATTCGGTAATTGGTATTTTAAAGTAGCTGATGGCCTTTTGTGTCCAGCTAATAATTGCACATCTTCTACTGGTATTTGGTATGTATTAAGCCAATTGGCTATTACACTTTGCCTAATGGTTTGTACATTTAGTTTTCTATCAGGAAACAAATACCTAAAAGTTTCTATTAAATATTGCACATCATCGGCTTTTATTGGGTTACCCAATTTATTCAATAGCAAAAATTTGGTTTCACTTTTTTGCAATTTTGGTCTGCTTAAGCGCATGTATTTATCCAGTAAAACAATTTGGTTTGCCTTTAAGTTTAAAATTCGTCTGTTTACCGTTACACTACCTTTAATGCTGATACTTGCATCATCTAAGTTTATATCTGTTAACCTTAATTGGGTAATCTCTGCAAGGGTTAAACCTTGATAGATTAATAATGAAATTACTAACTTGTTTCTGTATTTTAGAACCGCATACCTTTCTTCTCGTTTTAGTAGCAATTGTAATTCTTGAATGGTAAACAAATCACTATGAATTACGTATTTGTTTTTCTTTTTTATGCAAATAGTGCGGCATGGATGATGATAAATTAAACCAATGTGTAGTAAATAATCATAATACTTTTTAATTCCCGCTTGCAATAAAATAATTCCTGAACGGTTGTTCAATAATCGCTGTTTAAAATAATCCATTATGGCTTTATAATCGTATTGCCAAGCATTTGGATGTTGTTTGAGGTATCTTTCAATTATGAATAAATAGCTTTTTATGCTATTTTGAGTGTGTTTTTGCAGTCTTAAATATGCTTTTAGGGTAAGTTGTTCCATTTTCTACTTAAAAGCTCTTAAAATGGCTAATTTTCGTTTTCGTTTGATAGCATATAAATTGGTGGTATCAATACTGCTATGTCCTAAATAGGTTTGTACAAAAGTAATAGCAGCACCATTATTGATTAAATGCACTGCTATGCTATGCCTCAAACAATGTAAAGTAATGTTTTTACTTATCAGTTCATGGTTATTGGTATTTAAAATAATTGTTTTTAGGGTTTGGTTAATTTTACTCCCTCGCATTCGGCTACCATTGGAGCCAATAAATAAAGGTAATTGCTTAAAATTGGTTTGTTCAAAATTGTTTTGATGAAACTTGAGGTACTTTTTAAAATGTTTAACCACTTTATCAGAAAGTGGAATTAACCTTGTTTTTCCTCCTTTGGCTACCCTTACTAAAAGTGTTTTATTCTTTAAATCAATATCGCTTACACTTAAATTTACTATTTCGTTTCTGCGCAATCCGCAGCCATAAGCGCAGCTAATAATTGCTTTATTTTGAAGTGTTTTGGCTTTTTTATAAATCAATTTTATTTCATTTACAGTAACTATATTCCTTTGATTATGGCCTGAAATTCTAAATTTAGGAATCCTAGCAGGTGAATAATCAATTTCTTTACAATCGAGTAAATAGTCAAAAAATAAGCGCAAGGCAAGCATTTGATGGTTAATACTTGATGCGCTTAAAATTCCTTTGGTTCTTAGCTTTGGTCTATTGCTTATGTATTGATAATATTGGCCAATATGGTGTTGGTTTACATCTTTAACTGAACTTATATTGTTAGTTTCTAAAAAATGTAAAAATTCTTTGATGTTGGATGCATAGGCGGTCTCCTTTCCATTGCCATATCCAATGGTTTTGATCCATTCATCAAATTGTAAATGCCAATAAATAAAGTGGGCATTGGTTAATACTAAGTGTTTCATTTTGTGTTTGTTTAAGCCACAAAATTGAATTTTTTAGTAGTAAAAATAAAAAAACGCTTTAGTTTTTGGCTAAAGCGGTTTGGGTTGGCATTTGCCTTTTTGTGCTTTGAACACGCCAAATGCGTGCACAAGCTTTGCAGAATTTGCTCATGCGCTAGCTAGGGGGGGTTTTCTCTTGCACTAGCTAGGCATATCCATATTGGTAGGCTTTAAATTAAAAAATTAAATCATTTACTGTGATGAACAATTTATTGTTTATATAATACTTTACTTGCCATAAGTAATCATCATTTCTATAATACTCAACACAACAATTACTCATTTTTTTATTTTTGTATACTATTAGACAGTTAAAACTGGAAATATTTCTACTTAGAAAACTAAAATATAACTTACTAGAAAAAAACCTATTTGAAATACTATCGTTTTTGGGATAAAACCATAATCCTTTTTTATCAAAATATTTTGTTAAAATACTTGTATCATCTAAAATATAATTTCCATGTTTGGTAATCAATGGGGCAATAATTTCCAATGAATCTTTTTTGTATAATAAAAGTTTTATTGAACTTTTTATTGACTTTGGCAATTCAACTTTTCTTGAATAACGAAAAATATAACTAGATTTATCCAAACCCTCTTTTTGAGCAAAAATATTCAAGGATAAACTTAGTAAGCCTGCTATTAAACAAATTTTCACTGTCATAAGGTTCTTGTATTTTTCATTGGATATTTATTACCGCCTTTTTTATTTTTATTACCCTCAGATTTAGTTTTCACAGATGTTTTTTTCCCTTTTGGCTTCTGTTCATCCGTTTTTCCTTTTGAAGCAGGCTTATTTTTCTTTTCTTTAATTTGTGGTATGCTAGGATGTTTTCTACCTAATCTTTGAACAATTTCATAAATGGACTTGAGTTCATCAGAAGGTTTTGATCCATCACCTATTCCTATAAATTGTCCCCAAATTGAGTACTCTATAACATTTCCAACTTCCCATTCATTTGGTAATAAGTTTTTTTCGTCAATTTGAATTATATGTCCTAAACTCTGGCCGTCACATCCAACGCAATCTCCTTTATTTTCTGGGTCATAAAACTGATCTCTTCCATAATGAGTCGTTTCATGAATTATTACAGCAACAATGGCAAATAACGCAGCTTGCCTACTCTCTGGTGTTTTGGCGTATTCTAGTAATGCTATCATTTTTGTGTCCACATAAATTTGATCCGTTTCCTTAAAATACTCACCAACAGGACCTGTTGCAAAAAGAATCTCTGGTCCAGAACCATATTCAAATACTTTCTTCAAATCAGTAATAGAATTAAATTTACCCAATCGCATTAAACTTTCAGTTACTTTCGGACTTAAAAGTAACTCCTGAATTCCGTCCATGATATACTCTTCTAATATTTTCGTATTACTATTATAACTAAGATATAAACTAGAATTAAACGGAAGTTTAAAACCACCATTATAATCAATTGAAGCTACAGGAGAATTCCCTGCAAAACAATAAGGAGTAAAGTATGGTGTTAATAAGTTATATGGATCAGTACTTATAAACCTAGTAAGTCTAAAATCATATTCTCTTAGCCCAAAATCATGGAAACTAACCTCTTTATCATTCTCCTTTCCATTAAAGGAGAAGCCATAACCTACCCCAAAACCTTGTAAACCCTTTACAGGCTTGTCATCGAGGTAGTTTTTATAAGGATAAAAATGAAAATTGGTTAAGTGCATTTTCTACTTCAAATATACCAAAA
>JAIXSO010000066.1 GCA_027484685.1 Bacteroidota bacterium
AAAATTAAATTTATCAATGAACTAGATAATGAACTACTAAAACAAATAATAATTGAATGTAATGGAGACCCTAATTTATTTATCAAAAAATATCAAATCTAATGTTTCGTACAGCTATGATTTGCAATCCGAACTATTTACTATAAGGATTTTCAATCCGTTTTCTACCATGCCAATAAAACTTTAAGCAATCCGTTTCCTCCTGCATAATCAATAGCAGAACTAATTCGGCATTTTCAACTATTTCAGCTTTTACAGGATTGTTATGAATATAATCTATTTTTTGTTTTAAAAACTCAAAACTATAAATTGGTTTAGCTTCGTTACCATCCTGCCAAAACTTATGGTTTTTTATTTTCTTATCATTTCTACCTGCACATTCAAACCTATTTATCATCCACTCTTTTCTACTTTCATTTTCGGCTAAAATAGATGCAGTAATTTGTTTACTTGTATATTTTTAAAATCACGCATTGTATCAGCTAAATTATTACCATCTTTACTTGCTGCAACTAAATGAATATGATTAGACATAATAACCCAAGCATATAATTCCAAGCCCTTTTCGTTTATACAATGCTTCAAAGAATCAATAACAATGTATCGGTAAACTGGACGGGTAAATACATCTACCCAATCAACAACAGTTGAAGTTAAAAAGTAAATTCTTTCCTTATCAGTAATTGTTTTTAGTGCCACTTTGCGAATATATTAATTCACATTTATTTTTTGCATTACAAATGCTTATAGTATTATGTGCGGTTTGCAACACCTCACCAGCAGCTATATGTTGTCATATCCGAACTTGCAGGTATAACTAGCTCTAGTTTTCCTTCGTGACCTAAAACTCTGCCTAATCGATAGCCATTACTTACATCACAATGAATAATGGTTCTGCCTTCATTATGCTTTCTAAGCTAAGTTTTAATATTTCTTGATAGCCATTTTTTCCATTTGCTATCTCATCAAATATTTCTGTTATTTGTGTTTGTGTAAAGTTCATATATTTTCAATTTTTGCGTTTCAATTACAAAAATCGTCTTTTTTGAGCTTTACACACTTTTTTGTACAGTATCAACAAATTTGCTTTTTTCGTATTACAAATATTAATAATATGAAATGAGGTTTGCAAAACCTCACTAGCGTGTAAAAAAGAAAATAAAAAAAGCGACCTAAGCCGCTTTTTTTATTAATCTAATTATCAATTAATTTCTTGAATAATTTGGTGATTCTTTGGTAATTTTTACATCGTGTGCATGGCTTTCTTTAACACCTGCTGAAGTAATTTTTACAAATTTAGCTTGTTGCAAGTCGGCTATAGTAGCTGCACCACAGTAACCCATACCTGCACGTAAACCACCCACAAACTGATACACTACTTCTTTTAAAGTTCCTTTAAACGGAACTATACCTACTATACCTTCTGGTACTAATTTAGCAATTTCATCTTCAGTATCTTGGAAATAACGGTCTTTACTACCTTCTTTCATGGCTTCAATACTACCCATACCTCGGTATGATTTAAATTTACGTCCTTCGTAAATTACAGTTTCTCCTGGGCTTTCTTCTACTCCGGCAAAAATAGAACCCGACATAATAGAACTTGCACCTGCAGCTATGGCTTTTACCAAATCGCCACTGTATCTTATTCCACCATCGGCTATAATTGGAACACCACTGCCAGCTATGGCTTTTGCACTTTCGTAAACTGCTGTTAATTGTGGAACGCCAATACCTGCTATAATACGTGTAGTACAAATAGAGCCTGGACCAACTCCCACTTTTACAGCATCTACCCCTGCATCAACCAAAGCACGTGCGCCACTGCCTGTAGCTACATTGCCTGCAATGATATCAATATTGCTAAACAATTTTTTGATACGCGCTACTTCGTTTAAAACACCTCTTGAATGCCCATGTGCAGTGTCAATAATTACTACGTCCACTCCAGCTTTAACCAATGCATGTATTCTTTCTTCAGTATCGGCAGTTACCCCCACAGCAGCTCCCGCAAGTAAACGTCCATGTTTATCTTTACAAGCCGATGGATGTGCTTTTACCTTTAAAATATCTTTGTAAGTAATTAATCCTTTTAAAAGATTGTCTTTATCTATTACAGGTAATTTTTCAATTTTATATTGTTGTAAAATTAGTTCTGCTTGTTTAAGGTCAGTTCCTTCAGGTGCAGTAATAATTTTATCTTTGGTCATTATATCACTCACACATTTGTTCATGTCGGTTTCAAAGCGTAAGTCTCTATTGGTTAAAATACCCACTAATTTACCATTATCGTTAATAATTGGAATACCACCAATTTTATTTTCGGTCATTAGTTTATGTGCATCGCGCAATGTAGCCGAATCGTGTAATGTTACAGGATCAAGTATTAAACCACTTTCGCTACGTTTTACCTTACGCACCTCGGCAGCTTGGCGCTCAATACTCATGTTTTTATGCATAATACCAATTCCACCTTCTTGCGAAATAGCAATAGCTAATTTGCTTTCGGTTACTGTATCCATGGCAGCAGTAACAATTGGAATTTTAATTTGAATATTGCGTGAAAGTTGGGTAGTAGTATTTACTTCGCGCGGCAGTATTTCAGAATAAGCGGGTAAAACTAAAACGTCATCGTAGGTTAAACCTTCGGTGTAAAATTTATCAGATTGATTAAGCATGGCAAATAAAGATAGGTATTCTATTTGCGGTGCAAGTTTAAGGTTATTAGTTTAATTAATTGTAAAAAAATTAAATAATTTCCGTTAGTTTTTTATGCCAACGATTCGTTAATGGCTCTAATCATCTTTTCTTGCAACTGTTCTGGCTCAAATGGTTTTAGAATATAATCGTTCATTCCGGCTGCATAGGCCGCATCGCGCATGGTATTTTCGTTGGCAGCAGTTAAGGCTATAATGGGTACTTTTTTGTAATAACTATCGGCCAACGCTCTTATTTCGCGAGCACAGGTAATACCATCCATTTCGGGCATTTGCAAATCCATTAAAATTAAATCGTATTGGCTTTGTTTGGCTAACTCTAAACCCTTAACACCATTGTCGCCTACAACGGTGTTACAGCCCCATTTTTTTAGAAATTGTTTTAAAATAATTACGTTCACAAACGAATCTTCTACTACCAAAATGTTTTTTCCCTCTAAATTGGTAATAGTAGTTTTTTCAAAACTTAAATTATTAATATGTTTTGTTTCAACTATATCCAAACCAAGTTCAAATGAAAAAGTGCTTCCTTTACCCACTTCGGATTGTAACATAAGTTTACCACCCAAGCCTTCCACTATTTTTTGGCAAATAGATAATCCTAAACCTGCACCATCTTTTTTACGTGTGTTCGAAATATCAACTTGCGAAAAAGCTTCAAAAATATCTGTTTGTTTTTCAATTGGAATACCCACTCCCGAATCAGAAACCTCAAACCTAACGGTTGATTTAAAAAAGCTAAAGTTGGTTTCTTTTATGCTCATTTTTACATAACCACTTTCGGTAAAATTAATGGCATTGGTAATAAGGTTTGATAATACTTGTGCTATGCGCAACGCATCCGATTTATAAGTATTTAGCTTATCTACATCGCAATCTACAATAAATTCAAGGCCTTTATTTTTAACTTTTTCGGTAAAAATATCAACCAATCCATTTACCAATTGCTGCAATTTAAAATCGTTTTGGTTAAACTCATTATTACCACTTTCCAGGTTATTAAAGTCTAAAATATCGTTTACCAAATCAATTAACTTATGGGTTGATTGTTTTAAAATTACTAGGTTTTGAGCTTGTTCATCTCCCCCGTGGTTTTCCTTTATTAAATCGGCTATTCCATTGATGGCGTTTAGAGGCGTTCTAATTTCATGGCTGATATTTCTGATAAAACTAGCTTTGGCTTTTAATGCTTGCTTGGCCAACTCCTGCGATTTTAAAATTTGCTCATTTTGTTTTACCAAAGCATCGTTTTTAAGCGTAAGTTGTATTTGATTATTTTTAAGTATAGCATTGGTTTTACGAATATTGTAAATGGTAAAAATTAAAAATAGCAAAATAGCCAACACCAATAAAATACCTGTAATAATTAAGCCTGTAGTAATAGTTTTATTTTTACGCTTTTGCAGAGCCACTTCGGTTTCAGCTTCTTTTTGTTTAGCTAATGATTGCGATTGCAAGTCCTTTAATTTTACCAAACTTTCGGCTGAACTAATGGCTTGCAAAACATTCATTTTTTGTTCGGTATAAATCAATGCATTTTTATAATCGTTTTGGGCTTTATAACAATCAATATAAGTATCGTAAATGTTTACTTCAGCAACTTTATTATTGGTTTTTTTAGCTAAACTTTCGGCTTTGGCCAAAAAACTTATGGCTTTGGCGTATTGTTTATTTTTTATGTGCAAATCGGCCAAATCGGTAAACGAACTTCTAAGCCCATTTTCATCGTTAATTTTCTCTCTGATATCAAATGCTTTATTTAAATAATTTTCAGCAATGCCCAATTGGTTTAAACCCAAATAACACATGCCAATATTATCGTAAGTTTCGGCTATATTTTTTAAGTTATTGCTTTTTAAATCATCTTCAAGCACCAATTCATATTTATCCAAAGCTTTGGCAAATTGTTTTCTTTCTAAATAAATAGATGCTAAATTATAGTGAATCAGGCTTAACTCAACATTCAGCTTTATGGCGATTGGCAAGGCTTGTAATAAAAATTTTTCAGCCAGAGTAAATTCTTTTTTTAAAAAATAAACCACTCCAATATTGTTCAACGATTTAAGAACATAAGCCGAATCGTGTATTTGATTAGATAAATTTAATGCTTGAAAATAGTACCAAAGTGCCTTTGAGTAATTGGTTTTACTTTCATAAGAAATACCTAAATAATTATTACACCTAATTATTTTAGCGTTGTTATTGGTTTTAAAATAAAAAGTAATGGCATGTTGCAGGTAATAAATTGCCGAATCGAAATTACGGTTTTCGCAGTGGCCCACACCCAAACTTAAGTAAGAATCGTAAATGCCTTTTTCATAACTTACTTTTCTTGCAAGTTCAATTGATTTATGAGCATATTCAATGGCTTCGGAGCCATTTTCAACAAACAAAGTAAGGTTGTTGTTAAATAAATCTACCCTTTGCTGAACATTATTTTCGTTAGAAATGGCTTTTAAAACACTGTCTTTTTTAATCAAGTCGTTAGCTTGCACCGAAAAAATGGCACCTATTACAAAAAATAATATGTAAAGCTTTTTAACCAAGTGTTGAGTAAAATGAGTGAGTTAACAATATTAGTAATTTTTAAATTTAATTCAATATAATTTGGGCAGGTTCTAACGTAATTAGTTTTTGGCGATACAAAATACCTACTGCCTTTTTAAAAGTTTTTTTGCTCATTCCTAATTGGCGCTTAATATCTTCGGGATCGCTACCATCGTGAAGTGCTAGTTTTCCTCCTTGTTTTTTAAGCAAATCTAAAATCATTTGCGAGTTAATATCCACATTTTCAAAACCAATTTTTTGCAAACTTACATCAATTAAATTGCCTTCTTTTATTTGCTTAACGTAGCCTTTTAATTGATCGCCAATTTGCACATCGGTATAAATTTCGTTTTTATAAACCAAGCCTTTATATTTGTTATTTATAATTACAAAATAACCCAAGTCAAAATCTTCGTAAACCATTAAATCTACTTCATCGTTATGCTTTAAATCGCAATCAGTATTATCTAAATAGCGGTTAATTTTGGTAGTTCCTACTAACCTGTCCGAAGTTTCATCGTGATACAAATACACCACGTAATATTTGCCTGTGTACATTTTTTTTGCTTGTTCTTTAAATGGAACTAGCAAATCTTTATCTAAACCCCAATCCATAAAAGCACCAAAACTGGCAGCATCAACTACTTTTAGTAAAGCAAAAGTATTTAGTAAAATTTTGGGTGTTTGGGTAGTAGCTATTAACCTATCTTCAGAATCGTTGTAAACAAATACATCAATATTATCGTGCAATTGCAAGCCTGCAGGCGCATATTTATTATGTAACAACACTTCTTCTCCATCGTTATCTACTAAAAAAAATCCTACAGCACTGCCTCTGCTTACTGTTAAATTGCTAACTACGCCTAATTGAATCATGTTTATTCTAAAATATTTTTCAAAACTATTTAAAATTATACAGCCTACTTCATTTTATTTAGTAAAATTGTAAACACTATTAACCCATAAAACTAATAATTTTGACTAAGTTAAGCGTTAACATCAATAAATTTGCTACTATAAGAAATGCCCGAGGAGGCAATAACCCAAACTTGGTGCAGGTTGCCATAGATTGTGAAAAATTTGGAGCCGATGGCATTACTGTTCATCCAAGGCCCGATGAACGCCACATTCGTTATGCCGATGTGGTAAATTTAAAACAAGTTTTAACTACAGAGTTTAATATTGAAGGCAATCCCCTTGAAGATAAATTTGTGCAATTGGTATTGGATACCAAACCTGCTCAAGTTACTTTAGTGCCCGATGCGTTGAACCAAATTACCAGCAACCACGGTTGGGATACCATTAAAAACTATCAATTTTTAAATGATATCATCAAAGTTTTTAAAAATGCTGGAATCCGTACTTCTATTTTTGTAGACCCAGTTTTAGAAATGATAGAAGGAGCCAAACTCACCGGAACTGATAGAATTGAACTTTATACCGAAAGTTACGCTCATCATTATCACACCAATAAAGAAACAGTTATAAAACCATATACAGCAGCAGCCATTAGAGCCCATGAGTTAGGTTTGGGTATAAATGCTGGTCATGATTTAGATTTACACAATTTACATTTCTTTAATCAAAACATTCCTAATCTAGCAGAGGTTTCTATAGGACATGCCCTTGTATGCGATGCCATTTATTTAGGCTTGCACAATACCATTCAAATGTATAAACAAAAATTGCAATAATTTATGAATTCGAGTAGCAGAAATTGGCTTTATTTATTAAGTTTTTTACCAAGTTTTTTTGCCATTTATGGCAATTTAATGGGCGGGTATTTTGCCTTTGGCAATTTTGTATTTTCGTTAGGTGTTTTAGCCACTTTCGAATGGATTACCAATGAATTTTTATCTAATCAAGCCTCCGAAAAAGACGATGCAATACCAAAGTTTATTTTACTGCTGCATATTCCTTTGCAACTTATTTCAGTGGGCAGTTTATTTTATGGCATTTATAGCCATTCGTTAACAGATTATTTTATAATTGGCGCAGCTTTAAGTACAGGTTTAAATTCTGGATCTTCGGCCATAATAGTTTCGCACGAATACATTCATAGAAAAGTAAAATACGAGCGTATGTTGGGCAAACTTTTATTGTTTTCAGCAGGCAATATGTATTTTTATATCGACCATTTGAAAGTACATCACAAATGGGTTGGTACTGATAAAGACCATGCGACAGCCAAGTATGGCGAAAACTTATACCAATTTTTTATCCGCTCGGTTTCAGGGCAGTTTTGGGGAGCTATTGCCATTGAAGCACAACGTTTAAAAGCCGAAAATAAAATGGCATACGGGTTTGAGAATTATGTGATTCGTCAATTAATTTTACAAGTTTTATTACTAATAAGTATTTATTATTTAATTGGTGTTGATGCCATTATTGCTTGGGGCTTACAATGTTTTTTTGCTAATTTTTTATTAGAGTATGTAAACTATATTCAGCATTATGGTTTGAGCCGCGATTATACAGAACGTGTAACCGAAGAACACAGTTGGCAAAGCGACCGTTTTATTAGCAGGTTTGTTTTGGTAGATTTATCGCGCCATGCCGACCATCATTATTATGCTTCAAAACCTTATCATACTTTAATAACTTACCCTAATAGTCCTATTTTACCTGCTGGTTATGCTGGATTGTTTTTTATAGCTGCGGTGCCTCCATTATGGTTTAAACTCATGCACCCCAAAATAGCGCAATTAAAAGTATCGGCATGAAATTTACTTTAATTGAATTGCTTGAAATAATAGTAATTATAACCACTTTACTTTACAATTACTTTTTAATTAAACAGCAAATAATCTGTTGGCTTTTTGGCTTTTTATCATCTGTAACAGGTTTGGTTATTTTTTACGAAAAACAGTTGATTGGGCAAGTAATTTTGCATGTGTTTTATGCTTTAATGGCTGTTTATGGTTGGTATATTTGGGATAAAAACAAACAAGAATTAAAAGTAAAAAAATGGACCATAACCATGCAAACTTATACCCTTGCTTTTGGTTTTATCATCAGTTTTGTATTGAGTTATTTTGTGCTTAATCAGTTTATTGAAAATATAAATGTGCTGGATATTTTGATAACTGTTTTTTGTTTTATAGCTACTTTTAAAGAAACCCATAAAATAGTAACCGCTTGGATTTATTGGATAATACTTAACGCAGCTAGCTTTGCACTTTATTTGCAATCAGGCTTATTTATTTATGCTTTGCTGATGCTTATTTACACCGCATTGTCAATAAAAGGTTATTTGGCTTGGAGTAAAGAGTTAAAAAACTACAGCAGTGTTAAAAATGCTGATTAGTGTGTTATCAAATCAATTAACAATATTGCCTATTTTAGCATTTTTGTACTTGCTTTGTGGTAATAAAGTTTTCATTTTTAAAATAGTTTGGTAAGGGCCTTCGGTGGCAAATAGATTGATAAGCCAACTTGGAACACTGCCTCCAGGATTTAAGTATAAATAATAAACACCTTCAACCATACCATTGCCTTTAGGCGTAAAAACCCACGAGGCAGTTAATTTTTCTACCTCTACTTTATCTTCTTGTTTGGGAGTCATGCCAAACACTTCGTGCGATTCAATGGTAACAACTTTGGTGGTAGGATCTTGTTTTATTTTGTAATAAATTACACCATACCTATTTTGAACAGGCCAAGGAGTTTCGGTTTCGTGGTAGTAATATAATTCGTATTCGTTAACCACCTTTAGTATTTTAGCCGATTTACACCTGTAAATGTATTGAGGATGCGCTGGAATATCGTAAATAAAAGCCACCAAACTATTTAAAGTTGCATTGAAATTGGTAACACATTTTATTTCTCTAATGCTCGAAAATGAAGCCTCACGGGTATAAACCAAAATATCATCACTGTTCTTTTTTAGCTCCCAATTTTTTTCAACACCAAAACTGGTATTTACAACAAAACCGAAAAGCAAAAAGCACCAATAATATTTTTTAAAAAAAGTAATCATAGCAACATATTAAGCTATAAAAGCTCCCAAAATTTTTCGGAAATAATGGTAAACCAAGCCGTATAATCAGCAGGATTTTGTTTCATATCTGCTTTTAGCCAATCAATATCAACCCATTTGTAACTGGCTACTTCATCAAGGTTTATATCAATTTTACCTTCATAATTTCCCACCAAAATATAGTCCAACTCGTGCTCGGTTAAACCGTTGTCAAACTCGGCTTTATAAATAAAATTGGTTCTAATGCTTAAATCACAATCAAAGCCCATTTCCTCTTGCAGCCTTCTGTGGGCAGCTTTTTCAATGGTTTCGCCTACACGTGGATGGCTGCAGCAAGTGTTTGTCCAAAGGCCAGCACTGTGGTATTTGGTTAAAGCGCGCTGTTGTAATAAAAGTTGGTGTTTATTATTAAAAACAAAAACCGAAAAAGCCCTGTGCAACAAGCCTTTTTCGTGGGCTTCTTGCTTTTCCATTTTACCAATTTCTTGGTCGTTTTCGTTTACTAAAATTACGTATTCTAATTCCATTTTCCTCTTCAAACATAAGAACAGAATTTTAGTTTTTTATAATAATATTACAAGTAGTTATTGTTTTAGTTCCGAAACCTTAGCTTCAAGCTAAGGTTTCGGTATTATGTTTTAATTCTTCACCAATTTAAATGATGGACTATAACCACTATTACTTTCTAATCGAGCAAAATAAATACCTGAGTTGAGGTTGGTCATTTCATCAATGATGATGTTATTATTTCCAATATTGCTTTGAATAGTTTTAACAAAAACTTCTTTACCTACAGCATCTATAATCACCAATTTGGTATTTTCTTTTGTGTTGCTCATAAAATCAATTTCAATTTGGCTGCTAAATGGATTTGGTTTGATATTGATATTTGAAAAGGTATTTACATTAATAGGTTTTATAGATACAGGTGAATTAACAGTTAAAGTGAAATTTGTTGTGGTACTTCCTCCACTGTTTGAACCAGTAATGGTAAAAATAGTTTGAGCTATATTTACAGTTGGTGTTCCACTAATTAAACCAGTGGTAGTATTTAAACTTAAGCCATTTGGCAGCACAGGAATGATGCTAAAATTAGTAATTGAATCTCCTGAATAAGTTACTGAACTATTTATGTTGGTAATGGTTCTAGTTGCAACAATACTTGAGTCATTGTATTTTAAATTATTAGGTGCAATGCTATTTACAGTTAACCTAAAACTAGCGGTTGTGCTTCCACCGTTATTTGTTCCTGTAATTGTAAATGTTGTTTGTGGTAATGTTACCAATGGTATTCCACTTATCAAACCAGTCGAAGTATTTAAACTTAAACCTAAAGGTAAACTTGGAGTAATACTAAAACTAGTAATTGAATCTCCTGAATATATTACTGAACTATTTATGTTGGTAATGGTTCTAGTTGCAACAATATTTGAGTCATTGTATTTTAAATTACTAGGTGCAATGCTATTTACAGTTAACCTAAAACTAGCTGTTGTGCTTCCACCATTATTTGTTCCAGTAATTGTAAAAACAGTTTGTGGTATTGATACCTTTGGAATTCCACTAATTCTTCCTGTTGAGGTATTTAAACTAACGCCAGTTGGTAAACTTGGAGAAATACTAAAACTAGTTATTGAATCTCCTAAATAAGTTACAGAACTGTTTATATTAGTAATGGTTCTAGTTGCAATAACAATTGATGGAGAATAAATTAATGAACTTGGAGAAACAGATAACGCTTTAAAAGCATTAATTCTTCCATAGCCATAATATTGATCCCATCCTAAAGTATCTTCACTTAAGTTACCAACTCTATCTTTTGCGGTTCTTTCTATTATTGATTTAATCTGTGCAGGTGTTCGGTTTGGATTTTGAGCTAATAACAAAGAAGCAAGACCTGATACTAGTGGTGTTGCTTGTGATGTTCCACCCCAATAAGAATTATAATTGGTATTTGATTGATAATTTAAACCATAAATATAGTTACCAGGAGCAACAACAGAAATATGACTTCCATAATTACTTCCACTTGTTGAACTCCAAAAAAATGGGTTAGACCTTGTGTCATTTGAATTAGTTGAACCTACTGCAATAACACCTGTATATGCTGCTGGATAATAAACTGTATTTGAATTTGTATTCATCATACAGGCAACGATTATTACGTTATTATTTAAAGCATAAGTAACAGCATTTTGCAATGTAGTTGAAGTGCCTGTCCCGCCTAATGACATATTAATGACATTTGCCCCATTATCTACTCCATAATAAATAGCATCGGCAAACCATGAATAATATCCTAAATTAGTATTATCAAGTCCTTTTAAAGTCATTAGTTTGCAATTCCAGTCTACACCAGCATAACCAATTGAATTATTTCCATTAGCCCCAATAATACCTACAACATTGGTTCCGTGTCCATGGTCATCAGAAGGATTATTGTCTGTATTTGCAAAATCCCACCCTTTCACGTCATCAACATATCCATTGCTGTCATCATCTAATCCATTACTAGGAATTTCATTATAATTTATCCAGATTCTATTTGTAAATTCGGGATGGTCTAATTTTGTTCCGCTATCTATGATACCAACAACTATATTGCTATCACCTTGCTCTATATTCCAAGCTTTTTCCATATCAATATCAGCACCTGCAATAGAAGGCGATAAAGAAAATGTTCCATTATTTTTTAGTCCCCATTGTCTTAAATAGTGTTGGTCATTGGGAGTAACAGTTTCCCCTCCTCCTGAACCTTTATAGTCTGGTTCGGCATATTCAATTTCACCTGTATTGTAATATTCATCTATTACCTGCTGAACATTTGTTCCAATTGGAAAAGTAATAATAAAAATATGTTGTTTGTTTTTTTTTCCTATTGTTTGTTTTTTAATTTTAATAGGATTAAATTTTTGAGTAATGGAGTCAACTTTGTTGTTTCCAGTTATTTCGTGATTGTAAAGTGATTTGTTTAATAAAATTTTGCTTTTTAATTTTATTATGATTTGTTTTGTCTCTTCTGGTTTTTTTACTGACCAACTATCAGGGTTAAAAGAGGTTATGGTGGGAGCTTGTGCAAAGACAGCTTTTCCAAACATTAGTAATACCATAACCATTAGTAGGTTATGAAATATTTTTTGTAAAGTATTTTTCATAATTTTTGTTGAGGCGAAAATATATTAATTTATTTTAAAAATTAAAATTTCTTGTGAATAATTAATTTTTATATCGTTTACTTAACTAATTCTATTCTTTCCACTTCTTTCACATCCATTTCATTTTCTTTCTTTCTTCTTGTTCACAGAAGGCTTCTAGCTATCTCAGGAAGCATTATTTTTATTCAAGGAAGGCTTCCAGCTATATATTTTGATGTTATTTATACATAAAACGGTTTTTTTAAATGCTAAAAGTGTGGATGTATATAAACAAAATCTAAATGGCTGAAAATAGAATTTTATACTTTTTAAAATAATAATTCTTTAGGTATTTGGTTAGACCATAAACAGGAGCATTAGTAATGCTTATGGAAAAAGTCATGCAGTGCATCTCCTTAATTTGGCAACCAACACTCCGTTAGCTATGCTGGTTGCGAAGGAAAGAGGATTCCTGCGGAATGACTTTTATTTTTATTATGCGTTATCCAGCGTATATCTTTGGTATGGTAACCGTTGTAACTTCCTTGCATTTTTTAATAAAGTAGACACTATCATAAAAATAATTGATTAGGCATAGCTATGCTTTGCATATTTTTTACATTTTTGCACCATTAAAACTAAAATACAAAAGTATGTACGTAATAAAATTTGGAACTGATGGTTGGCGAGGTATTATAGCCGATGAATTTACTGTTGAAAATGTTAAGCGTGTAGCGCAAGGAACAGCAGCATACGTTAAAGCAAATTTTGCTAATAACTTAACCGTGGTGTTGGGCCACGATTGCCGTTTTGCAGGTGAGCTTTTTGCTGAAACTACCGCAAAAGTTTTATGTGCCAATGGCATTAAAGTAATAATGGCTAAAGGTTTTGTGAGCACTCCTATGATTAGTTTAGGTGCTGTAAAACATGGTGCAGCATTAGGAGTAATTATTACTGCTAGTCATAATCCACCGGCTTATAATGGTTTTAAACTAAAAGCACATTATGGCGGACCAAGCAGCCCTGCCGTGATTGATGCAGTAGAAAATGCAATTCCCGAAACAGTAAGTTTACCTTTAAAAAGCATTGATACTTTGGTAAGCGAAGGCATGATAACTTATGCCGACCTTGAAACCATGTATGTAAACGAGGTAGAAAGCAAATTTGATTTAAAATTAATAAAAGAAAGCAAGTTTGAATTTGCTTACGATGCCATGTATGGTGCAGGACAAAATGTAATGCGTAGGGTTTTTCCTGAAATTACCATGTTGCATTGCGATTATAACCCAGGTTTTGATGGACAAGCACCTGAACCAATCCATAAAAATTTAACTGAGTTCAGCGAGTTAATTCGCATCAGCGAAGAAATTGATTGCGGTTTGGTAACTGATGGCGATGCTGATAGAATTGGTTTATACAATGGCAAAGGTGAGTTTGTAGATTCGCACCATATTATTCTTTTATTGGTTCATTACTTGCATAAATACAAAGGCATGGATGGTAAAGTAATTACTACTTTTAGTGCTACTTCAAAAATTACCAAACTAGCCGAAGCTTATGGTTTGCCAATAGAAATTACCAAAATTGGGTTTAAATACATTTGCGAAAAAATGGTTACCGAAAATGTATTAGTAGGTGGCGAGGAAAGTGGTGGAATTGCTATTAAAGGCTTTATTCCTGAGCGTGATGGTATTTGGATTGGCTTAACCCTTTGGGAATTTATGGCTAAAACCGGCAAAACCTTAGACGAATTAATTCAAGAAGTTTATGATGTAGTTGGCAGTTTTGCTATGGGCAGAATTGACTTACACATTACCGAAGAAATTAAACAAACGGTATTAGCTAATTGCAAAGCAGGAAAATACACTCAATTTGGAAGCTATAATATAGAAAAAACCGAAGACTTAGATGGTTATAAATTCCATTTAGGAAATGGCGAATGGGTAATGATTCGTGCAAGTGGAACCGAGCCTGTATTACGCGTGTACAGTGAGTCGAGCACTAACGATAAAGCAACTGCCATTTTAGAAGCAACCAAAGCAGTTTTATTAGCTTAAAACAAAAAATCAATATTAATCAACTTAAAGCTTAGCCCTTGTGCTAGGCTTTTTGCTTTTACTCCCTTAACAATAATTCTTTTAAAACTAATATTCATTTTTTAGTTTCCTAATTTAAAAATTTTTAAGTAAAATTGCTCATGCCTATCGTAAACTCATTAGTAAGCTGGTACTTAAAAAAACGGGTTCCGTTTATTGATAGGATAATGCTTGAACCACATGCCGTTCAAGAAGAACAACTTACTAAACTGCTGCGCCATGCAGAGCTAACTTACTTTGGAAGTAAAGCCAATTTTAGTAAAATTAGAAATTACGAAGACTTTAAAAAACAAGTTCCAGTAACCAATTACGATGGGTTTAAACCTTATATCGATCAAATATTGCAAGGCAAACAAAATGTAGTTTGGCCAAGCGATACCAGGTGGTTTGCCAAATCATCGGGAACTACCAGCGATAAAAGTAAATTTATTCCTGTTACTCACGAAAGTTTAGATGAATGCCATTTTCAAGGTGGTAAAGATGCTTTGCTGTTTTATTTGCTTCAAAATACTGATAGTAATCTGTTTGATGGTAAAGGTTTAGTAGTTGGTGGAAGCAATAATGTAAACAAACTGAACGATGAAAGTTTTTATGGCGATTTATCGGCAGTTATGATGCAAAACATGCCTTTTTGGGCTCAATATTTACGCACGCCTGAGTTGGCTATTGCGCTTATGAATAATTGGGACGAAAAAGTAGAAAAAATGGCCAAAGCTACTTTAAACGAAAATGTTACCAATATGTCGGGGGTGCCCACTTGGACAGCTGTTTTAATTGAAAAACTGTATGAACTAACAGGCAAAAATTGCCTTACCGATATTTGGCCAAATATGGAGCTTTATATTCATGGTGGTGTAAGTTTTACACCTTACCGCGAACGTTTTAGGCGTTTAATCAAATCGAACCAAGTAAATTATTTAGAAACTTACAATGCTTCGGAAGGATTTTTTGGTATTCAAGACGATTTAAACCGAGATGATATGTTGCTCATGTTGGATTATGGTGTGTTTTACGAGTTTATGCCTATGAGCGAATATGGCAAAGAAAACCCAAAAACACTGAGCATAGGCGAGGTACAAACAGACGAAAATTATGCTTTGGTTATTAGTACCAATGCTGGCCTTTGGCGATACATAGTTGGCGATACCATTAAGTTTACCTCAACCAAACCTTACAGGTTTAAAATAACTGGCCGAACCAAACATTTTATTAATGCATTTGGCGAGGAATTAATGATTGAAAATGCGGATAACGCCATTAGCAGAGCTTGCAAAAATTTGGGTGCGCACATAGTTGATTATACCGCTGCACCCATTTATATTGATGAAAACCAAAAAGGTGGACACGAATGGTTAATTGAGTTTGATAAAATGCCAGAAAATTTGGAGCAGTTTACCATTTACTTAGATAATTATTTAAAAGAAAACAACAGCGATTACGAAGCCAAACGTTACAAAGACATGGCTATGTTATTGCCTAAAATACACGCTTTGCCTAGAGGCACTTTTAGCAATTGGCTTAAAAATAAACAAAAACTAGGTGGTCAGCATAAAGTACCGCGCCTAAGCAATAACCGCGATATTTTAGAAGAAATTTTAGGAACAATGAGTTTGGCGGGTTAAAAGATGACAAGGTTGGAAAGATTACAAAGATTGGAAAATTAGTTGAGCTTATTGTCTACTTCGCCTAGGATTACACGCATTTCACTTACTTCGCATTTTTGTCACTTCGCATTCCGCATTTCAAAAATCCATTACTTATTTTTCAACTCAATATTGAATTTATCTTTAAGGTATTTATTACAATCACCTCTTAAAAATTTATAACTTATATTGTAGGGTTCTTGATTGGGGAAATCAGTCGAAATATCTCCAATTCCTTTTAAATAACAAATTTTACCTGAACCAAAGCTGCAACCATCAACCCATACAAACTGGTTGGTTATAGAATCATTCCATGACTCGGCAAACCCAATTTTACTTAAATTAGTTGAGATTAAATCAATTGACTTGTAAACTCCTTTATAACGAAATTTATTACTATTAAAGCAATTGCACATGATGCCATTTACTTTTTCTTGTTCCTCAAATTTAAATTTTTCGGCAAATAAAAAGGAATCATTAAAACCACTTTCCTTACCTAAATAAAACACAATTAAACTATCGAATTTATTCATTTTTTTGTTTGGTAAAACCAACAAATTTTCTTTAATAAATTTTTGTGTTATACCTTCTTTGGTAACCAAATATTGCTTTATTCTGCCAAACTTGTAATTAATTGGATTAAGAAAATAATCAATTGATTTGCTTGCTCTCAAAAAACTGAAAAGAGAATCTCTGATGATTCTTCCATCAATAATTGTTAGTAAGGAATCATGATGATAAGTTCTTATAGTGGCATATTCATAATTACCTTCAATTAATTCACATTGACAGGTGTCGTTTTTTTGAGCTGTTAGACTTAGTCCAATCAAAAAATGAAATATAATAAACAACACAATCTTTTTCATTCAACATTCAAAATTTACTTCGCATTTTTGTCACTTCGCATTCCGCAGTTAATAGTTACTTATTCTTCCTCTTCATAGCTCTATTGCGTTCTACAGCGCGGTTTCTTGGCTTTGTTTTATTAGGGTTTCTGCGTCTAGGGCCTCCTAAATTTTCTTTCGTGTTTTTAGCTTTCTTTTCGTGAAACGATGGATTGGCGTTTTTATTTTTCTTTATTTTTAAATAATTCTTTGCACCTACTTCAGGTTTTTCGTCAGCGGCAAAAACCGTTGAAATTACCACTTCCTTTGGCATTTCTACCAACGGAATTTCCATTTTCATTAATGTTTCAATATTGTATTTATATTCTTCTTCTACCTCGTTTACAAAAGTTATTGCCAAACCATCTTTGCCTGCGCGGCCTGTTCTACCAATTCTATGCAAATAATCTCCAGGTGTATCAGGCGTATCAAAGTTTATTACATGGCTTACATCCACTATATCCAATCCCCTTGCAGCTATATCAGTAGCTATTAAAATACGGAATTTACCCTCCTGAAACTTTTTTAAAGTAGCAAACCTCACCGTTTGCGATTTAGCAGAATGAATAACCATTACCTCATCTGTAAACTTGGTAACCATTTGCTCAAATAACCTATCGGCCATTTTTATACTCTTTACAAAAACCATTACTTTATTGATACTTTCGTTTTGGTTCAATAAATGCTCTAATAAATTAACCTTGGTATTGTAGTTTGGCACCAAATAAGCCGATTGACCAATTTGAGCTAAAGGCGTTCCATGAGCTGCTATTTCTATTTTTTTAGGATTGGTAAAAAAAGTATGAATCAATTTTTCCACCTCGGGAGTCATGGTAGCCGAAAACAAAATATTTTGGTGTTTTGGCATCAAATCTAAAATGGTGGTAAGCTGTGCTCTAAAACCTTGGTCAAGCATTTCATCTACCTCATCTATTACCAATTGTTGAGCTAACTTTAATTTTAAATGACCAATTCCAGCCAAATCAATTAAGCGGCCCGGAGTTGAAACCAAAATATCTAATCCATCAAAAACCAATTGGCGCTGCGGGTTGATATTAGCACCACCATAAATACCACCATAACGAACAGTAATGTATTTGCTCAGTTTTTCAATTTCTTGTACCACCTGTAATACCAACTCGCGCGTTGGAACTAAAATAATAGCTCTTGGATGTTTTTCGTGGCTAAATTTCATTTGCCTTAAAATAGGCAATAAATAAGCAAAGGTTTTACCTGTTCCAGTTTGGGCCACACCTATTACATCGCTACCAGACATGATTACCGGAAAAGCTTGTTCTTGAATAGGTGTTGGGTGTATATATTCTAAATCGCTTAAGGCATTAAGCAAAGGAGCATTTAAATTTAAATCTTCGAAGTTTAGCATGTTGTAAGTATGTAACTGTTTTTCAGTTATTTATAATTAATTGTTTTATAAATAGTTATTTATAAATTACTGCAAATTAAGCCTAAAAGCCTTACAATAGCTAAATGAAAATTTTTGGTTGTTCGTTGTCCGTTTTTCGTTGCTCTTTGCTTTGCTTATCTTTTATTAATTTTAACCACATAGAACATAGAAAAATAGTTTTCAGGTTTGTTTTTCATGCTTGGTGTTTCATTTATCGTGCATTGCCCATCAACTATTTATTTATGCCCGAGCTTGAAGTCATCACTAATCCACCTTTCAATTGGAGAGAACAACCGAGAACAAATATCATCTAAAATTGATGTGATATCACCTAGATAATTACCAATACCTAAAGGTAAATCATTGGGGGATATTAATTTGGTTATGCTTTAATAGTTATTAGTCATTTAAATAATATGGAATTGATTCTTTAAAGTCATGAAGTATTTTTATTCTTTTTTTTGAGGTAAACAGTCTTACTACTCTAGTTTCGGCTTTATTTTTTTTAATAAATTCTTTTTGAAAAAAATTATAGTTGGACTTATTGCTCTCATAGTAATTTGATGGAATTTCTACCACTTTAATAACATTAAGTTTTTTTGCATTTTTTAAATTTAAATGTGCCAATGAATAGTGGTCGAAAGAGCAATAGTTTATTTTTCTGAGTATTTTTCTTGGAGTATTCTGTATTATATAATTTACATCACTATTGATAAATAGCACTCTTAACTCATCGCTTTTTAATTCATGTATATTGTTTAAATTTTTCCCTTTAGTAGCAGCTAAAGTATTTGAATCAATAAAATTTATAATAATAGTATTTATATTTTTCCTTTTTATTAAACTTAATGGTAAAAGGGAGTCTTTTGATAATAAAATATCATTGCCATTGGCCAAATAGTTTTCATATTCAAACGAATCAGGTTTTTGATATAATTCTCGGTAGTATTCTTGCTCTGATTTTTTTTTTGTAATTCCATACTCAATGTCAGTAATAATTTGATAATCTGTTTTTGGAACTAAATAGAAATAATGAGTTGCTTTTTCTTCTTTACGAATAATTTTATTTTGCATTAACAAATAAAATTCTTGGTCTGAAAAATTAATTGTATCAGTTTTATAGTATACGGTACATACTAAGCAAGGTAAATTATACCAACATTTTTCATTATAAATTTTATAGTCATAAACCCCATAATTGTATGTATCAAAGTATAAGTCAACATCAAATTCATTTACTATCCGACATCTATAATTTAGTTTAGCCTTATTTAAAATATTTCCAAAATACTTTATTTGGCCATATATGTTATATTCTTCACATTTTAAGTTAGATGGTAAGCTGTCGAAACATAAATCTAGAATATCCATTTTTTTTATGTTCAAGTATTCAAGACCTTTTGGTAAGTTTTTAAAACCTTCTACCTTTAATTTAAATTCTTCAAATGGAACTTTGTTTTGTTTAAAACAGGAATCAAATGAAATAGGCATAGGTATTAAACTATCTAAATAAAAATTTTGGCTAGTTAGTTCTAAAATATCTTTACAATCTACTTTTTTATTCTTTTTAGGGTATATAAAATCAGAGTATTTATTTAATATAGAGGTATCAACTATTTTAAAACCATTCGCCATTTCAATATATATTTTGGTTAAGTTTTTAAAGCCTTTGAAATGGTATTTAAAAGGATGGTCTGCATAAATATTAATTGTAGATACATTACTATTACTAACCATATCAAGTATTTGGGTTGCTAAAATATCGCATTGTGGTATTGAATTGGTATCTTTAAAATCGCTTAAATTACCAGTGTATTTTGTTACGTATAAATCTAAATAACTTAAATTAGATATGTCAAAGTTGTAGATGGTCGACCATATAGAAGCTATTTCTTTTGGGATTTCTAATTTTCGCTTTCTAAAATATGCTAAAGTGTCTGTAATAGAATCAGCAACCATTCTAGGTTTTTTAAATCCTAATCTTTCTTCTATTTCAACTTGTCTAAATCTACTCCAATTAGTAAAAGTATCTTTAGTAAATGTGTAAAACTCTGAAGTAATTCTTTTATCAAGTAAAAATTCAGAAGTGTCAAACGCCATTGTACGTATTATTAAAGTAGAAATATCATTGTTATAGCCAAGCTTAAATAACTTTTTATATTCTAAGAAGTTACTATTAGGAATAGGTCTGTTAATTACATCTTGTCCATTGGTATTTAAGTATATAATAGTGTAAATAAGTATGGTTAAATATTTTTTCATTCTAGTTTATAACTAAGTTTACCTCAAATTAACGTGAAAAAGTTTAAATATATTCACTCATAAAATATAAAGCAATATAAGTTATTTGGATAAATTTTAAAAAATGGCGGGACGCCTATCAAACTCACACTCGCAAGATGCGAGCGAGTGCGAAGGGGTGTGAGATTGCTTCGTATCCGATAGCTATCGGACTCGCAATGACGTTATTATTGTATATCGTTTTATAATTTATCATTCCTACGGTCTATCAACTATGGTCTATCGTCTATCAACTAACTTACTCTTTCACCAATTTTTTTACCAACACGCCCATTTCTGTTTGAACATGTATTTGATACAAACCTTGTGGTAAATGGCTTATATTTATTTCGTCTGTTCGGCTATTGGGTTCTTGTTGTAACAATTGTTTACCAGTTATATCAAAAACCAAAATGCTTTGCATGCTAACAGGGCTTTGTATTTGTACCAAACCGCTAGTTGGGTTAGGGAAAATGCTAATTGCTGCGCTGTTTTTTGTTAAATTATTAATGCCTACAGTTTGTATATTTATATAACTGCTGCGTAATAATGAATCTGAATTAAAAGGATTGGTAACTTTAAGCTGCACGCTGTAATTAGCCGTTTGATTAAACTTGACAATGGGGTTAGCACTGGTATCTGAAGTACCGTTTTGGTAAGTAAAAGTATTGGGTGTAATGCTCCATTTATAAGTACTAGAAAAACCGGTACTGTATTGGGTAAAGTTAAACACCGTATTTTGGTTACCACTGGTGGTATTAACCCGCCACAAAGCTTTAGGTGGGGTAGGGTGAACAGCACCATCTAGGCTTAGTAAGTAAATGGCGCCTTTGTCTGTGCCGCCATCGTCTGTACCAAATGCTCCAACAATCAAATCATTTTTAAAATCGCCATCTAAATCAAAACCACCCGATAAGCCAGAACCAAAGTAATCGCCATCTTTTAATACTCCTGAAAAATTTAATGAATTATTATCAATACGTTTTATTGATTTAACAGTTCCATTACTATTTAAAAACAAAATGCGTACTCTTCCAGTATTAATACTATTTACATTATCAGTTACTGATGAAACAGCTAAATCTGGAATTGAATCATTGTCTAAGTCACCTAAATTTGTAATATTACTACCAAATAATTCCCCACTTTTGATTGTGTCAGTGTAATTTCCAGAATCAGAATCAATCTTTTGAAATGCTTTAACTTTAGCGGAACTATCTAACATTAAAACCCATAAAGGTTCAAAAGAACCAACAATTAAATCTTCAATTTTATCTTTGTTTATATCTCCTGCATTTACAAGAGTTTTACCAAATAATGCACCCCCACTAAGAACCCCTTTGAAATTCCCATTTGTACTACTAATTTTTTGTGTTTTTTTAATTACAAGCTGTTTATCTAAAAAAATAATATAAACAATTCCATAGTAACCACCCCCATCATTATTACCTGTTGACCCAACAACAATTTCATTTAAATTATCACCATCAATATCTTTAAGTGATGCTACTGATGACCCAAAATATTCATCGTTGTTTAGGACAAAGTCATTTGAACCTAAAATTTTATATGATTTTACCATACCTTGTTCTGTCAGCATTAATATATAAATTTCCCCTTTACTGTTGCCTCCACCTGAACTATTTCCTACAATAATATCATTTATGCCATCGTCATTTAAATCTCCAAGAGTTGATATTGATTGGCCAAAACTTTGCATTGAATTGTTAAAAGTGCCATTAAGCCCTCCGATATTAGGACCAATCCTTGTAAAAGATTTTACTGTTTGATTTTTATTTATAAAAAGTATAAATATATTTCCCGTCTGATTAGCTATATCATAGGCGGATACAGCTAAATCTGCTATCCCATCTTTGTCTATATCACCTATATTTATAATACAAGTTCCAAGTCTCTGAAGATTTGAACTCATGCCTGAAAACATCCCGCTTGTAGAACTAATTTTAGAATATTTATTTATATTATAATTTTGACTATAGATTTTGGTGATACATATAAATATCACAGCTAAAATTAATATACTTTTTTTTATATTTGACATCATAATTAAATCAACATATCGTTAGAATGAATAAATATTCTTGAAGGTTTTTGATATACGGCATAAGCCATATCAAGAAACAATTATAACCAAACATTTAGGTTTTTAAAAACCATTTAAACAAAAAATAATTGGTTTTATATCCATCCTATTTTTAAATGGCTTTTGAGTTGGGTTAGGTAACTTGGTTAGTTAATGGCAAAAAACCTAATAAATATTAACTATTTAAGGCTTAGTAAAATTTACACTAGCAAAAACGCTACAAAAAATTATTTTTGCTCGATTTATAATCACTAATAAAAACAAAAAACACTCTAAAATCCTATGGCCGAATTTCAACTAGTAATGCCTAAAATGGGCGAAAGTATTGCCGAAGCAACCATTATTAAATGGCTAAAAAACGAAGGTGATGCCATTGCTGCCGATGAAACTGTATTAGAAATAGCTACCGATAAAGTAGATAGCGAAGTACCAAGCCCTAAAGCTGGTATTTTGAAAAAGAAATTATACAATGATGGTGATGTAGTGGCTGTAAATATGCCAATTGCTATTTTAGAACTAGAAGGAACTGCTGGCGCAACGCCAAGTGCTCCTGCTGCTCCTGTGGTAGAAACACCAAAAGTGGTAACTCAAATAGAAGCTACTGTTCAGCATGCTGTAAATACTGCTGCACCTGCGGCTAATGCTGGAAGCAATAAATTTTATAGTCCGTTGGTATTAAACATAGCTCGCGAAGAAAACGTAAGCATGGCGGAATTAGAAACCATAAGCGGAAGCGGAAACGAAGGCCGCGTAACCAAACGCGATATTTTAAATTATGTAAGCAATAGAGCAAATGGAACGGTTTCTGCATCAGCAGTTACCAGCACTCCAGCTGCTATTCCTGCACAAATAGTGGAAGCGAAAGTAGAAGCTCCAAAACCTACAGCACCTGCTGCGCCTAAAGCTGCACCAAGTGTTAGCGGTGGCGATGAAATCATAGAAATGGATCGTATGCGTAAACTTATTGCCGACCACATGGTAATGAGTAAACACACCAGTCCACATGTTACTAGCTTTGTAGAAGCTGATGTAACCAATATGGTTTTATGGCGCGAGAAAAACAAAAAAGCATTTGAAAAACGTGAAGGTGAAAAAATTACATTTACACCATTATTTATAGAGTGTGTAGCACGAGCTATTAAAGATTACCCAATGATTAATTGCAGTGTAGATGGCACTAATATCATTAAGAAAAAAGCCATTAATATTGGCATGGCGGCTGCTTTGCCAAGCGGCAACTTAATAGTTCCAGTAATTAAAAATGCTGACACCATGAACTTAATTGGAATTACCAAACAAGTAAATGATTTGGCTAACAGAGCAAGAGCTAACCAATTAAAACCAGACGAAATTCAAGGTGGAACATTTACGTTAACTAATGTTGGTGGTTTTGGAAACGTAATGGGAACTCCTATTATTAACCAACCTCAAGTAGCTATTATGGCTACTGGTGTAGTTAAAAAGAAACCTGCTGTTATAGAAACAGAATATGGCGATGTAATAGCCATCCGTCATATGATGTTTTTATCTTTAAGCTACGACCATAGAGTAGTAGATGGTTCATTAGGCGGTAGCTTTTTACGCAGAGTTGCGGATTACATGGAACAATGGGATGTTAACAGAGAATCGTAAGATTTTAAATTTTATATTTGAAGCCATCAACCTAAAAGTTGATGGCTTTTTTTGTTCGTTAAACACACATTTTTGCTCACACAAACCAAGACAGTACTCAATTTAAATACATAATTAGGTCATTTAAACAATAAATAACACCATTTATCTGATTAAATCTTTTTCATGCTATTGTTTTTCCAAAATTTTTTACTTCCTTCCCTAAAATTTGTTGTATATTACATTTTTAAATAAACACAAATTATCCCAAAAAGAAACAATATGCCATTTTTGGGATATTACAAATAGCCTGTTTTTACATAAATATTTGACTTTTAAATACTTGACTTTTTTGGAGCAATTATAGCTTACATAATATTATAACATGAAAACAATTAATAAAATATACAATATGAAAAGTTTAATTATTACAGCAGCAGTAGCCATTACTTTTGCATCATGCCAAAAAGTAGTAAAAGAAACTACAGTTGTTACCCCAACCAATGTAACCAACATTGACCAAATGGTGGTTCCTGAAAACTTTAATTATAACACCACTGTTTCAACGCAGGTAAGCGTTAAACTACTAACTAATGACGATAAGCCAATTTCAGGTGTTAGAGTAGATATTATGGATGGTGCTAGCGACTTGAATAGTAAAACCTATTTAACAGGTTCAACAGATGCAAACGGTATATTTAATGCTACACTTGAACTACCTACAGCAGTTAGCCAAGTAATAGTAAATACAGACTATATTGGAATTCCTAACGATGTTATTTTAGATGTAAATAATGCAACGGCTTCAGTGGTGTTAGGTGGTTCTGCTCCTCAAAAAATAATAACTGCTGTTGGTAAAGTAACTAATGTAAAAACAACAAGCTTAGGAAAAGCTACTGATTTTTCATTCCGTTTAGGAACTTGGAACTCAAGTGGAGTACCCAACTATTTAGAAACACCGAGAGATGTAATTTCAAGTGCATTTTTAGCAGATGTAAATGCTACATTACCGGAATACAGACCTGTACCAACTTTTAATCCAGAATATTTAAGCAATTCAGTAGAAAGAAACTTAAAGATTACGGCCTTATCTGATGTTTGGATAACTTTTGTTCATGAGGGTGCAGGAAATTTAAATGCTCTATTTTACTATGTTTATAATAAAAACACACCGCCTGCAACACCAAACGATATAGATTCATTGATTGCTATTTTCCCTAATTTCTCTTATTCAGGAAGTGGAGGAGGATTAACAAGTGGCGATAGAGTGAGAATAGGTCGTTTTGGTGCTGATACAGTTATTGGTTTTGCCATTTCATCTAACGGATATAAAGGTGCAACCATTAGTACAAGCCCTTTATATTTTTCTGATAAAAACTTAAACACAACAGAATTAGATCCGAATAAAAAAGAACATTCAGTATTATTTTACGATAATGTAGCTAACAGATTCTTGTTTGGTTTTGAAGATTTACCAAGAACAACAGGTGACAATGATTTTAACGATGCTATTTTCTTTGCTAAAGCAAATCCGGTAACAGCTATTTCGCAAACTAATGTATTGCCAATGAAACCTTCGGTTGATGCTGATAATGATGGTGTTTCTGACGAACAAGATGATTACCCAAATGATGGAACTAAAGCATTTAACAACTATTATCCATCAATTAGTGGCGGAGCAAGTGTAGCATTTGAAGACCAATGGCCAAGTAAAGGCGATTACGATATGAACGATGTAGTTGTAGATTACAGATACAAAGTAATTACCAACGCATCTAATAGAGTAGTAAGAGTTGAAGGTAAATTTAAACCAAGAGCAGCAGGTGGTGTTTATAAAAATGGTTTCGGAGTTGAATTCCCGGCTTTAAGATCAAATATTAAAAACATGACAGGTGCTACTTTAGAAGAAGGACAAACCAACGGTGTAGCTATAATTTTTACCAACTCAAGAGCTAAACTTAACAATTGGTTTAACACTGTTAGTTCAGAGCCATTCCAAAACACCGATACCATTGAAATGAGTTTTGAATTAAATACACCAATTGCATTAACAACCTTTACATTGGGCTCTTACAATCCGTTTATATATGTTGATGAGGTTGGCAAAGGTAGAGGATTTGAAATACATTTAGCTGGCAAAACTCCTACTTCGTTGGCTAATAAATCAATATTTGGAACCGGAAGCGACAATACAAACCAAAGTACAGTATTTTATAAAACTAAAAATAACTTACCGTTTGCTATCAATATTCCTGAAAGCTTCAAATATCCAAAAGAAAAGGTTCAAATTATCAATGCATACAATTTCTTTGTTACTTGGGCACAATCTGGAGGAACAACAAGAACTGATTGGTACAAAAACACATCGGGCTACAGAAATAATGCAAATATTTATTAATCAAATACCTTAAAATTCATATATCCTTTAAAAACCTTCTTGAGCAAATGCTCAAGAAGGTTTTTTGCTTTTAAGTTATTAATATATACCTCAACCAATTAGCTATTTAACAAATAATCAATTTTTTATAAATAATTGGTATAATAAACCTACCTTTGAAAACCTTTAATTTTTTTCATCGCTAAATCTTAATTACAAGCCAAAGCCCTGCAAAAACATTCAGGGCAATAACAATTAATAATAAATAATGGCTAAATCACAAGAAACTTTCAGTAAAAAAGAAAAAGAAAAATTAAAACTTAAAAAAAGAAAAGAAAAAGAGGAAAAACGCGAAGAGCGCAAAGCTAATGCCGTAAAAGGCCAAAGCCTTGAAGAGATGTTTGCTTACGTTGACGAAAATGGTAACATTACCACCACCCCTCCCGATCCTAAAAAACGCAGGGTAGTAAATGCTGAAGACATGCTTATTGGTGTGGCTAAACAAGCAGCTGCCGAACCTCAAGATTTAATTCGTAAAGGAGTAATAACGTTTTTTAACGAATCGAAAGGATACGGATTTATTAAAGACTTAAAAAGCCAAGAAAGTGTATTTGTGCATATAAATGGTATTTTAGACCAAGTAAAAGAAGGTGATAAAGTAACCTTTGAAACCGAAATGACTCACAAAGGTGCTAGCGCTGTTAAAGTAAAACTTGAAGTAGTAGAAAAAGTAAAACCTGCTGCTAAAGTTGAAGAAACTAAAACAGTAGATACCACTGAACTTAAAGTTGACAAACCAACAGAATAATTTTATTTATACCACAAAAAAAGCCTACTTAAGTAAACTTAAGCAGGCTTTTTAATTTAAAATTATTTGGTAATTATTTATTTATATCAAATGTATTCATAAAAGCAGTTGTAAAATTACCTGCTTTAAAATCCTCGTTTTGCATTAATTTCATTTGCAAAGGAATAGTGGTTTTTAAACCTGGCCCTTCAATAATAAACTCACCTAATGCACGTTCCATTTTAATAATTGCTTCTTCGCGTGTTTGCGCACTTACAATCATTTTGGCAATCATACTATCGTAGTTTGAAGGAATGGTATAACCTGCATAAACGTGTGTATCTACCCTTACTCCATGTCCACCTGGTTTGTGTAAATAGTCAATTCTTCCTGGAGTTGGTCTAAAGTTATTATAAGGATCTTCTGCATTGATACGAACCTCAATACAATGCTTAGTTGGATAATGATCTTTACCACTAATTGGTTGGCCAGCCGCAATTAATATTTGCTCTTTTACTAAATCATAATTAATTACTTCTTCAGTAACAGGATGCTCCACTTGAATACGCGTATTCATTTCCATAAAATAGAAATTTCGGTGTTTATCAACCAAAAACTCAATAGTACCTAAACCTTCGTATCCAATAGCTGATGCACCTTTTTTAGCTGCCTCACCCATTTTTTCTCTTAACTCTGGAGTCATAAATGGCGAAGGAGACTCTTCAATTAACTTTTGATGTCTACGTTGAATAGAGCAATCTCTTTCGCTTAAATGGCAAACTTTACCATATTGATCGCCCGCTAACTGAATTTCGATATGACGAGGTTCCTCTACATATTTTTCCATGTAAATTCCATCGTTTCCAAAAGCCGCCTTCGATTCTTGTTTGGCACTATCCCAATTTTTTTCAAAATCTTCCGATTTCCAAATAATACGCATACCTCTTCCACCACCACCGGCAGTAGCTTTAATAATTACAGGATAACCAATTTCCTCGGCTAACTTAATCCCTTCTTCAAAACTGCCTAATAAACCATCAGAACCAGGAATTACAGGAACTCCAGCTTTTTTCATGGTGTCTTTAGCGTTCGATTTATCGCCCATGGCATTAATCATTTCTGGGCTTGCGCCAATAAATTTAATACCGTGGTCTTTACAAATTTGGCTGAACTTTGCATTTTCACTTAAAAAACCATAACCCGGATGAATCGCATCAGAATTGGTAATTTCGGCTGCAGCTATAATATTAGCCATATTCAAATACGATTGTTGCGAGGGTGGAGGTCCAATACAAACTGCCTCATCAGCAAAACGTACATGTAAACTTTCTTTATCGGCAGTACTGTAAACAGCTACTGTTTTAATGCCCATTTCGCGTGCAGTTCTTATTACACGTAAGGCTATTTCGCCTCTATTGGCAATTAGAATTTTTTTAAACATAAAGTTTGGTTTGATATTATTTATTAATACAATTAGCCCATAATCAATTGATTAAAGGCTAATAATAAAGGTTTTTTCTATGCAATTGAATTACATAGGTTCTACTAAAAACAATGGTTGATCGTACTCTACTGGAGAAGCATTTTCAACTAATATTTTTACTATTTTACCAGAAACTTCTGATTCAATTTCGTTAAATAATTTCATTGCTTCAACTATACACAAAACTTGACCAACTTTAATTTCATCACCAACATTTACAAAAGGTGGCTTATCAGGACTAGGAGTTTTGTAATAAGTTCCAATCATTGGCGATTTGATAGTAATTAAATTACTAGCCGCAGGAGCGGGAGCCGAAGTAACTGCGGGTGTGTGCAATGTATTTACAGGTGCTGTTGCAACTGGCGCAGCAGGAGCAATTGCTTGAACCACAGGAGCGGCTGCTTGTTGAATAATGGTAGTTTTTTCTTCTACTTTTTTAATAGAAACTTTAAAATCACCACGTTCTACCTCTACTTCCGATACGCCACTTTCTGAAACTAATTTGATTAGTTCTTTTATTTCTTTTAATTCCATGTTCTTCTTTTTTATTTCTAATTGTAAAACTATTTTTTAAAATGTAAATATCAATATTTTTTACAAAATACTTATATAATTATTTAATAATGAGCACAATATTATATTAGTAAGCCCACTTTAAATAAATAGCCCCCCAAGTAAAACCACCACCAAAGGCAGCTAATACCAAATTATCACCTTTTTTCAATTTGTTTTCCCATTCCCAAAGTAACAAAGGCAATGTTCCACTTGTGGTATTACCAAAATGATCGATGTTAATCATTACTTTTTCTTTAGCAAGGCCCATTCTGTTCGCAGTAGCATCTATAATTCGTAAATTAGCTTGATGTGGAACCAACCAAGCTACATCATCGGCAGTTAAGTGATTACGTTCCATAATTTCGGCACTTACATCGGCCATTCCTTTAACTGCAAATTTAAAAACTGTTTGCCCTTCTTGATACACAAAATGTTCGCGAGCATCAACAGTTTCATGGCTTGCAGGCTTAATGCTTCCGCCAGCTTTTTGGTGTAAAAAATGACGACCTGATCCATCCACTTTTAAAACCGAATCAATTAAGCCTAAGCCTTCTTCGTTAGGTTCTAACAATACACATCCACATCCATCACCAAAAATTACACAAGTATTTCTTTCGGTATAATCAATAATTGACGACATTTTATCGCCACCAACTACTAATACTTTTTTATAAGCACCGCTTTGTATAATACGGCTTCCAGTTTCTAAACCAAATAAAAATCCTGAACAAGCAGCTCCTAAATCGTATCCAAAAGCATTGGTAGCACCAATTTTATCGGCCAATATACAAGCTGACGAAGGAAAAACCATATCAGGGGTTACAGTACAAAAAATGATTAAATCAATTTCTGCAGCTGTTATTCCTCGTTTTTGTAATAAACCATTAACCGCTTCTACGGCCATATCTGATGTGCCTAAACCATCAGCCAAAATTCTTCTTTCTTTAATTCCTGTTCTGCTTACAATCCATTCATCGTTGGTATCAACCATTTTTTCCAAATCTTTGTTGGTTAAAACTCTAGGTGGTACGTAACCATTAACGGCTGTAATTGCTGCGGTAATTTTTGTCATTGAATAATATTTTTTGCTAAAATAAACTTTATATTCATTTTTTAGAATAAAATTTATTTAACCTATTTATAAAAAAACACCCCTTTTCAGGGGCGATTTTAATTTTATTGAATTGGAACTAAGTTTTTAAACTGTTCACGAATAATATTGCATAAGTCAGATTTTACCACATCACGCGCTGTAAAAATCATATTTTTAAATGCTTTTGCATTAGAAATTCCATGACCAATGATAACCGGTGCATTAACTCCTAAAATTGGAGTTCCACCATAATTTTCATAATCAAATCTATCTAAAAAGGCATCTTGGATACCTCGTTTTTTCATCACATAATAAAATGATTCGTAAGCTTTTAAGGTTACATTTCCAGTAAAACCTTCACAAACTATCACATCCGATTTATCAGTTAACAAATCTCTACCTTCTACATTTCCTACAAAGTGAAAAGCGTTTGACTCTTCCATTAATTGGTGGGCAGAAATGGTAACTAGATTACCTTTTTCTTTTTCTTCGCCAATGCTTAATAAACCAATACGTGGATCAGAGTAGCCATGAACGTGTTTCATCATTAAACTACCTAATACTGCAAACTGGTACAATACGTCTGGCTTGCAATCGGCATTGGCACCTACATCTAACAATAATCCAAATTTGCCATTTGGTTTAGGAATAGTGGCTGTAATTGTTGGGCGTATAACACCTTCAATTGGCTTTACGGTAAACATTGAACCAACTAACATGGCACCAGTATTACCAGCACTCACAAAAGCATCAACTTGTTTACTTGCTAAAAGCTTAAAACCAACAGAAATACTTGAATCCTTTTTTTGAGAAATTGCTTTGGTGGGGTGTTCTCCCATTCCAATAACTTCAGTAGTATGCACAAATTCAAACCTTGAATCGCTCACACCTTGAGATTGCAATAACTTTTCGGCCTGCTCTTTATCGCCAATTAGCACTATGGTATCATCAGCACCAAGCTCTGCTAAAGCTAAGATAGCGCCTAAAATAGCTTCTTTGGGCGCAAAATCGCCACCCATAATATCAAAACCAATTTTCATTTGCTTGTTGTTTGGGGTTAATTTAAAAAACGAAAAACGAAAACGCTTTAAAAAAGCACTTTCGTTTTTAGTATTTGATTTAAGCTAAGTGCTTAAACATCTGATTTCATATCAGGGAAAACATGTTTTCCGCGGTAGAAACCATCAGCAGTAACGCGGTGGCGCATGTGAACTTCACCCGATGTTGAATCGATTGACAATGTTGGAACAGCACCTTTATAATGTGTTCTGCGCTTATCGCGTCTTGCTTTTGAGATTTTTCGTTTAGGATTTGGCATTTTACTTCTCTCCTCGTGTTATCAGTTTTTGTTGTAAAAATTTTTTAATGCATCCCAGCGTGGGTCTGATTCAGGATTTTCATCTTCTTCCTCATCGCCTTCATCGGTTTTTATTTTGTCAATGAATGCTTGGTTGTGTTCTTTATCGGCATCCTCACAACTAATTTTGGTTGGAATAGCTAATAAAAAATAATCATATATAAATTGCTTAAAATCAAACTCATGTAAGCCTTTTGGTAAATAAATGATTTCATCGTCATTTAAATTTTCAGGCCCATCAATTAATTTTATCAATAAATAATACGTTTTATCTAAAGGTAAATCAAATTCATCTAAGCAAGTATCGCAAGTAGTAAATACGCTGCCAGTAATTGTAAACTGCATTTCGTACATACTTTCTTTTTTATCAAGCATAACCTCACATTGCGCGTTTGCGCTCACAAAAGGCTTATCTGTAACTTCATCGTACAAATCGGCACCAATTGGAAACGTAAATTCGTTTTTTCCAAAACGGAGTTTATTGAACTCAACTATGTATGTTTTTGTTTTCAACCTTAAAATAAAGCCTACAAATGTAATTTTTTGTGAATAAAATATTAGCTTTTTTTTTAAAAAATATAAAAAAAAGTAGTTATTGAGCCCGTTTTCAGAATTAGCACCTGATTTTCATATAATTACAGAAACATCTTTATTTGCTTACAAATTTAGTTTGTACTAAGCCATACTATAAAATTAACAACATATTCAAAATATTAAAACCTTAAAACTACCCCGTACTAAAAGCAAACTATATTTTATTACCAAATTTTTATAATTAACCAAATGTATAACAACTAAAACACCTATTAAAACATTACTTTTGAAAACTATTTCAAACCCCTTTTGTTTTAAGCATTAAATGAAACATAATCACCAAATTGTTAGATTAATTGAAGAGTTTTCAAAAGCATCTAACCATATTATTGACCACGTAGAATTACAAAAAGCGAAAGCTAGATACCAGCAAAACCTGTCGAATAATTTCGATACTTTTTTTGAGCAATTAATCAATATTGGAACTTTTGCAAAATATGCCTTTGAAATAAGAACGGCAACTAAAGCTGATTTGGAAGCATTTTTAACTAAAAACACTTTCCCGATAATTTATTTTAAAAAAAATCAGCAAGTATTAACTCCAGTTTTACTAAAGCATTTTCAAACTGAAAGTTACCAAACAATAGCTTTTGAAGATGATAAAGAACAAAGCACCAATTACAAAAACATTGCCGATATAGGCAACGATGCAAAAACCATTAATCAATTGGTTTTAGAGAACAATTATATAAACCATGATGGAGAAAATGAACATATTTTATTTATTACAGGTTTTCATATTAGTTCAATGCTTAACTTAGAGCATAAAAAAGACCTGACTCCATTTCAACGATTTGTGAGTTTACTAAAAGCTGAAAAGCGCGATATTAAATACATTTATTTCTTTGCTATATTAATAGCTATAATTAATTTAGCATTGCCGCTCGGAGTGCAGGCCATAGTTGGTTTAATATCTGGTGGTTTATTATTAGAATCGGTTGTTATATTAATAGCCTTAGTTATTGCGGCTACTGGTCTTTCGGGTTATTTGCAAATTCAACAATTAAAAATGGTAGAAATACTCCAACAGCGGGTATTTGCCAATGTAACTTTTGAATTTGCATGGCGATTGCCTCGCATAAAAATTGAAAGTTTGCTTAAGCATTATACACCTGAAATGGTAAACAGATTTTTTGATGTGTTAAATGTTCAAAAATCTTTACCTAAAATTTTGATTGATTTAACTGCTGCTTTAATTCAAATTTTGTTTGGCTTATTACTTTTGTCACTTTATCATCCTGTATTCATTGGTTTTGGCCTTTTTATTTTAGTAATCATCCTAATTATATTTTACACCACAGGGAAAAAAGCCCTTGAAACCAGTATTTACGAATCGAAATACAAGTACAAAGTGGCTTATTGGTTACAAGAAATTGGCAGGAGCATTACCTCATTTAAACTAGCGGGAAACTCAAATTTACCCATACAAAAGGCTGACAACTTATTGGCTAATTATTTAAAATACAGAAATAAACATTTTGCTATTTTGGTAAAACAATATGCAGCAATTGTTTCGTTTAAAACATTAATTACAGCTTCTTTATTAATTTTGGGTAGTTTTTTGGTGGTAAATAGGCAAATAAACCTAGGTCAGTTTGTAGCTGCTGAATTAATTATAGTTTTAATTATTAATTCTGTAGAAAAATTAATTTCAACACTAGAAGTAGCTTATGATTTATTAACGGCTTTAGATAAAATAGGCCATGTAACCGATTTAGAGACTGAAAGCAATGCAGGACGTGAATTATACGACATAGGAATAGAAGAAAAACTTTTGTTAAAAACTACTAACCTAAGTTTTAAATACCCAAGTAGTAAAAAAAGCACCTTAACCAATGTAAATTTTGAAATTGGAAAAGGCGAAAGAATTGCTATAACTGGCCACAACGATAGTGGAAAAACAACTTTTATTAAAACCTTATCGGGCTTGTATTGCAACTTTGAAGGATCGTTTACCTTAAATGGTGTTTCATTACGTGAGTTAAATATTGATTCTTATAGAGGCATTGTTGGTGATAATTTATCGCAAGATGATGTGTTTGAAGGCACTATTGAGGAGAATATTGTAATGGGACGTGCTGGAATTTCTTTTAAAGATGTAATGAATGCAGTTGAAAAATCGTGTTTAACAGAGTTTTTAGCACAATTAGAAGATGGATTGCAAAGCAATGTAAATCCAGGTGGAACTAATTTTCCTAAAAGTGTTATTCAGAAAATATTATTGGCACGCAGTTTTGTGCAAAAACCAAAGCTATTAATTATTGACGACTTTTTTTATAATATGAACCAAAAAGAAAGCTTGACTTTGGTAAACAATATTTTTGAAAATCCTGATTGGGCAATAATTATTGTTTCATCGCAAATAGGTATTTTGCAAAAATGCAACCGTGTTTATTTAATGCAAAATGGTACATTTACTCAAAACGATACTTATCAAAACTTGAGTCAAAATAACATGTTAAGCCCGTTTATCAATTAATTATTCACCCCAATTTAAATTTAAACAATGGACCAAAATCCTTATAACAATACCTTAAAAGAACTGAAAGGAAGTAATCTTTACACTGTTCAATTGGTAAATACACCTAAAAAATTTAAAACCATTAGAAACTGGCTCCTAGGAATTTTTTCGCTATTGTTTCTTTGTTTGTTTTTACCGTGGCAACAAAACATAAACGGAAAAGGAAAAGTTACGCCATTTGCACCCGAAGATAGACCACAAAATGTACCTTCAATTATTGGTGGAAGAATTGAAAAATGGAAAGTAGTAGAAGGTCAATTTGTAAAAAAAGGAGATACTTTAGTAATTATTAGTGAGGTAAAAGAAAAGTTTTTTGATCCTGAATTATTGGTAAGGACTCAAAAGCAAATTGCCAACAAAGAAGATGGACTAAAAGCTAAAAACCGAAAAATAGTTGCTTTAGAAAAACAAATAGATGCACTTAAAAACAGTGTGGCCATTAAACTTAAAATGGCTAAAAACAAAGTTTTGCAAGCACAGTATGGTGTAAAAGCTGAAAAAGCCAATTTTGATGCTGCTAAAACCAACGAAGAACTTTCGCGTAACCAATTTGAGCGATTGAACGAGTTGTATAAAAAAGGTTTGGCATCGTTAACCGAAATTCAGAACAGAACCAATAAAATGCAAGAGGCAAAATCGAAAGCTATAGAAAGTGAAAATAAATACGACAAGGCTCAAAATGAATTGATAAATGCCCGTATAGATTTAAACTTTATAGAGGCAGAATATTTAGATAAAATTTCGAAAGCTGAAAGTATTTTAGAAGAAACTGCAGGTGAACTTTTTGAAAGTCAAGCTGAACTTATAAAGTTAAGAATTGAATACAGTAATTTACAATTAAGGAGTGGATTTTATGCCATTAAAGCTCCTCAAGATGGTTATTTAGTGCAAGTGTTAAAAGCAGGTATTGGCGAAACCATAAAAGAAAATGAAAACTTAGCAACCATAGTTCCGGCTAATACCAAAACAGCCGTTGAAATGACCGTAAGAGCCTTAGATATGCCCCTTTTATATAAGGGCTGTAAGGTTCGTATCCAATTTGATGGGTGGCCCGCTTTGGTATTTAGTGGATGGCCAAGTGCAAGTGTTGGAACTTTTGGAGGCGTAGTGCAAGCCATAGATAGAAATGCTGACGAAAAGGGTAATTTTAGAATTTTAGTTACACAAGATCCTAACGATGTGCCATGGCCTGAGCTAATACGTGCAGGTGGCGGAGTTTATGGTTGGGCTATGCTTAACAGTGTGCCTGTTTGGTATGAATTATGGCGCCAATTTAACGCTTTTCCGCCTAATTTTATGGACGAAGCAAATCAAATGAAAAAAGATGCAGATAACAAAACCAAGAAAGATAAATAGCTATGAAATTTAAATTGATTCCATTAGGCTTATTTCTTTGCATTTGCAATGCAATTTGGGCACAAGATTCCTCTGTATTTTCATTTCAAGACTTTTACATACAAGTAACCAATTATCACCCAGTTTCAAAACAAGCAAACCTACTTTCTCAAAGCGCTAAAGCTGAATTGCTAGCAGCACGTGGAGCCTTTGACCCTGTAATTAGCACCACATACCAAAACAAAACTACTGATGGTAAAAACAGTTTCACTTATTTTGAACCGCAAATAAAAATACCAACTTTAATTGGGGTAGATGTAAAAGCAGGATACGACCAAAGTGATGGAATAGCAGTAAGTAACGATAGAATAAAAATAATTGAAAATAATGGCCAATTTTCACCTCAATTTGGCGAATATGGAATGCTTTATGCAGGAGTTAATGTGCCTATTTTACGTGGTTTGCAAACTGATAGCCGCAGAGCTGTATTGCGCCAAGCACAGTATTTACAAGGACTGAATGAGGCCGAGCGTGTGAAAGTAATTAATAAATTACTTTTAAGTGCAGCCAAAGATTATTGGGAATGGCAATTGGCTTACGAAAAACTTAAATTGATGCAGCTTAGTTATAATTTAGCCGAAAACCGATTTAACTTTATAAGCAGCCGCATAAAAGGTGGCGAAGACAAACCTATTGATAGTGTAGAAGCTTTGATTGAATTAAAACGCAGAGAAACGCTTTTATTAGAAACAGAAGTTGAATTTAAAAATGTTAGTTTAAGCATAAGCAATTATTTATGGAGTAACAAAAATGAACCTTTACAATTAAAAGCAACCGTTTATCCTTCGGCAATCGGAACTGAACTAAAAAAGATAAGTAGTGACTCATTGCAACGCATGGTTAACTATACCGAAGGTAATCATCCTGAATTGATGAAATTGCAGTTTAAAAACAAGCAATTACAAATTGATAGAAAATTAGCTATTGAAAACATAAAGCCTCAACTTAATATTGAATATTATCCTTTTCAAACCTACAGCAAAGGCACTCAAAACGATGTAAACAATATTTTTAACCGACAGTATAAATTTGGTGCAAGTTTTTACAGTAGTTTGTTTTTACGTAAAGAAAGAGGAAAACTACAACAAGCCAATTTAAAACTAAAAAATATTGATTTTGAAACTCAATTAACCAAACGTGAATTGGTAAACGAGGTTTTTGCTAACTACAACAATCTTTTAAACTTAGAACAGCTTATAGGTATTCAGGAAGTTTTGGTTAAAAATGCTTCCACACTGCGCGATGCAGAACAAACTAGATTTGAAAATGGAGAAAGTTCACTTTTTTTAGTGAATACCCGCGAACGTAGCTTAATTGATGCCCAAATAAAACAAGCTGAAATTAAAAGCAAATACGCCAAAGCCAAGGTTCAACTGCAATGGGCTAGCGGAATTAGGCTCTTTTAAAGCGATAGTATAAGCTAAAAATAAGCGCAGTTACTAAATTAAAAAACAGTCCATCTGCAATTAGTGAATAAACAAACCAATTGGTGTTTGGAAACGAATTGCCACCAACCCAAAATTGCTGATAATAAGTAAATGGAAAACCAATTTTTAGCAGATAGTATTCATCTTTACTAAAATGATGAAATGGATTGGTATAAGCTAAAAATTGAATAAATGAGGTGCTTAAAAACAATAAACCAGCAATTGTTGATACACAAAATGCTGGTTTAAAAAATAATTTCATAAATAAATTAATGCAACTTATTTTCCAAATGCTGCTTTTCCGTCATCTAAGAATTTAACAAAGGCAGCTTCGTCAGTATCAAAAAAACGTGGGCCTGAAAGTTGTTTTTCGTCCCCATCAATTACTATATATTGTGGCTGTGCAGCAAAATGATATTTTGTAATTTGCAAATCACTGTTTTGCTCTGCAATAGTCTGCTTCAACTTACCATCTCTTGCTGAAGTGTACCATTCATTTTCGGGCAATTCAAAACGTTCATCTACATATAACGAAACTATTATAAAATCGTTTTTCAGACGTTTTAACACCTCGGGTTTGGCCCAAACATATTCTTCCATTTTACGACAATTTACGCAAGAATGACCTGTAAAATCAATAAATATTGGTTTGCCAGTTGCTTTTGATGCAGCTAAAGCTTCTTTGTAATCAAAATAACCTGTTAAGCCATGAGGTAAATGAAGGAAATCAGAATGTTTGGTTTTAGGTGCTGAATTGCTGGATGGTTGAATGGTTGAATGGTTGTTATCATTTCCCAAAATAAAATCCTGTGTACTCATTGGGGGCAATAAACCCGAAAGCGCTTTTAAAGGCGCACCAAACAGACCCGGAATCATGTAAACAGCAAAACAAAACGAAAGGCAGGCCAATAAAAATCTTGGAACACCTACATAAGGCATATCGCTATCGTGGCTAAATTTAATTTTACCCAATAAATAACAACCTAACAAAATAGCAAGTACAATCCAAATGGCTAAATAAATTTCTCTATCTAATATTCTCCAATGGTAAACTACATCAGCATTTGAAAGGAATTTAAATGCAAAAGCAAGTTCTACAAAACCCAAAACTACTTTAACTGAATTTAACCAACTTCCACTTTTTGGCATGCTTTGTAACCAACTTGGAAATATAGCAAACAATGTAAATGGTAATGCAAATGCTAAAGAAAAACCAAACATGGCTACAATTGGTCTTAAAAACTCACCTTTAGTAGCTGCTTGTCCTAATACTGCGCCTGCAATTGGACCAGTGCATGAAAACGAAACTAAAGTTAGCGTAAAGGCCATAAAAAATATACCACCAAAACTTCCTAAACTCGATTTTTTATCAATAGAATTAACAAAACCGCTTGGTAATGTAATTTCAAATAATCCTAAAAATGAAATACCAAAAACGAAGAAAATTGCAAAAAACAACAAATTGGGAAGCCAATGCGTACTTATAATATGACCAGCATTTTCGCCAAATATAACAGATACAATGAGTCCAATAACAGTGTAAATAAATATAATAGACCCTCCAAAAGTTAAACCTTTTAAAATACCTTCCATTTTGGTAGCACTTTTTTTGGTAAAAAACGAAACCGTCATAGGAATCATAGGGTAAACACAAGGAGTGGCTAAGGCTGCAAAACCAAAACCAAATGACAATAAAAATAATGCAAGCAAGCTTGAGTTTTTTATTTTATCTTCTAAATTATCTTCCGTTTTACTTGCTGACACAGCTGTTATAGCAGCTTTATCAGAATTAGTTGATACATTGATATCCTTCTGTTTTATTGGAGTTTCTGCTCCTACTAATTCGGCTGGTTTTGTTTCGGCTGATGCTTCAATTACTTCAGGAGTTGTCTCAGGTGTTGCTGGTGTTTCAGCCGAGGCAGTAACTTGTAATCCTTTTAACTCATATTCTTGCTCGTAAGGAGGCATACACATACCTGTAACCTCTGAACATTCTTGAAAATAAATGCCCACTTTTACTTTAGGTTTAGCCGAAAGTAACTTAATTTTTTGAATGAATTTAGCAGTACCTTTCATTACACTTACTGTACCTTTCCAAACTTCTTCGTAATGTTTATGGCTACCCACAGGTTTGGTTTTGCCAACCAAGGCATAACTTGGGTCTTTTTTCCAAGTAAATTCAGCAGCTATTGGCCCCAAATTAGGGTCCATATCATTGCTATACATGTACCAATCTTTTTCAATTACACTGGTTAAAACAATTTCTATTTCATCACCAATTTTAGCAGTTGGTTTGCTGCTAACCATTTTCCAAACAGGTTCTTTTTTAAGCTGCGCAAAAACAGCCATAGATGAAATACTGAATAACAGTACAAGGAGTAAAAATTTGTTTCTTAAACTAATCATATGCATTTGTTTTAAAAAATTGGGTAAGGGCAAATGTAAAAGTATTTTACAAAACACAATTATCAATATTTGCTTAAATTGACATATTGATGTCAAATCATAAAAAAACCCCGAACTTTTTCAAATTCGAGGTTTTAAATATTTATAGGTTAATTATTTTTTAGGTGCAACTGGAGGTGCAGCTTTTGGAGCAGGTGGCGCTTCAACAATTCCTAATTTCTTTTTTACCATGGCTGTAACATCATCGCCTTCTGGTTTGTAAAGCATTCCAGCTGTATTGCTATCAAAAACATAAGCATAACCTGATTCTTTAGCTACTTGAGCAATTGCAGCTTTTGCTTTGTCAACTATCGGCTTTAATAATTCAGATTCTTTTTTACGACTGTCTTCTACAGCCGATTGTTGAAACTCTTGAATACGCTCTTGTAATTGGCGTAATTCTTTTTCTTTAAACTCGCGCATTGTAGGGCTCATAGTACCTTGATTTTTTTCATATTCTTTGTACTTAATTTGAAACTCTTCTTGTAATTTACCTAAATCATCTTCTAACTGTTTTTGGTATTTTTCCATATCAGCATTTGCTTTTTTATACTCTGGCATTGCTACCATAACTTCTTGCAAATCTACATAACCTAATTTTTGAGCATTTGCTACAAATACTCCACCGCAAAGCGCAAATACCATTGCCAATGCAAATTTTCTAATGATGCTTTTCATTTCTGTTTATTATTTATTGTTTTTAAAATTATCGTTTACCTCCACCCGTGTTTGGAGCCGGATTTTCAGGTTTTAATTGGTTTTTAGTTGGTTTATCAATTGCTATGCCAAGTTCTTTTAAAACTTCATCGCTCATATCGTATTTAGAATTGGTGTAAAGCATTACTACCTCGCCACCTTTAGCAAATATAAAGTCGTAAGCACGAGCTTTGGCCACTTTTTGAACTGCATCGTAAACTTTATCTTGAATAGGTTTTACCAATTCCTGACGTTTTTTAAACAATTCTCCTTCGTAACCAAACTTTTTATTTCTAAAATCTCTCAATTCATCTTGCTTAACTTTTAATTCTTCAGCGCGTTTCTTTTTCATTTCATCGCTCATTAAAATTTGCTCAGCATTAAACTCCTTTTCAGCCTTTTCAAGTTCTTGCATTTTACGCTCCATTTCTTTTTGCCAATCTTCGCTCATGGCATCTAATTGCTTTTGGGCCGAACGATACTCAGGCAACAAATCTAAAATATACTCTGTATCTACATAAGCAAATTTTTGAGCATAAACTTTGCTAGCACCAAGTGTTAGCAAAACTGTAAACAAAACAAATATTTTTTTCATAATAGCTAAAACAATTTTTAGTGTTTTTAGTATAATTTTTTTAAAACTGTTGTCCAATTAAGAAATGGAAATTACCTCCATTAACACCTTGACGCAATGGAACATCATCAATACCCCATCCATAATCCAAACCAATCATACCAAACATTGGCAAGAAAATGCGAACACCCATACCATAACTTCTGTATAATTTAAAAGGGTTAAAATCTTTAAACTGCAATTGCGCATTTCCAGCTTCAACAAATACTAACGGAAACACAGTTGCCTGAGGATTTAAAGAAATTGGATAACGCAACTCCATGGTATATCTATTATAAACTGTGGCACCTTTAGGTGCAGTTTGTCCCGTATTTGGATCAGTATATAATGGAGTTAAAGTATTGTCTTGGTAACCACGTAAAGCTACTAACTCACGGCCATCTAAATTAAAACCAGTAAGACCTGCACCACCAACCCAAAAGCGTTCAAAAGGTGTTATTCCTAAACTGCTGTTATAATTTCCAATGGCACCAAAGTTAACGCGGGTCATAAATACTAAATCGCCAAAAATTCTATTAAAAAACGTAGCATCAAATTTCCATTTATGAAACTCTAACCAGCGCATGTTTTGCGATGTATTAACATTGGTAAATAATGAATATGGAGGTGTAAGTTGTAACGACAACGAAATATTTGAACCAGAACGTGGATAAATAATTTGGTCGGTAGAGTTTCGCCCTAATATCATCCTAAAGCTAATATTGTTTGAAACACCCTGTGCAATAGACGAAATATAAGGCAATCCAGTTGAGCTATACTTGTGATCGTATTGCTGAAAACTACCTTGATATTGTAACACAAAATAATCATCAGGCCATTTTAAACGTTTACCTAAACCTACAGTTAAACCAGTAGTAAATAAACCTGTACTACGCGAATCTTCGCTTGAAAAACCATTGGTTTGACGAGAATGGAAAACTGAAACACTTAAAGCATTTGGTTTTTTACCACCTAGCCAAGGTTCAGTGAAAGATGCTGAGTAAGATTGAAAAAAGGTTCCATTGGTTTGCGCTCTTAACGAAATACGTTGACCATCGCCACTAGGAATTGGATTCCAAGAGCTAGCTCTTGAAACTTTACGTGCTGAAAAATTATTAATGGTTAAACCCAAAGTACCAATAATCATACCTGCTCCCCAACCACCCGAAAGCTCAATTTGGTCGTTTGCACGCTCTTCCACTTTATACTCAATATCAACAGTTCCTGTTGCTGGGTTTGGAACAGGATTAACACCTAAAGCTTCGGGGTTAAAGTATCCAATTTGGCTTAATTCACGCAAACTTCTGGTAATATCAGAACGACTAAATAATTGACCTGGTTTAGTACGCAATTCGCGTAGAATAACGTGGTCACTAGTTTTGGTATTTCCCTTAACAGTTACCTTATTAATTCTTGCTTGTTCGCCTTCGGTAATTCTAATTTCCAAATCAATACTATCGTTTTCAATTAAAACTTCTACAGGTTCAATTCTAAAAAACAAGTAGCCATCGTCCATATACAAGGTACTAACATCCAACCCTTGCTGACTCATGTTCAAGCGTTCATCAAGCAAGGTTTGATCGTAAATATCGCCTCGCTTAATATTTAAAACCCTATGTAAATCAGCATCCTTATACTTAGAATTACCAATAAACTTAATGTTTCTAAAATAATATTTTAAACCTTCGTTTATTACCATTTTTATGTTCACATTTTGGTCTTTTCCTCTCCAAACTGAATCAGACACAATTTGAATATCGCGGTAACCCAAACTCAAATATTTTTCAATAATCTTCTGTTTATCGTCACTGTAATTGTCTTCAATAAACTTTGATTTGGCAAAAAGTCTTTTTTTCCATTTAGTTTCTTTCATTTGAGCCCTAACTTGTTTATCGGTTAAAGCCGTATTACCTTCAATAATTATGTTATCAATTTTTATTTTAGGCCCAGGAGTAACAAATATTTTTAAACGATTGGTATTTTTTACAGCATTGTAATCAACCAATTCAAATTTAACTTTTGTATCAGAACGGCCTTTGTCAGAGTAAAATTTCTTAATTTCACGCTCTACAGTTACCAATAAATTTTGATTGATGATTTGACCCGATTTCATGGTAAGCGCTTCGCTAATGTCTTCGGCCTTACCCTTTCTTACACCAATAATACTAAAAGTAGATAATCGAGGTTTTTCTTTTAAAGCTAATTCCAACCAAATTTTTTCATCTTCAATTTTCTGGACTTTTAGCTTAATATCATCAAATAGTTTTTGTTTCCAAAGAGAAGTAATGGCCTTTGTAACATCATCAGAAGGAATTTTAATTTTTTGCCCAATAGAAATACCTGCTATAATTTGAATAACACTTTTGTCGTAATAGCTAGTACCTGTTACCTCAAAACCTGCTACAATATAAGTTTTTGCTGCACCATAATCAATTGTTGCATAGTTATTTACCGAATCAGCTTGAGAAAAGCCAACCTTTGTAAAACCTAAAATTATTAATGCAATTAATGCAATTTTTTTTATCATTTGTTTATAACGAAAATACAAGTGTTAAGTTACTTTATGCAACCTATTTCATGTTAAATTTTTATTGCTAAAACATTTACCACTTTCACTATTTCTCTATTTTTTTAGTTTGTAATTAATTGTTCAGAGGTTTTTCCAAACCTTCTTTCTCTTTGCTGATAGTTTAAAATGGCTTCATACAAATCTTCCTCTTTAAAATCAGGCCAAAGTTTATCGGTAAAATAAAACTCAGAATAAGCTAACTCCCATAACAAGAAATTACTCACCCTTTGTTCTCCACTGGTTCTAATCATTAATTCAGGATCAGGCACACCCTTAGTAGAAAGCTCATTATCAAGCATTTCAGAGGTTATATTATCAACCAATATGTCACCATTTTTTACTTTAGTAGCAATATTTTTAATGGCATTAACTATATCCCACTTAGCGCTATAACTTAGCGCTAAAACCATAGTCAAACCTGTATTAGATTTAGTTGCGTCAATCGTTTCTTGTAATTGCAAATAGCATTTTTCAGGTAAATCTAAAGTGTTACCAATTGACATTAACCTGATATTGTTTTTTTGTAAAGTTGGTGTTTCCTTTTTAATGGTGTCAACCAATAACTCCATCAAATCATCGACCTCTGTTTTTGGCCTATTCCAATTTTCGGTACTAAAAGCATAAAGCGTTAAATATTTAATACCAATTTCTGCTGCGGCTTCTACAGTAGTTTTTACTGCTTTTACACCATTATAATGCCCAAAAATTCGGAATTTACCAAATCCTTTAGCCCAACGGCCATTTCCATCCATAATGATGGCAATATGTTTTGGTAATTTAGTTGTATCTATTTGGTCTTTTTTTGACATGTGTTGGTTTTAGCAAAATCGGACGAAAATAACGAAATTGTTTGAATCAAAAAGCAGAAAAATAAAGCCAATATAACCATAATGCATTTTAAGTGCTTTACATCATTATATCAGCCAATTGTTTGGCAATATTACTACCTAAAGCAACACCCATCCCATTTAACCTAGCTCCAATGAAAATATGATTATCAATTTCTTTTACAATTGGGGATTTATCATTTCCAAAAGCCATAATACCAGCCCACTGCCTATCTATCGCAAAATCAATATTTGGCAATATTATGCTTTGTAAATAGTCAATCAATTTTAATTGAATGGTTTCATTTCGTTCGAATTTGGTAGTATTTTCTGTTTCAAAATCAACATTTCTTCCGCCACCAAACAAAATTCTATTATGAATATTTCTAAAATAATAAAAACCCTCATCAAAACTAAAAGTACCTTTAATTTTTAAATTTTCAATTGGCTTTGTTACCAAAACCTGTCCTCTTCCAGGATTTATAGTCAATTCAGGAAAAATATTTTTTGTGAAAGCATTGGTACAAAATGCTACTTTATTTGCTACAAAATGACAATTTAATCCATCAGATGATTGACAATTTAAAGAAACCTGTCCATTATTAATCGAATAATTTTCAACCAAAGCTCCGGTTATTATTTTTACACCTAAATTAGTTACATAATTTATTAAGGAGTTCATCATCAAACCGGTATCAATTTGCCCTTCAAACGAGTTGAAAATAACTGAATTTATTTTCTCAGTTGAAAAACCAAATCTTGAAACAGCTTTACTATCTTCTGAAAAAACATTTTGATTAAATATTGGATAAAGTAAATTATTAATAATTGGTAATTTTTCCAAAACATTATTTGAACTATCATTTAAAACAAGCTCATAACCACCATTATTTTGAAAATCTATATTTATATCTCCTAGTCTGTTCCTTAATGCAACCAAACCATTTATTCTACTATTCACCAATTCAAGGAGTGCTTTTTCTCCCATGATTTTTAAATCGTAAGCAAGTTCAGAAACAGATCCAAAACAAGCAAAACCAGCGTTTTTAGTAGAAGCACCTGTAGGCAATAATCCTTTCTCTAAAACCAAAATCTTAGCACTATTCTTTCGCTCTTTAATTTCGGCAGCTAACGAAAGTCCCGTAATACCCGAACCAACAATTATAAAATCATATTCAGTAAAATATTGCTGTTCCCAATAACTAATCATAATTTCAATTATAAATAAAAAAGCTGCCTTCAGCAATGTGAAGGCAGCTTTTTAAGTGTGTTACAACTAATTTATTGTCTAATTAAAGTAATTGAACCTCTTACGGTTTTTTCTTCGCCACCACGCAATTGGTAAGTGAACAAGTAGTAATAAGTTCCAGCAGGATTTTCAGCACCATCATTATTGGTTTTTCCGTTCCACATTTTTTCAGCGTTATCGCTTTCAAAAATAGTGTTACCCCATCTGTTCCAAACAATTAAACTATATTTTTTGTATCCAACAATTTCAATTTTGAACTCATCGTTCTTACCGTCACCATTTGGAGTAAATACATTTGGAATATTGATTTTACTCTTAGGTAAAATAACTTGAATTATTTTACAAACTGAATCAGGACAACTTTGTGTACCAGCCACATCAGCTATAATACACACATTGAACGATCTTGAAGAATCAATATTAAAGGTTTGAATAAAGTCATTCAAATCGCTTGATTCATCGAAATCTTTAGGGAAACCTTCGTAAAGACTTCCATCAGGATTGTAGATTTTCCAAGTGTATTTATCTGATATAACTGTATCAGAGGTATTAACCAATCTAAATCTAGCTTCGCCAGCTTCAGTGGCTGTAAAGTCTGCTTTTGATTTAGCAGCTACCATAGTAATTGTATCGTAATTAGCACAAGGAGAATACTTGTTATCAAACCTAGTTGAATTTAACACCAATTTATATTGTCCTACTGCATTAAATTTATACTGCCAACTTGTATCGGTAATATAATTTGTTTTCAGTAATGAATCTATTCTTGTACCAAAATTGGCATCAAATACATCCATTCTATACCTAGTAATAGTATCTCGGTCTGAATTGTTAGTTAACCTAAACACTTCACCAACACAAACCGTATCCTTACTTGATAACATATTTACTTTATAAGGTACATTCACTGATATTATGATTGGTTTTTCAAAACCGTCCACTGTATCAGGGGTAAATACTGGTCTACATGCACTGGCACTTCCATCTTCTGTATTATATGCTTCAGCACTTATATAATAAGTACCTGGTTGATCGTAAAAGAATACAGCAGTATCTATTCGAGAGTATTTAATAGGCACAAAATATTTATCTGGACGACCAGAACGTATAATAGTTAATTTGGTTGGGGTATCAATGGTAGGGTCACTCCATGGTTCTCTTTCTGGAATACTAACAACTCTAACTCTATGCGGCACACAGCCTAAAGTATCATCTAAAATTACCAAATGAGGACGAGGACCAGCAATAAAGATATCTTTTAATGCAGTGTCAGTACATCCTTGTTCTGTATTAATGGCAATTCTAAGTGTATATTTACCATTTCTTCTGTAGTCATAAATAGGGTCTTTTAAAATAGACTGAGGCAATTTTGAGTTATAAACTTTATCACCAAACCACCATTTCCAACCAGCAATTCTATCTAAAGTGTCTGAAACATCTGCATAATTTTGTAAAACTTGAGTTGAATCTTTGAATATAAATTTATCACCACAAGCATAGTAATCTTTTGCATCAATTTTAGCTATTGGCTTCACTACATTCACATATTGAACACAAGTATCCCAACGTCCTGTACTATCAATAGAATACATAGAAACCTTATATCTACCATATTTAGGATATTTATGGGTTACTGTAGAAACTTCATTTCCTGTAATTGGAGTATTTGGACGCAAATGATCAATTACACCATCACTTTCAAAATCCCAATATACACGTTCGTAGAAATATGTTTTCTCTTTATAACAACGTGCCAGTGGAGTTCCTTGGTCATTATTGATTATAACAGGCGTTCTAGGATTAGCATTAGTTGTTCCGTATCCAGTTGGGCAAACGGTTAAGGTAGCAGGGAAAACTTTATAATCTGTGAAATCATAAATAGGCGTTGGTCTGATTGAATCAAGAGGATAATTTGTTCTGGTATATGCCCATTGGTGCATATTTCCTCGGTCATGATGCAATAAATCATTCTCTTGAGCTGGAATATTCAACGGACGAGAACAATTGGTTGATGGATACCAATACCTAACAGAATCTCTAAAAAAGACTGTTTGACCTTCACAGAAAACAGTATCCAATTGGCCATCACCATTTAATATGTCGAATGTATCAATTACACCAATAACAAGATTCGATTTAGCAAAACTTTGGCAACGTGAATAGGTATTGGTAACCATGATATGATTAACTTCTGTAATGTCGCCTTTTCTTTCTAAATTTCCACTTCCACCAATTATCATTTGTTCAAATGAAGATTTATAGTACCTATGAGTAATTGGAGTAAACAATAAACTTGAATCCCTCACATTGATAGTAGTATCATATTTAGGAAATAATTTATTTACATCATCGCAAGCATATTTTATTTCAATAATAGTATCTTTTCTTAATCTAGTACCAACATTAAAATATTCAGCATATTGGAATTCCCATGGCAGCGTTAAAGCATTAAAGTGGTATCTAATTCTATTATAAGGAATATCTTCACCAGGTTGGTAGTAGAACGAATCAACTGTAGCTGTTCCATCACCCCAATTCCAAATATCAGCGATTACATTGTCTTGTTGTTCTACTTTGTAATGAAATGTAACATCGTCTCCCTTACCTCTTAAATAACACATTGAATTTTTGTTATTAAAATCAACATTTTCATATGTAAAGTTTGCAGTAGTATATGCAGCCTCTAATTCAATGAATCTAAAGAAATTATGATACCAAACTGTATCACTTATACAACCTGGCAAATTACAATTCGTTGGAGTTAAACAACCTGTTCCTACAATTAATCCAATAGTCACAAATCCTTTTTTATCATAAGGCATATTAGTTGCACCAACTGGGCTGCCTCCATTTGGATAATAATAAACAAAGGTAGATCCGCCAGATGCGCTAGTCCAAGCTTGTGGAGGAGGATTGTAATTTGGGCTATTCCACATAGGAGGCATATTAGTACCACCTGGTGTTAAACCACCTCCAAAACCAACAAATTGATCCAATACACAGGGGGTATTATCATGTCTGTCTAACAAGGAGTCATAATTTATTTGCAAGAAAGTCCTTGAACTACTTGGTAAGATACCTGGTGACTGAACAGACCTTGTAGTGTCCATGTAACCATTTCTGTCAAAAATAATTTTAGCGGTACCACCAAACACCCCGTTGGTTCTTCCTGGACATATTCTTCCATCTTGTGCCATACCATAAGCATCTGGACGGGTAAATGATAAAGTTACAGTGCTTGAAGCGCTACAATCCCAATCATCTAACATCAAAGAATCAAAAACTATTGAATCTTTCATTGTTTTAGTAAATGGATCATAAACTTTTAATGTATCAGGCTTTGTTTTTACCAATCGGTAATCAGGATCAGCGGAAATATTATTCAATGAATCCTTTTCTTTTAAAGTAACAGTAATATCTTGGATTACTTGACGTTTGAATGCATATTCATACAATGTAGTTGGTGGTGTTAAACCAGGGATAATATCATTACCTTTATAACGTCTTAGACGTTTATCATTAGCGATAGTTAAATTTACGTTCAGTAATCCCGTATCAATTCTAGTTCCAGCTGGAATCAAATCCATCCAATTACCCCTTGCAGCAGAAATAGGATCTGGAATACCTCTATTTAAAGTAATTACTGTATTAGGATTAATATCTGGAGGCCAAATATTTAACATCGTATCTAAGCGAGTAGGTGTAGGACCAACTGCTAAAACAGGTTTATTCCAAGTTAAGGTATCACTAGGATGAACCCAATTCATACCAACAGGTGGTGGACCAGATGGAGGCCAACTAGTATAATTTTTTGACCATCTGGTGGTATCATAAGGTGGAAAATCATGACCATATTTATTCCAAATTAATACCTTATCCCAATTTACATATTGATGTGTTGGAAGTGTATCATGAGAGAAATTACAACCATTGAATCTTCCTAGATAGTTGCGTCCGTTGGCAACAAAAGCTCCAATAGTCCTGTTTTGTAAATCTGCAGCGTCAGAGTAAGGCTCTAAACCACCATTAGCTGCTGAAGGATTTGGAATAGAATATGAAGTACAAGCAGGTGCATACGATTGTTCACCAAAATCCCAATTTATCCATAACCTATCAGATTGATAAGTTAATGTATTATTTGTAAATTGAACAGGGAATGACGGTCCACATTGTAATTTTTGCCACTGAACTATTTCTCTAGGAGGACCTGGAGGTGGGGGATTTTCAATCCTAGCATCTGGACCTAAAATATTTACACCTAATGCAATTAAATCATGGTTTAGTGCTGAGGACACAGGATTACAATATTCCTTATTAAAAGGTACAGTTATTAATGTGCTTGTAAAAGGATTTCTAAAAGTAATATTTGTAGTGGTGGTGTATTTATTAACACAATCAAATGAACCATTATTAAAGAAATCCCAATTTGAACTCATTGAATCTGACCAACCAATATGACGGGCAGTTACACTTAATATTAATGTTGGATCAACAGGACTAACAGCCGTATCATAAGCATACTCTGAAATTTTTCCATTGTAATTATAATATTGCGGATTAGCTGGAGTATTAGGAGTTAGTAATCTACCATTTCTAGTATAAAGAATTGGATTAACTATATAACTGTTTTGATTAGAAGCCGTTCCATTGGGTATAAAATAATCTTGGTATTGATATCTATTTTTGTCTTTTGGCAGTGTATCTATCCTTGAATAAAAAGTATATGTTTTAGGAAGTGCTCCAGGACAAACTACCGTTAATGTAGGGAAAAACTGACCTAAGCCTTTGTATTTATAAGTAGGCTGATCAACACTTGGAAAAATATAATTAGTAGCATTAGGTTCATATGGATCGTTAAAACTCCATACAAAATTAAGTTTAGTTCCACCTTTTCCAGCAAGTTCCCCATTGTTATAAAGGGTTACAGCAGCCTCACCCGGTTTTTTAAAGCAAACTGAGTCTGCTATCGAGTCATTTTGAATATCACGTTTAGTTAATAATTCAATTTGATAAATAATATTTTCAGGTAATTGTAAACCCGTAGATTTATAATAGAATGTATCTGCACACCTTTGGGTTTGCACTATTAAATATGGATAAAAAACATTATTATCATAATATGTATGAATAAATGGCCTTGTCCATATATTTAAATCACTTGTAACAGTATTTGGTGGACCTTTCTCATATTTTTTACCATCACCAAAATCAAATATAAATTTTGTTACTGCTGAAAAGCCTAATGGAGTGGTATTGGTAAAAATATATCTCGAACTATCACATCTTGGTGAACCAGTAATAGTAAAGCTCGGTTTTAAATCAGGGGCAATTGAAATAGCTCTCGCACTTAAAGCGTCAATTAGAGGATCGGTAGTACAACCAACCGAATCTGTTACTTTTAAACCAACATTGAACGAAGGATTACTAATAGCATATTTATGGCAAACCAAACGTGCATTGGTATCGGTTTGGGTTAAGGCATTACCATCCCCAAAAGTCCATTCATATCTAACCAAAGGCGCTGTACCTTGTTTTGATGTATTGGTAAAACAATACTCATTATTTTTAAAACATTGGGTATCTCTACTCGCCATTACAAACTTGGTAGTTGGTCTTTCCCAAATTTTACGTTGTTTGGTTACCACAATGTCTGGACCATTGGTTCTTTTTACAATAACGGTTACAGTGTAAATGCCACCGTTCATGTATGTTTTTAAAAAATTGGGACTTGGTGCTTGAGTTACAATTCTGTTATTTACCGCAGTATCATTAGGTATACCCCAACGAATGGTATACGAAATTACATCTGCAGGAGCAATACCTGGAGTAATATTAACCGTGGTTAAATCCACTCCTGCACAAGGATTTGCGGGGGACATTGTAAAATCAGCTTGGGCTTTAGCCATTACTGACACAAACAATAGAAAGACCAAAACAGCACTCTGCCTCAGTTTTCGTGTTGATAGTTTAAAGTACATATATTTCATTTTTATTTTTGTTTTAAACAGTTTGCTAACATAATATTATTTCATTCAATTACAAATTTTAAATCATTAACGTATGAGTTTTATTTTGGTCATTTTGGTTTGCAATTTTTCACTATTCATAAATTTAAAATTCAAAACACCATAGTAAATACCACTATTACAAGCTTGTCCAGTTTTTTGACTTATACCATCCCAAGTAAAATTTTTATCATTACTTTCAAAAACCAACTCATTGTTAAAATTGTAAATTTTTAAGTTAAATACCTTTTCGCCTTCAATTTCTATTACATACCTATCATTTGAGCCATCACCATTTGGCGTTAATACATTAGGTATTTTAATATGTGATGATACATTTTTGTCTGTTTCGGTTGCTTCGGCATTATTTTCTGTATTTTCAATTGAATCAATTTTATCATCCAAATCAATCTCAGGTATGGTTGGATTTGAAACTATTTCATTAACAACTTCGGGAGTAGAAGTATGTTCAAGATTTCTATTTGATAACCCTTCTTGCTGTTTATTCTCCACATTTAACTTATGCTCAATAAAGTTATCATTAATATAAGCCTCTTGGGTTTTAATTAAATTATTAGAACCATACTTTTCTTTATTTGTAAAAGTTTCTTTTGGCTTATTAGTTATATGTGTTTTGTCAAAACTAATTTCTGGAGAATTTACTTCAATTGGTACTTTTAATTCTGCAACTTTTGATTCGCTTTCAATATTTTCTTTTTTACTATTTTTTGTATAAAAATAAGTTGCTATTGAGGAAGGAATGGCCAAAATAGCTGCTACCTTAATTACAGTTAAAGCCACTTTACTTATAACAACTTTTCCTGCCACAGCACTGCTTTGCGCAGCAGCATTGGCTTGCACACCTTGCTCAATACCCACCCAAACGTTTGGCGCATCAGGAGCAAAATTTTGCATTTGTTGTTTTAATATTTCGTCTAAATTACTCAATTTTTTCTTTTATTATATTCTTTTAAAAAAGCAGCTCTTGCTCTTGCAAGTTGACTTTTTGATGTTCCTTCGTTTATTTGAAGCATTTCTGCAATTTCTGCATGCGAATATCCTTCAATGGCATATAAGTTTAAAACCGTTCTATATCCTAAAGCTAATTTTTGCATGGTTTCCATAATTTCTTTTTGACTAATTTTATCTATTGTAAAATTATCAAAAACTAAATCATACTCATCAGCTATATCAGTGATTTCAGTATAAAATTTATTTACCCTAATATTCTCTAAAGCACAATTAACAAAAATTCTCCTCATCCATGCTTCAATTACTCCTTTGCCTTCAAATTGTTTTATTTTACTAAAAACCCTAATATAACCTTCTTGTAAAGTATCTCTAGCATCTTCAGGATTTTTACAATACCTTAAGCAGATACCATACATTTGTTTTGATGTAAATTCATACAATTGTTTTTGGGCTCGCGCCTCACCTTGTATGCATTTATCTATCAATTCTTGGCTTATGTTTTGGCTCACTTTTATATTGCTGTTGGGTTTGATTAAAGAATTTATTTTATAGTTGCATGTTAAAGTAAAAAAAACTTAAATTTTTCTAAATGCTTTTATTACAAGTAATTTAATTTGCGTTTTTGTTTATTTTGTTTTGTTTATTTTGCAAAACTTGTCTGCTAAAAATATACATATCATTATTTTAACATTTTTGCTTTTAAGCTCACTGCCAAAATTATATTCTCAAATAAGTGACCTTAGCGAAAACACAAATAACAGCATTTACTTTACCGAAAACAAAGGACAGTGGGATAATGACATAAAATTTAAATTTTGGAATGCCAATAACCATATTTTATTTAATCAAAACAACATTGGTTATTATTTTTTAAATGAAAACCAAGTGGCTCATGAAAACCAACATTTAAAAAAAGATAAGTTTAAAAATAATTCAATTGATGGGCATTTTATAACACTAAAATTTGTAAGTGCTAACGAAAATCCTAACATAATTTCGAATGGTAAACCTGCTCCTTTTTACAAAAATTTTTTTTTAGGCAGTAAACCTCAAAAATGGCAATCTAAAGTGCAATCGTTCACTCAAATAACTTACCAAAACTTATATAAACATATTGATTTAAAAATTTCAGCTAAAAACAACTCCACTTTAAAATACGATTGGATTATAAAACCAATGGGAAATTTAGAAAACATAAAACTTGATTTTAAAGGGGCCGATTCCGTTTATATTCAATACAACGAATTGTATATTGCGCATAGCCAAGGCATTTTAAAAGAACAAAAACCATTTGCGTACCAAATAATTAATGGCAAGCAAGTAAGAGTTGATGTTATTTACTGCATCACTAATAAAATAATTAGTTTCAAATCAAATAATTACAATAAAAACTACGATTTAATTATAGACCCAGATTTAATTTTTAGCACTTACAGCGGTGCTACTGATGATAATTTTGGTTTTACAGCAACTTACGATAGTGAAGGAAATTTATTTTCGGGAGGGGTAAGTGGTGATGCTTTTGCAGGTAAATATCCTGTAACGCCAGGTGCATTTCAATTAACTTATAAAGGTGGCAATCAAGAAGCACCAGTAAATTTGGCTTGCGACATTACCATAAGCAAATACAGCAGCGATGGTAAACAACTGATTTATGCTACTTATTTAGGCGGCTCAAAAAACGAATATCCGCACAGTTTGGTAGCCGACAATAACGACAATTTGGTAATAATGGGAACCAGCAAATCAATTGATTTTCCGATGAGTTCTGACTCATACGATAATTCGCAAAATGGAGATATTGACATAATTGTAACCAAATTAAGCAAAGATGGAACTACACTGCTAGGCTCTACTTTTATTGGCGGTTTAGGCAGTGATGGACTGAATATAAAACCGTTTTTAAATACCTTTTATGCCGATGAATTTAGGGGAGACGTTACTATTGATAAGCAAAACAATATTATAGTTGGCAGTTGCAGTTTTTCAACCGATTTTCCTTTTACATCAGGTTCGTTTGGTGCATCCATTCCAAGTGCTATTCAAAAAGGAGTGGTTTTTAAACTTTCACCTACTTGCAATAATTTGCTATTTAGTGCTGCCATGCCAAGTAATAGCGAAGATGTTATTTACAGCGTTGACTTGAACCAAACTGACGATATTTTTATAGCGGGAACTACTACAGGCAATATGCAAATTCCAACTGCGACAAATTCATTTATAGGAGGAAATTCTGATGGTTTTTTTGCTAAAATAAAGTTTGATGGTTCGACTATTTTAAAAGCAAAATATTTTGGCACTACTCAAAACGACCAAGTGTTTAGTTTAGAATTAGACAATAATGAGGACATTTATATTGTTGGAAATTCGTTGGGCAATATTGCACCGATTGGAAATGTATATTCAGTTGCCAATGGAAAACAATTTATTAGCAAAATAAACAACGATTTTAGTACCATTAATTTTATAAGCACTTTTGGGCGAGGAGCGGCAGATGTTGATTTAAGTATAAACGCATTTTTGCTAGATGACTGCGGACGTTTATACATTAGTGGTTGGGGCTGCAACGACTCTCGATTTGGTCTTGGAGGAAATACACAGGGATTGCCAATTACCAATGATGCATTTCAAAAAACTACCGATGGCAACGACTTTTATTTAATGGTGTTAGGCCAAAATGCTGAAAAAATATTGTATGCCACATTTTTTGGAGGAAATAGCTCACCTGACCATGTAGATGGAGGCACGAGTAGGTTTGACAAAAGGGGTTATATTTACCAATCAGTTTGTGCAAGTTGCCCAGCCAATGGCAACTTTTTAAGTGATTTTCCAACTAATACCGATGCAGTTTTTAAAACAAATGTGAGTCCGCGTTGCAGCAATGCAGCTTTTAAAATGTCGTTTAGGTTTAAAGAAGCTGCCATTGAAATGAATATAGATACTTGCGCCAAAACAGTTACACTTGGAACACCAACCGAAAATGCATTGAATTATTTATGGTTACTGCCAAACGGAAAAACTAGTGTTTTAAAAAACCCAACTGTAACCATTGATGAAATAAACAATAAAGAGGTAGTGTTAATTTTAAATGCGAATACCAATTGTGCCGACACTGCCAAACAAACCTTAAGCTTTAACGAATTATTTAATAAGGTGGATTTTAGTAATGCCTTTACACCAAACAACGATGGTGCAAACGATATGTTCTTTATTGATGGCATTAGCCAATGTGGTGAATATGAATTAACCATTTTTAACCGGTGGGGGCAAGAAATATATAAAACCACTTCAAATCAACCCAAATGGGATGGAAAAACAAGTAATGGACAAGATGCGTTAGCGGGCGTTTATTATTATTTAGGTTATTATAAAAAACAAAATGAGCCCGAAGTAAAACTCCATGGAACAGTTACTTTAATTAGGTAAAATAAATTTTATTTTCGATTATTGATTTTTATAACTTTAATATTTTTACTTGAAGCTCCTTTTAAAAATAGTACTACTGATAATTGCATTTCAAAAAGTGAATGCGCAAATAGTGCATGACCCAATTGGCGCTAGGGCTTGGAGTTTAGGAGGAAGCAGTACTGCGGAAAGTAATGTATTTGCTATAAACAACAATATGGCTAGCTCGGCCGAGTTAAAGCAATACCAAATTGGTATTTATAATCAAACTCGTTTCAGTATAAAAGAGCTTAATTTAATTAATTCAAGCATATTAATTCCTACAAAACTATTTCATGTTGGAGCAAGTATAAACCACTTTGGTTACGATAAATACAACCAACAAAACATCAGCTTAGGAATTGCAAAAAAACTTAACAACAATTTTAACTTAGGTATTACGCTTAATTACCTTACCATTAACATTGCAGAGCAGGAAAATACAGGCGCTTTAACTGGAAGCTTAAGTGCCTTTTATAAAATTAATAAAAACTTGCAACTGGGTGTTTTATTATTCAATCCAACTTTAAGCAATTACTCAATTAATGGTTATGGAAAAATAAATACTTTTGGAAGAATTGGTGTAAAATACCAAGTAAACAAAAGCGTATATTTAATTGGCGATTTAGATAAAACACTAGAACAAGAAACCATTTTGAGAGGTGGTATTAATTATGCTCTTCACCCCAATTTTGACTTAAGTTTAGGATATGCCAATAACCCTAATTATTTAACTTTTGGGTTTAATGCTAAAATAAAACAAATGGACTTGGCCTTTGCTGCTAGCATTCATGAAATATTGGGTTTTACACCACATATTGGTTTGATATTTTATGGCAAATAAAAGGTTTGTTTTTATAAAATTTTTAGGTGCTTTGGCAATGGTATTTTATAGCAAAATATTGTTAGCGCAAAAATTGCAAAGCAAAACCGAAATTATTTCAACCATTATTGAAAAATTAGTTGAAAACACAGAATCTACGATAGATTACACCGATTTGCAAGCCCAACTTGAATACTTGTACGACAATAAAATCAACCTGAACAAAGCGACCGATAATGAATTAAGGCAACTTATTTTTTTGAAACAAACCGATATTTTAAGCATTTTAAAACACCAAAAACTATACGGTAATTTTGAAAGTATTTATGAGCTGCAAGCCATTGATAATTTAAGTGACGAAAGCATTTATTTTTTAAAGCATTTTGTAAGTATAAATGAAGGTAACAAGCAACTAAAATTAAGCGAAATAAAACAAGTTGGCAAAACCGAAATTGTACTACAACATGAAAACGATTTTCAGCAACGGTTAGGTTATAAAACAGATGAACTAAAAGCACAAAACAAACAATATTATTTAGGTTCGCCCTACCGATATGTGGTAAGAGCTAAACAAAAATTAGGGAAAAATATTGACTTAGGATTTACTGCTGAAAAAGATGCTGGTGAACAGTTTTTTGAAGGTGAACAAAGGAATGGTTTTGATTTTTATTCAGCACATATTCATATAAAAAATGTGTGGCGTTTTAGCCAAATAATTATTGGCGATTACCAAGCTAATTTTGGGCAAGGACTGACCTTTGGTAGTGGACTTTCTGCTCGAAAATCGGCTTTTGTGTTGAATGTAAATAGGTATTTTCAAAATATAAGGCCTTACCGAAGTGTAAACGAATTTGAGTTTATGCGCGGAGCTGCCATAAACTATCAATATAAAAATTGGACCATAATTGGTTTTGTATCAAGCAAAAAAATAAACACCAATTTTCAAACTGCCGATACCAACCAAATAAACACTTTTGATGGTTTTACAGGTTTTAATGTAACAGGCTTTCACCGCACGGCCAATGAAATTGCTGATAAAGAAAATGTAAATCAAACCATTTTAGGAATTCATATACAACATGATTTTAAATTTTTACAAGTAGGATTTACAGGAATAAAAACCAATTACAGCAGTCCATTTTTACCTAGCAATGCCTTGTACCAAAAATATAATTTTACCGGAACACAACTTATAAATGCTGGTGTAGATTATAAATTAGCCTTAGGAAATGCTTTGTTAAGTGGCGAATTTTCGAGTAGCGATAATGGTGCATTTGCCACTACTCACTCACTTTTAATTGCTTTAGATAATAAACTAGACCTTTGTTTATTATACAGAAATTTTGATAAAAATTACCAAGTAACTTATAATAATCCATTTGCCGAAAACAGCGATGGGAGAAATGAAACAGGATTTTATTTTGGCATAAGTTATAAACCTAAAAAAGCTTTGGTATTTAATCAATACATCGATTTTTATCAATCAAAATGGCTGCGTTTTTTGGTAGACGCACCAAGTAAAGGATATGATGTTTTGAATGAAATACAGTACAATCCTTCCAAAAATTTAAATATGTATGTGAGGTATAGATTTGAAAGCAAAGAAAAAAATGAAATTAATAATAATGAAGCACTTAACGATGTATTGGCAGTGCAAGAAAAACAGCAATTTAGATTTCATATCAAGTACAAATTGAGCCTTTTGTTAGAAGCTGAAACAAGGTTAGAACAATCATTTTTTACTACAAAAAATATTTCGCCTAGCAATGGAACTTTAATTTACCAAGATTTAAAATTCAAAAGTAATGGGGGCAAATGGACTTTCACCACTCGATTAGCACTATTTAGTATTAACGATTACAATGCAAGAATTTATGCTTATGAAGATAATTTGCCTTATACTTTTAGCGTACCTTTATATCAAAATAGTGGCAGCAGATTTTACCTAATGGCTAAATACCAAATAAATAAAAAAGTAAAACTTTTTGCGCGTTATGCGCAAACCAAATACAATAATGTAAACATCATTGGCAGCGGATTAGAGCAAATTAATGGAAACACCCAAAGCGATTTAAGTATACAATTACAAGTAAGTTTTTAAAAAGAAAAAACATGACAGAAGAACAATACAATGCCATTACAACTTGGCAAAATAATACATTTACGCAGGCCACTGCACTTTCAAAAATTGTGCATTTAAGGCAAGAAATAGAAGAACTAGCAGATGATGTAAAAAACAATAATCCAAACCAAAACTTAGAGTTTGCAGATTGTTTTATATTGCTTTTTGGCGCAGCTAATTCGGCTGGAATGAGTTATCAAAATATTATTGATGCCATTAACCAAAAAATGGAAATTAACTACCAACGCAAATGGGGTAAACCCAATGAAGACGGGGTTGTTAACCATGTAAAGTAAAATTAAACTAATTCTCTAAAAATATCGCGTTTTAAGCGAAACAGCACTTTTGCATCGTACATAAAAGTATCAGTTATTACTTCCATTTCTTCTTTTACTTGCTTTGGAGAACGTTTGGTATTTCCTAGTATTTTAATAACCAGTTTTTGTGTTTCAGCTTCACTCTTTCCTAGTTCGGCCATAGCGGTTTCAAGGCAAACAGTTCCTAAACCTTCATCTTTTAATTTTCCGCTTTCAGCAATCATCCAACTAAGTGCATAAAAATTAGCCGATTGAAAACAAATTGATTTGGAAATAGAAGCCACTTCGGGCATTTTATTAAATGGACTTTCTAAAACTTGTTTTGTTAAATAAAAATTTAAAGTAGGATGTGAATTTTCAATGGGTTTTAGTTGAATTAAACCATTTAAAGCTTGTGCGTAAATACTTATCCAACGCAATTGTCTTCTAAACTCGTGCACTCCATGTTCTAAATCGTTAAAATTTAAAATGCCAATTTCGTATTTGTATTCTATTTCTTCTATGTGCTTAATAAAAACTTGCGCCATAGCGCTTCTCTCCTCCTCTACTTTTTTCCAACTTGCAGTAGCCAACTCATTTTGAATATTGGCTATTTTAGGCTTTTCAGCATTTATCCAATTGTGTTCAATAAGCAATTCATTAAGGTTATTTAATTCCAAATTGTAATGCTGTTTTAGGTTTTGAATAATAGACTTAGGAACAGCTTTATTTTTAGAAAATAATTTTATAAAACCATCATAATAATCAATTTTACCTAATTGATCTTCGAGCATTTTAAAGGCCAAACGCATTTTTTCAAAACGTTTTTTATTATGAATCTCTTTGTAAATTCGAGCCAATGCTTGCAAATAAAAAAGCGATTGCCTAGCATTAGATTTAAATACAACCAAAGCGGGCTCATTGGATAATTGTGCAGCTTCTAAAGTGTCATTTAAAGCATTTAAATGAATTTGAAAACGGTTATAGCCTTCGGGAAAAAGTTTATTTTTCATTATGAATTATTTTAAAATGTAATTTATTTATTTTTATGTAACAAAATACCTTTTAAAGTAAAGGTTACCTAATTCCTTACCGATTGCTGAACCACAAACATTTTGAATGGTTAAATTTTACTTTTAACTCAATTTTTTATTGTTGTATTGATTGGCTCTGATATTTTGTTCTGCCAAAGCTACAGTTTCAGCAATTCTTTTTTGTTTGGTAGCGTTTTGTTTTGCATTTATTATCCATTCTAAAATTCCTCTTTTAACCGAAGGCGGAAAATTCTGCCAATTAGAAAAAGCTTGTGGGTTATTATCAAATGCCTGTTGCAAATCGGTTGGTAGTTCTAAGTTACTTATTTTATCTAATGCATTCCAAGTACCGTTTTGCTTTGCAATTTCTATTGCATTTAAACCAGCTTGCGCCATTAAACCTTGTTGCAATAATTTTTCAACTTTTACTTTATTTACTGCACTCCAATTGCTTTTAGGATTTCGTTTCGAAAAAAATTGATAATAACTTTCATCATCTCTTTTATTGGGCTTGCTATCAATCCAACCAAAACAAAGTGCTTCATCTACAGCCTCAGGATAATACACACTATTTACCTTACTTTCTTTTCTGTAAATAATTAACCAAACTGAGGTTTCGGATAAATGGTTATTTGTAAGCCAATTGCGCCATTCGTTCCTACTTGTAGCATGAAAAGTTTTTATTCCATCTTTTAATTCCATCAGGTTAATTTTTAAATAAATTATCCAAAAAAAATTAATAAAAAGTGTTTACCACGCTTTAGATTCTTGGCTCCAAAACTCTACCCTTACTCCAGCACTAACTACATTAGCCAACACTTCATCGCGCATGTTTTGCTCTAAACTAAAAGTATAAATTCCTTTTTGTTTAAATTTGATACGTGGTTTGTATTGCAATTGGTATTCGTAAATATCACCTAAACCTTTTCCAAACCATTTTCCCCGCTCATCTTGTAAAGTAAATTCCATTCTTTCTTTCTGAGTGGTTTTATCGGGCAAGGTTTCAGTAACCCACATAAATAAATTGCTGTATTTGTAATCACCTGTAATACGCAAGTTTATGTACATATTGCAATACTTAGTGGTATCAGCAATATTTACATCAAACACCACCGGATTTTTATAATCCCAATTATGTTCGGTTATGTCTTTGTTTTCTTCAAAAATGGGTGGCTCAGCACACGATTGAAAATAAAAAACTACATACAACAATGCAATTATTGAAAAAACAGATTTACTCTTTCTTATCATTGGGTTTTGGTGTATTTGGTCGGTTATTGTTATTGCGGTTTTTATTAAACCTTGGCTTATTATTTTGTGGCTTTTCGCCTCCTTCAGCTACCGGTTTATTGTTGTTATTTGGTACTCTTTCCTCGGCAGGTTTATTAGGGTTGTTGGGCCTATTGGGTTGCTGAGGTTTTGGATTATTATTTACCGGTTTTGCATTGTTGTTATTGTTAACAGGCCTTGGTTGTTGAGGTCGGTTATTATTTACATTTTGCGGCTTACCTTCTGCATTGGCATTGCGGTTAGCATTATTTCGGTTATTATTTTTATTGCGGTTATTGTTATTACGCTTTCTATCTTTATCATCTAAACGGGTAAGGCTATCCATTCCCATATCGTTTTTAAAGTCAAGCTCAACTACTTTTTTAGGTTCGGCTTTAGGTTTTATAACCAATTCTGGTTTAACACCATCTTTATTTAAGGCCAAATATTCGTTTACTTTATCTACCCCAAGTTCAATCCACTCTCCAGCTATTTCGCCCATTGGCGCAAAAAATAATACACGTTTTAAAATATCTGTTTTAACTTGTCGGTAACGTACATCACCCGCAAATTCCAATATGTTATTTTCTTTATCAGGAAAATCTTTTAGTGATTCTTGGTAAACATCTAACTCAAAATTTAAGCAGCATTTTAATTTACCGCATTGGCCAGAAAGTTTAAGTTGATTAATAGATAAATTTTGGTAACGCGCGGCATTGATATGAACCATTTTAAAATCGGTAAGCCAAGTACTGCAACACAACTCGCGGCCACAGCTACCAATAGCACCAAGCCTACCTGCTTCTTGGCGGTAACCAATTTGTTTCATTTCAATCCTTACTTTGAACTCATCGGCTAATTTTTTTATCAACTCTCTAAAATCTACACGATCTTCGGCTGTATAATAAAAAGTAGCTTTACGTCTATCGCCTTGGTATTCCACATCGCTTAGTTTCATGTTTAACCCCAACTGCAATGCATGTGTTCTGGCTTTAAACATGGTTGGAATTTCTAATTCCTTGTTTTCTTTTTGCCTGGCAATGTCGGCCTCATTAGCTCTGCGCAACACACGTTTAATATGCTCGCTTTCGGGCGAAAGTCCTGCTTTTTTAAGCTGAAGTTTTACCAACTCGCCTTTTAAATTTACTTTACCAATATCGTAACCATTTTCCAATTCAACCACTACCAAATCGCCATTGGTTATATCTAAATTATTGGTATTGCGATAATATTCTTTACGTGTACCTTTAAAACTAACTTCTACTACATTAAATAATTGAGTGTTAGGCGGCATTACTAACTCGCTTAACCAATCGTAAGTATTTAATTTATTGCACCCTCCGGTGCTACACCCTCCGCTTGAGCAACCACCGGTGCTGCATCCTCCGCTTGAACATCCCATTTTATATTTATTTCTTTAAAAAATAATTTAACATTTAAAAAATTGATTTATTGGCCTAAAACAAAAATGCTTTAACCCAAAATATGGCCCTTCAAAAAGTTTATTTTTTGACAGTAGCCATTTGTAATTGTTTGCCAATATACATAGAAAGATTTAAATACATAATCTTTACACTTGCATTGCGCTCTACATGAAAAATTGCTTCGTCAATTGCGGTAGTAATTAAGCTCAAATTATTGGGCGTAAATACTGCACTGAATTGATTTAAAAAAGCCAACTCGGCTTCGGTATTTTTACGCAACGATGGATGGCCATATTTGTAAATAAAAGCCGACCTAATCATTTGACTGCTGTAAGTTAAAAAGCTTTTTACTTGCTCGCGGCCCACCATGGAAAGTCTATCAATTAGTGCAGTTAAATCATCTGGCTGACCTACTTGCATAGGTTTGTTATAAGCAAACGATTTACGCATCCATTCAATAAAAGTATTTAAATAATCGCCATGTTCAATATCAATTAAACTCAAAGCCAAATTGTAATTGCCACTTACCAAGCGGGCTATGGCTTGCGCTTTTTCACCTTCTATTTGATGGTTTTGAACCAAACTTTGCTCAATATCTTCATCTAAAACCTTTGGAACTTTTATTAACTGTGTTCGCGATAAAATGGTAGCCAATACTTTTTCACTATCGTTAGCCACTAAAATAATTAAAGTATTTTCAGGTGGTTCTTCCAACAATTTTAAAATAATATTGCCTTCGGCTTTCATATACTCAGGCATCCAAATAATAAGCGTTTTGTATTTAGCTTCGTAAGCTTTTAAGCTTAATTTTCTAATAATATCGCGGCATTCTTCGGCAGTAATATTTCCTTGTTTATTTCCAGCACTATCTAAGTTACATAGCCAATCAAAATCGTTCATGTAAGGATTGGCAATGATGGCTTCTCTAAAATCGGCCAACACATCAATACTTAGCTTAGTTGGCGAAATAGTTGGGTAAGTAAAATGCAAATCAGGATGAATGTATTTTTGGTATTTAACGCAGCTTGCGCAAACACCACAACTATCGGTATCGGTTGGAGATAAACAATTTACATATTGTGCGTAGGCTATGGCTAAAGCTAAATTTCCGCTTCCTTCAGCTCCCAAAAATAACTGTGCATGGCTAATTCTACCATCTTTGGTAGTTTGTATTAGCTTGCTTATGAGGGCTTTTTGTCCTACAATAGATTTAAATTGCATAATGGCAAATAAGCAAAAAATAATGAGAAGCGCAAAGCACTATTTTGATCTAAGTTTTTATTAAATGAGTTGTTTTATATTTATTAAAAATAATCAAAAAATGCTCAGCAATTGTGGAAGAAAAACTTATTATTGTAATACAAAAAAACGCTACTGAGTTGCGCATATCTGCAAAAAATGGAGAGATAGGCCTGATAAAGTTAGGCATATAAATAAGTTAGCGGCTATTTTAAAACGACAGCGTAAAATGACAACAAGAAAAATATTTATTACAATTTTGACAATCTCGTTTTTGACAAGTTGTAGACAAGGCTACAAAGTTGAAAACGATAAAGTTTACTATGAATATTGGAACGAAGGTAGTGGACAAGGAAAACGCCTAATTGAACAAGCAGACGCTACGACTTTTCAAACTGTAGAATTTGATTGTGATTGTAGTTTTGATTTTGGTAAAGACAAAAATCATTTATTCATAGACGGAGAACCAATAAACGACATTGACCCGAAGACCTTTAAATTCATAGGTAATTACGTATTTGCCGACAAAGACAATGCATATTTTTTTGGTTTTTATAACAATTTGAACGATTGCGCAATAAAAGGAATTAAGCCAAACCAAATTCAATTGATTAAATATCCTTGGGCGAAAGCAGGCAACATCTTAATTCACGGACGCGACACAGTGTATATTGACGACATCAAAGATTTTATTCCAATTGACGATGATTGGGGAAAGACAAAAAAACACATAATTAATAACGACCAAATTTTATACGGAGCAGACGTAGAAACTTTTAAAGTCACAAGTACTTTTCAAGGCAAAGACAAGAAATTCAATTATGAGTTCGGTATTATCAATGAAGATGATTTTAAAAAAATGAGTTTTAAAAACTTTGATTTTGCCAATAAAGATTTCTGTCAAACAGAACCGATTGTGTTTATTGATGTTTACGACAGTTTAGTTTCATATATAGAAGACAAAAACAAACCTATTGAAATTGTTGAAAAGCTCAAACAAATGGGGTTCACATTGAATGACACAATGTATTTAGATTGGGGTGGAGAATCAAAAATTATCAGAGCTTCTATGACAAGTAATAAATGTAATTGTATTGTTGAAAAACTTTATCGTTACGATTATGGAAAACCATCTGAAACAAAAAACATATTTAAAGTAACAGAAAGAATTTACTGTGAAGCGAAATAAAATAGAAATGCAGAAAAAAACAGCCGCTAACATATAAGGATTAAACGCAGCTTTGTTTTTCACAAAGGTGCGATTTAATCCTGTGTTGACAGAAGCTTCGGTAGCCTGCTGCAACAATAGTTTCAACGATAAAATTTATATTATG
>JAIXSO010000013.1 GCA_027484685.1 Bacteroidota bacterium
ATCAATTTGCCTTTGGCAATAAGCATTAACCCAAGCAACCAAACAGTTTGTTTAGGAAGTTCAGCAAGATTTGTAACTAGAGCAACTGGTTCAGGATTAACTTACCAATGGCGCAGAGGAAATGTAAATTTAGTGAATGGTTTAAATATATCAGGTGTAACAACCGATACCCTAAGATTTAACGCTACAACCATTTTAGATACTGCCACCAATTATAATGTAATCATATCGAGCGTTTGTTCTTTAAGAGATACTTCTATAAATGTTTCATTGAATATCATAACAGCTCCAATAATTACAACAGAACCAATTAATCAAATAGCATGTGCAGGAAGTTCTGTTAGTTTTGCAACTAGTATTATTGGTAACGGACTAAATTATCAATGGCGTAAAGATGGTGTTGATTTAGTGAATGGTGCAAATATTTCTGGTGCTAATGCAAATATATTAACAATTAATCAGGTGGCTTTGTCAGATACTTCTTTAAATTATTATTTAGTTGTAACCAATAGTTGTGGTGTAACTGATACTTCTGTAAGAGTTTCGTTAAAAGTAAATCCAATTCCTTTAGCAATTGCTAGCAGTAATTCGCCAATATGTGAGGGTAAGCCAATCAATTTAGTGGCACAAACAGTAGCAGGTGGAACTTATGCTTGGAGCGGTCCTAATGGATTTACTTCTTCAGCACAAAATCCAAATATTACTAGTGCACTTTTAGCCGACTCAGGTAACTATACTTTGGTTGTAACTCAAAATGGTTGTAATTCTATTTTGGTTAATTTAAATGTAATTGTAAAAACTTGTGTAGATATTACATTATCAATACCTGAAGGCTTTTCACCAAATAGTGATGGAATCAATGATTTATTTGTAATCAAAGGAATTGAAAATTATCCAACACTTTCGGTAAATATTTATAACCGCTGGGGTAGCTTGGTATTTGAGGCAAGTCCATATTTAAACAATTGGAATGGCAAATCAAACTCAGGTGTAACTGTTGGTGGTGATGATTTACCGATTGGAACTTATTTCTACATCATTGATTTGGGTAATGGCTCGCCTATTTTAAAAGGAACCATCTATTTAAATAAATAATCAAATTCATTCATTTAATCAATTCATTACATTATGAAAATTAGTAATAAAATAGCAGTTGTAATTGTTTTTACAATGGCAACATTGCACATAAAAGCACAACAAGCGCCTATGTACACGCATTATATGTACAATACCATGGTGGTTAATCCGGCTTATGCCGGTAGCCGCGATGCCTTAACAGTTTCTGCCTTGCATCGTTCCCAGTGGGTAGGTTTTGATGGAGCTCCATCAACTCAAACTTTAACTTTACATGCACCTTTAAGCAATGAGCATATAGGTTTAGGATTAGCAGTTATGAACGACAAAATTGGTCCTGTTAACTTTTCATCTGTTACCGCTAATTTTGCTTATATCATGCGTGTTTCTCGCAATGCCAAGCTATCGTTAGGTTTAAGTGCTGGAGCCAATATGCTTCAAGCCAATTTAAATAAACTTACGTTAGATCAACAAAACGATCCTGCATTTGCCAATAATATCAATAATAAAGTATCTCCCGATTTTGGTTTTGGTGTGTATTATTCACGCGAACGTTTTTATGCAGGTGTATCTATTCCTAACTTAATGGAAACAAATTATTCCAATAATAACGATGGTGTAAAATTGGCAGGTAAAGACCAACGCCATTACTTTTTTATAGCTGGAACCATGCTTAAAATAAGCAATACTCTCTCGTTTAAACCTACTACTTTAATTAAAGTTACCGCAGGTGCACCTATTCAAGCTGATGTTACTGGTTCTTTTATCATTTTTGATAAATTATTATTAGGTGCCATGTACCGCACGGGCGATGCTGCTGGTGCATTAATTGGATTTGATTTAACCAATCAATTACATATTGGCTATTCGTTCGACTGGTCAGTAGGAGTGAGCACTGCTAAATACAATCAAGGCAGCCATGAAATATTATTGAGGTATGACTTTATGCTGAAAAATAAAAAACAAATTCATACACCTAGGTATTTCTAACATTTTTAAACCACAAAAAATTTAATTCCACATATCATGAAAAATAAAATTATACCCATTATCTGTTTTCTTTTATTTAGTTTTCAATTATTGGCGCAGCAAAAGTCGAGCAAAGAAATACAAGGCGATAAATACTCTTTTAGCTATTCGTATTCCGATGCTATAATTGCTTACAGCAAAGCAGAAAATTTAACTTTAGATGGCAAACGTAAATTGGCAATGGCTTACCATAAAATGGATAATAACCAAGCAGCCGATTCGGTTTATAGTACATATATTATCAATGGTTCAGGTTTAATTCCTGAAGATTATATCAACTATGCCATGACTTTAAAAATGAATAATAAATATGCTGAAAACCTTTATTGGATGGATAAATTTGCGCAAGTAAAACCAACTGATTTAAGGGCAATTGATTATTTAGCTAATAAAAATGAATACAATAATTGGAGCCAAGATAGTAAGGTTTTTAAAATAGAAATGCTTAACCTGAATACCAATGAAGTAGATTTTGGTCCAACATATTATAAAGATAAAATTGTATTTACTTCAAGCAGAAATAAAAAAGTTTTTAGTAAAGAAGATAATTGGCACAATGAACCTTACTTGGATTTATACATGGCAGATATTGATAAAACCCAATTAACCAATATTGTGAATTTTGATAAAAACATCAATGGTAAAATGCACGATGGTCCTGCTACTTTCTCCAAAACAGGAACTACCATGGCTTTTACACGAAATAACTACCACGATAAAAGCAAGGATAGAATTGTAGAACTTCAAATATTTTTTAGCGATTATAGCGATGGTAAATGGTCAACACCAACACCTTTTGCATACAATAGCATTGGTTATTCAGTTGGACATCCTTGTTTTAATGCTGCTGCTAATACTATGTATTTTATCAGCGATATGCCTGGAGGTTTTGGTGGATCGGATATTTATAAAACTACCAAAGATGGCAGTGGAGTATGGTCAAAGCCTGTTAACTTAGGCAATCAAATTAATACCGAAGGCGATGAATTATTTCCATTTTACGAAGAAAATAGCATGATGTTATTTTTTACTTCTGATGGGCGTTATGGTTTAGGTGGGTTAGATATTTTTATTTGCGAAATACGCGATGATAAAATTGGTAAAATTGTAAATGTAGGTGCTCCTTTAAACTCACGTTTTGATGATATTTCGGCCATTGCTAATGATAAAATGTCAACAGGTTATTTTTCATCAAATAGACCAGGAGGCAAAGGAACTGACGATATGTATTCATTCAGTATTCAAAAAATAGACAAAAGAATACAGGGTATTGTATTACAAAAAAATGGTAATCCCATTCCAAAATCGTTTGTTAAGTTGTATAATGATAAAGATCTAGTTATTGATTCTGTAATCACTAAAGAAGATGGAGCCTTTATATTCAAAGCTGCTAATAATAGTAATTTTAAATTAGTAGCTGTAAAAGAAACTTTTGCTGATGGCAATGCCTTTGCTACCACTTTAGGAACTGAATTGATTGTAAAAGCGGATATTATTTTAACTAAAATACCAATAAAAGAGCAAATAAAACCCAAAGCTGACTTAGCTAAAATATTAGAGTTAAACGAAATATTTTTCGATTTAAATAAATCTACCATAAGAGAAGATGCCAAAGTAGAGTTAGATAAAATTGTAGCCATTATGAACGAATATCCAAAAATGAGGGTAGAGTTAAGCAGTTTTACTGATTGTAGAGCAAGCGAAAAATACAATCAAATTCTATCAGATAGCAGAGCTAAAGCATCAGCTAAGTATATAAAAAGTAGAATTACCAAACCTTCGCGCATATTTGGAAAAGGCTATGGAGAAGTTAAAAACTCTTCTGATTGCCCATGCGAGAACAATGCCATAACAGAATGTACCGAAGCTCAATACCAAGAAGCTCGAAAAACAGTATTTACCATTTTAAGGTATTAATAACATCCAAAACTTTGTCAGAGTAATCTACTTTGGCAAAGTTTTTTTAATTATTGTCTGAACACGATCTATTTGTAATGCCCTGCATGATTGGTTGATATGAAATCAACTTCAACTTGCGGGAAAGTCATTGCGATCATAGAAAAGCAATCTCAAGCTAATGTTTCCCGCAGATAGCACAGATTACGCAGAGTTTCCCGCACATTTTCCGAACTGTGATTTTTTTGATTTTGATGATTAACTAAATTACAAAAACTAAGTACTAAAATACAAAGGGTGAAAATACCAAAAGCTCCATAGGAGCGAAACTATTATAACAAAACAAGCACCCCATCAATCTAAAGCCCCATAGGGGCGATACTTATTGTTTGTTGGTGCCGCTTCGCTAAAACACCAACAAGAGCGAAAACAACTAAATTCTAATTTGAAATTGACAACTAAGTACTACGGACTAAGTACTATGAACCAAGTACTACGAACCAAGTACTACGAATTAAGTACTACAAACTAAGTACTACAAACTAAGTACTACAAACTAAGTACTACAAACTAAAACTACTACAAATATTTTTTATAAAAATGATTCATTGCAATTACATGTGGAAAGCTGATACATGAAATAAAAATAAAAAAAGTAGGTATAAAACTTTTATCAAATTGCTGGTTTAAACTCGTATTTCTTAGTAGTAGCAAAATACCAAATAATAAAAATGCACCTAATGTAAATGGCAATGCTTTCATAAATAAAGTTTTATTATTTGTATTCAATCCTTGTTTTAAATGAATCCAACCATTTAAACTATGCTGGCCAATAAAATACAAACCAAATGAGGTAATTAATGGAAGTTGTATACAAATGGAAATAGTAATAATACTGATTAATATGGCTAAATTTTTCTCCAATATTGCCCACGTAAGTGCAATTGATATTAATAAATAACAAATGTATTTACCTTGTAAATTACTTATTTTAAAAACATATACATTTAAATTGCTTAGGATTTGATTGGTTTCACTAACATGACCCAATAAAAGAATAACTAAAAGAGTAATACCCCAAATAATATTTTTATAAGTGCTATTACTTTTTGATTGCCATTGTTGCATATCTGCTTGACCAAAATGCCATGCTGAAAAGAGTAAAAAAATAAATAAAGCTAAATTGGGAAAAAACAGCCAAACTAGTAAATAGATAAAAGCAAATCCTAGGTATTTAACAATAAAAGCAATACTTACCTTACTTTTAATATTCCCACTTTCAAGCACATAATCTAATGCACCATGAGGTATGCCTATAAAAAACAATCCAATCAATAGTAAAAATGGTTCAACTAAAGTTAATAAATGAGCATTGTTGTTATTTACAAATAGTAATAGAATTGAAAAAAATAAAACCAATAAAGGAAGTACCAATTGTGTTAACTTAAATGAAATATGCCAACCTAATGATTTTAAAAATGGAGCAAACTGTAAGGTAGAAAGTATTTTTATATCTTGCCAAAGCGTTGTTTTTTCGTCCAGAAATTTCATCACTTCAAGCGCTTTATTTTTTTCAAATAATGCCATAAAAATTGGCTTTCCTTTTACAGGTTGTTTACTTAAAATGAGTAAAAGTAATCTATCGTAAAATTTATACTTTAAGTTAATGGGTAATGCCTTTGGGTGCTTACCATTTTTTAAACACATACATATTTGCGAAGCATGCTTAAACATGTTTTTAAATGCATAACCTGTACTTGGTTTAATGGCACCTGTTTTTGCTCCAATGGGAATAACTTTTTTTAAAAGAGTAGGTTCTATTTTTGCTGTACTCATTGGAATACAGCCTTTTTCTGTTTCTATAATGGTAAAAGTTCCAAATCTTTTAGTAATATACTGTTGTAAAATTATTTGTGCTTCTTTTGGGTCAATCACCTTTTCGCCAAAACGAGTAAGTTCAACTAATATTTTGTTATCACTAAATGGAAGCACATACATAAATTGAGTGAATCCAAGTTGTTCTACTTCAAAATCCATCAAATCTACACAGCTGTAGTCTGCTATTGGTGTATCTAATTCAATTAAGTATCCTAAAAATGATTGAAATAAATGTGCTTCATTTTTTTTAGGTAAACTAAACTGTGGAGGCCGGCTATCAAAAACCATTTTCGCGGTAAATGTTTCCTCGTTGGTAATTACCTCTATATTATCTTCAATGGGTAGTAATTTTTTTACATAAGAACTTATTTTATTGATGTTGTTTCGGACAATTATTTTTTGTAATTCGTTGTATAAATCAACACTCGAAATATGGAAATATTCCATTGGTAATAAGGCTTCTGGTGTATTTTGGTTTACGCTTACTTTTTGCCATTGTTTGCTAATTAAATGCTTACAAGTTTTAACAAGGGTGTCGTTGGCATTTTCCCAAAAGCAATAAGTTTTATCGTTAAGGGTTTTTGCATCTGGTTCAATAATAACAATACTTTTACCAGTTAGCAGATTTTGTTTTTCCATTTGCATGAGTAATAGCGTAGCTGAAGCACCGCCACCAGCAAACAGATAATCAATAACAGGTAATTTTGATTTTGTTAACACGATGCATTTTTTTATAAAAAAAGGGAATCTATAAAAATCATAGAATCCCTTTTTTTGATTGATAGTAAAAATTTAGTCTTCGTTTCTACTTAAAGAGTAAATAACTAAACCAAATCCAATTTTATTGATGGCATCTGCAATATTGTAAACAATATCCATTGCATGCGAAGCTGCAGCAGGATCTGAAACTAATTGAATTCCGAATAATCCACCTGGAGTTCCTAAAATGTAACCCAAAGGATAAATTGCCCATCCAACTAATACAAACCAAGCCAAAACTCTTGTTGCTTTTGCCACTTGTGGTCCTGCAGATTGTGCTAAGTTAGCTACTTCGCCAAACCAAATTAGGTAAGCAATGTAAAAATAAGCTGCTCCTGAAATAACACCCCATAATACACTGTTTCCTCTGTCAATTGTTTCACCAAAATAGCCTGTAACTAACATTACTAGTGAGGCTGCAATTAGTTTCCATAATAATGAAACTTTAGCACCTGCTTTTTTGGTAATTAAGTAGAACTCAACACACATCAAAGGCACTGTTAAAATCCAATCAACATACCTAAAAAATGTTGGTGAATCTCCTGTGGCTAAATTGTAACCTCTCATGTAGTAGTAGTGTACTGCTGCAATAAAGGTAATTAGCCCTGAAACTAAAACTGATGTTCTCCATTTTTGAGAAGTATTACCTAACTCAAAAAAGAAAAAAACTGATGCGGCCATCATGGCCATTGTTCCGATAAAAAACGTGAATGCCACGTAATTATCGCTCGCAATTTTTAAATGCTCCATGTAATAAATTAAAGATTTTAAGTTTGTCCTACTCTTATGGATTTTCAGATTCTCCCCGTTTTTAAATTTGGTTTCTGGACTCCAATGAAAAAGACAACTTGCTTTTTTTTAAATAGTTTTATGAGTGGTATTGAAATATTTAAAATTTATTTTTATATTATGCTCCTTATTTTACAAAATACTGATTATCATTAAATTGTGTTGGTTTTACAATTTTTTAGTTTTTTAGTTTTGTAAGTTTTATCATATAATTTTACTTGGAAATTACATTAACGTAATTTTTATGTTACAAATAATGTGGTTAACCTTAAAAAATTTATTGTTCATTTTTCCTTATTTTTATTGTCTGAAATGTGTCACGCATTGCGTGATTGATTAAGATGATTGACATGATATTGACTTAAACGTGCGGGAACTAGTGTCATTGCAATTCCGATTGCTATCGGAAACCAAGCAATCTCAAGCGAACAAAAGTTTCGCGCAGATTACACAGATTTCGCAGAGTTTCCCGAACCTTATTCGTCATTGCGATTCCGATTGCTATCGGAAACGAAGCAATCTCAAGCGAACAAAAGTTTCCCGCAGATTTAGCAGATTCCGCAGAGTTTCCCGCACACTGTTTTGTTTTTCATAGGGCTAACACCCTATGTTGTTTTATAACGCCCTTTCAGGGCTTACTTTTACTTATCCAATAAACCTTATCCGTAAATGTCTGAACTATGTCACGCATTACGTGATTGATTAAGATGATTGATATGATTAACCTTAAGCTCGGAAACCAGCGTTATTGCGAGGAACAGCCTGTCCCGCTGAAGCGGGAAAGCAATCTCAAGCTAACAAAAGCTTCCCGAACATTGTCTGAACTATGTCACGCATTGCGTGATTGATTAATATGATTTATTAACCAAAATGCGCGGACAAAACTAAAAACTGAATCACGCATGGCGTGAAAGTAATATGAACAGAATCACTTAAGGCGTGAGAAAAAACTAAAAAGCTCCATAGGAGCGAAACTATGGTAACAAAACAAATAAACCCTACCAACTTAAAGCCCCATAGGGGCGATACTTATTTTTGGTAGGTTCTCTGCTAAATACAAAGCCAAAAATTAAATTATATCCTTATGGTTTTTAAGCTAATTTATCTTTAAGCAATTTTGCCACTTTTTCTTTATTTACTATATAGCTAAATTTTCTTTTGTAGCCAATAACTTTCAAATTCCTAAATTCTTTGAAATAAACCTCTTCATCTTGAGAAACATTACTTTTTGTAAATTTTTCAAAAACTGTTTTTCCTTCACAAATGATATATTCTGGTTTTACTATTTCAACTAATTTATAAATCCATTTTTCAGATAATTTTTCAATTTCGTGTTTTTCTAATTCTTTTATCAGTTTTAATAAATCATTGGTGTTTTTAGTTGCTAAAAAATAGTAATTTGATTTCACTGAATTTTTTAATTCCATTTTTGAGATTCCAGCAAGTTCAAATAACTTTCTTGTTTCTTTTGCCAATCTATATTCTTGTCCAACATACTCTGAATTTTGCATTGGACTAAATCTTTTTACATTATTAATTTTTTTGCCCTCATTGTTATAATATCCTGCACCTGGATTAATTCCAATAAACATAAATTTAGGATTATGAATCAGAGGAGTAAATAATATTTGTATTCCTCTAAAATATTTTTTGGCGACTTTTTTCAAATTCTCATCATTTTCGAATTTGTTCAAAAAGTCTTCAACTTCTAATTTTATTTCATTGTAAGATTTTTCCATTGATTTTTAAAATTGTGCTTTTACTCTTAGTTGATGCCTTACAACAACATGAATACGATTTTTGAAAACGGAATAGAAACGAGTTAAAAATTATAGTTTTTCAATAACATTACTTGAAAGTAAAAGTGCAAAAAAGGGTGAACGTTTTCGATATATTTTTGTGCCTTTGAAAGACTCCTTACCGGATGAAGTGTTAAATATTTCTAATTCTTTCAATCTATTAACTACAGTAACAAAATCAGTGAAACCAATTACCTCTGGTTCTTCATTATTTCTTGTTTCTGCTGAAAAACTTATTTCGTCTTTTGTTACATAATTAACTGTATAAGGAATTTTATCCTTAATACTTTTGATGATCACATCATTTGAAAGCCCTTGCTCTATAAATGCCCAAATATCTTTAGGACTTTTATTTATTACTTTTTCTGAAAATTTGTAATTCATATAACCTTTTATAAATTTTGTTACTTAATTTGTATTCATATTTTAAATGATAAATCAATACTTCATAAGATTTTAAAGGTTTAGATTTATCGCTTAATAACTCTTGTAAAATGGCTAGGTGAAAATCTTTATTTTTACTTTTAGGGGCTAATCGTAAAATGTTTCTACTATAATTTTTATAATACTTTTTGAAAAACATAAAGCTATAATCAAAATGATTTATAGAATTAAAAAATAAGTCAAGGTCTTGTTCTGAAAGATTAGCTTGAAGTGTTGACAGATCAATTGCATTAACATACTTCAAAGAGTTAGGTAAAAATGGATTTGTTTCTATTTCATTAGCTGTTATTTTTCTAGCTTGGTTTTGAGGCCGAGGTAATTTTAGTCTAAAGTCTCTTATTAACTTAAAATATGACATATTTTTGTCGTATAAAGGCTTCAAACCTAGTGTTAATATAGTCATTAATAATTCCATCAAATATTCATTTACTTACTTTTTAAATATTCCACTTCTGGCTCTGCTGCCATTAATAGTTCAGGTTCTTCTTCTTTTTTTACACCCCAAACCTCAGCAATTTTTGTTTTAATTTTTTGCTCAAATATTTCAATTAAGCGTTTGTTGGCATTTACCAATTGCATTTCCTCTTCTATGGCTTTTACAATGGTTTGTTGTTCTTGGATAGGTGGCACACTAATTTGAAGTTCCTGTACCATTCCAAGTGTTAAATATCTTGTACCTGTTCCTTTTGAAATATTTTGCAAATGACCAAGATGATCTTCAAGCTGTACCTTTAACAACTTATACTCAAATCTATTTTCGAATTCCTTCTTAATTGTAATTACATATGTCCTTTGATATGCATTAAACTTTCCTTTATAATGTTTAACATCATAAACTGCTGCTGCATTATTTCCGGCAAGTAATAATGCTTCACAATCAAAAGCCCATTTATCAATTTTGAAAGTGTCTTTAGAACAAGTAAAAAATGGATATTCACCATCTTCTTTTGCTTCATTACTATTTAGTTTTCCAGTAGTGATATTTACCAAATGTTGCAGCTCCACCATTTCCCAATCAGGGTTGATAGAGATAGTCGGTTTGTAGTTGTTTACTACCTGTTTAGCTCCGTCTATTATTTTTTGGTAGCCTTCTATTTCGGCAACTATTTGTTGTTGTATTTCAAGCGGTGGGAGGGGGATTTCAATGCTTCTAAGCAATCCCAACGAAACGTATTTTTGTGCAACACCTTTTGCTTCTGAAAGGAAGAAATCATTTATTTGTTCAGAACCTAAAATGTATTTAAGGTAAACATTATTGACTTTAGAATTTTCATTGAACTTAATTAGGGCTACATTTTTAATCCCAAATTCTCTTTCCTTTTTTACAATAATTGGGTTACCAATTGTACCAATCATCGGCATAATGATGTCTCCATCTTCAACCAATGAACGTTTATTTATTTTATCTAAATCTTCTCTTGAAATCAGGTTCACATTTGAAAAATCAATTTTACCATCAATAATATTTTTAGATGTCACTAATGGAAAACCATCCATTACATAGGTAGGACTATCGTGAGTTCCATCACGTACATCACATATGTCTTCAAGTTTTACTAATTCAAATTCAGTTAATGAAACCTTGGCTTCAAAATATCTTTCGGCACTTAAAACCACATCTTTATTTCCTAAAACAATTTCTTTCTCAACTAGAGTTGCCAAGCCCGGTAAATCTTCGAAAGCAGATGTTTCACTGTCGTTCAGCATGACAAGGTAGTTTTTGTATGCTTCTAAAGTTTGCAAAGCCAAAGGCAAATCGTTTTTGTCAATCTCTCTGCGTTGTGCGCCTAAATCAAAGCCATCGTTTTCAATTTTCAAAAACAAAATATGTTTACTCTTTTTCGCCAAGCATTTGTCTAAAATCAATACACTTGTTTTTACACCACTGTATGGTTGAAACACACCTGCCGGTAAACTAATTACAGCTATCAAACTATCTTGCACCAACATTTTACGCAATTGCTTGTAAGCAGTTTGGCTAGTGGCTACTATTCCGTTGGGTACTACTATGCCTGCTCGTCCGTTAGGGTTTAAATGTTCGGCTATATAATCGGTAAACAATACTTCAGCTTTATTGGCTTGCACGCCAAATCTTTTATGTGGTCTAATCCCGCCTTTTGGAGTCATAAATGGCGGGTTTGCCAAAATTACATCATAGGTTTCGTTCCAACGTTCTTCGCTGCTTAAGCTATCGTATTCGTGTATTAAAGGTGTAGCAAAACCATGCAAATACATATTTACCAAACTCAAGCGTACCATATCGGGGCTAATATCGTAACCAACTATGTTTTGTGCCAATCGTTTTCTTTCGTCAGGCGTTAATTGGTCTGAACCATGATTAATTTGATCAAATGATTTTCCTTGATTTTTGTCTTTGTTAATCATGTAATCAAAAAAATCAACTGAATCAAGGTTCAGATTTATTTTTTTATAAGCACTCAACAAAAATCCCGCAGTTCCACAAGCAGGGTCAAGCACGGTTTCATTTTTTTGTGGGTTTACGCAAGCCGTTACAAAATCTATAATATGCCTTGGTGTTCTAAACTGTCCTGCATCGCCTTGGCTACCCATTACGCTTAATAAGTATTCAAAAGCATCGCCTAGTTTTTCGCTATGGCTATATTCAAATTCATTAATGGTTTTAAGAAACATTTTTAACGTTTCTGGGTCGCGGTAAGGTAAATAAGCATTTTTAAAAATATCGCGAAACAAGGCAGGAATATTGGGGTTTTTATCCATTCCTGTAATAGCCTCCGAATACAGTTGAAGCATTTCGGTGGCTGTTACTTTGCTATCAAATAATTTATCCCAGCGGTATTTACTAAATTCTATTAATTTATCTTGTTTGCGGTCGGTTGGAAATTCAGGATCAGGAATTTTATAATCAGCAAAAAATTTAACGTTACCGCCCAATTCTATTGCTTCTTTATCCATGTCGTCCATGAATTTATAAATCAAACCAATGGTAATTTGTTCAATTTGTGCTTTAGGGTCTGGCAATTTTCCTACCAATATATCTCGACAATCGTCTATTCTTTTCTTGGTTTGTGAATCTAACATGTATGGTTATTTATAAAATTGGTCTTTACACCAATTTGCGGGGTTATTTGTAATGTATTCCGAAATTTTTTGGAACGATTCATCATTCCTAATAATATGGTCGTGAAATCGAGATTGCCATGCAAAATCAATATTTATTTTACGCGATTCAAATGCGGTACGGCCTTTATACCATCTAATTATTTTTGATAAATTATCGTGCAACATAGGATTATGATTTCCGGTAATTCCACCAATTGGTTTATCTGGTAGAGACGCGATTAATCGCGTCTGTACGTTTGCGTCCGATGATGGAGACGCGATAAATCGCGTCTGTACGTGCGCGTTATCCTGTAGAGACGCAATTAATTGCGTCTCCTGTGATTGCGTTGATTCATTTGCGTCCGATAATGGAGACGCGATAAATCGCGTCTGTACATTTGCGTTATCCTGTAGAGACGCAATTAATTGCGTCTCCTGTGATTGCGTTGAATCATTTGCGTCCGATAATGGAGACGCGATAAATCGCGTCTGTACGTTTGCGTCATCCTGTAGAGACGCAATTAATTGCGTCTCCTGTGTTTGCGTTGATTCATTTGTGTCCGATGATTGAGACGCGATAAATCGCGTCTGTACGTGCGGGTTATCCTGTAAAGACGCAATTAATTGCGTCTCCTGTGATTGCGTTGTTTCATCTGCGTCCGATAATGGAGACGCGATAAATCGCGTCTGTACATTTGCGTTATCCTGTAGAGACGCAATTAATTGCGTCTGTGATTGCGTCTGTTGTAATTGCGTTGATTCTTTTGCGTCCGATAATGGAGACGCGATAAATCGCGTCTGTACGTCCGCATCATCCTGTTTATCAATAATTATAATGCCATGCATATGATTAGGCATAATTACATGGTTATGCAATTTTGCAAATGGAAATTTTTCCGGAATTTGTAACCAAAAATCATTGGCCAATTTCCCAATTTCATTTAAAACCATTTCTTCATTTATTACATCACCAAAAAAACAGGTTCTGTTTTGTGTGCAAATGGTTACAAAATAGGAAGAATTTAATCCATAATCCCAACCTATTAATCTGCTAGATGGAATGCGATATTTATTTTTATATTTATCTGACATTATGCTGCAAATTGGTCTAATTTTATATAATCTTTTATATAAACGGGTATTACATCACGGTATTTTGCAGCCACATCTTTAAACTGTGCAATGGTTAAGGTAGGGTTGGTTTGCAAGGCATGGAAATCTTTGTTTTCAATTATTTTCCTTATGTCTTGGTCCACTATATAGGCTTTAAAGAAATACTTTAATGCCCTTAGGTTTACATCTTCTTCGGGTGGATAAATGGAAATAAATTTATCAAACTCTTCTTCTAATAATTCGTCTTTGGTTTTGAATTTTGGAATAATGCCAAAAATCTTTTCTACCATTTCTCTAATTGATACCTTGCGGTCAATCTTTGCAGATTTACGCAATTTTTCAAGGTTAAAGTATTCTTCGGGTTTGTCAAAAATTTCTTGTTGAATGTGGTTTATTACATGCTCCCAATTTCCAAGTTCTACATTTTTCTTAATAATATCGTCCATGATAATGCGGCTTTCAAAACTTTTAAAAAGCTCACGGTCAATGCGCATACCTTCTACACCAATTTGTTGTTCATTTAACACTAACAAAGGGTCGGGTAATAAACTGGTGTATTCTTTTATAGTTTGACCACCGTTTACAATGATAGTAGCACCTAGTCTTGGTTTAGGTAATATTAGTTTTTCATCGTAATCAAACTTTTCTTCAAAATATTCGCAATTGGCAAAAAAGTCAAATAGCTTAAATAACTCTTTTTCGTGACGAATAATTTCCTCTTCGTTCAATTCGTTTTTAAATTTAAACTCAAAAGTATTTTTGCGTGTTCCTCTTCCTTTTATTTGCACAAAATCAGCAGGGCTAAATATTGGCCTCATCATACAAATATTTAATAAATCAGGACAATCGTAACCTGTAGTCATCATTCCTACTGTAACACAAACCCTTGTTTTGCTGGTTTTGTAACCCTCTAGCCAATTTGATACGCCACTTAATTTATTATTGGTAAAATTAATGGTCATTTGCTGTGCATCGCCAACTTGCGATGTTACTTGCATGGCAAAATCTGATTGGTATTTACCAGGGAAATATTGTTCAGCATAATCGTTCAACATTTCAGTAATTTTCCTTGCATGGTTTTGACTTACTGCAAAAATAATTGTCTTACCAATTTCGTTGGTAATAGGGTCGCGTAAAGCATTTTCTAAAAATGTTTGACAAAAAGAACTGTTGGTTTTTTCAGAGAAAAACTTCTTTTCAAAATCACGCGAAATAAAGGTTTCAACTTCTTCTCCTTCCTCAGCAGTTATTGCCACTGCATAACCTTCATCCGAAAGCAATTGAGTAGTTATTTCCGTTCTGGCATCAATGGTTTTTGGATTTTTTAAATAATCATCTTTTACACCTTCTATAAGCGAATACCTAAAAGTTGGTTCTCCACCTTCGCATCCAAAAGTGTTGTAGGTATCGCGCAGCATTCTACGTTCTATTTCTCTGGGGTCGTTATCTCTAATTTTTTGTGGGTCAACACCTTTTAAATAATCTTTTGGGGTAGCAGTTAATCCTAATTTATAACCCGAAAAATATTCAAAAACAGCTCTTGCATTTCCTGAAATAGATCGGTGAGATTCGTCAGAAATTAATAAATCAAAATCTGTAGGTGAAAATTCATTTCTATACTTGTTATTGTACATTAATGATTGAATAGTGGTAACTATAATGTCAGCTTTTCTCCAATCGTTTTTATGTTCTTTATAAATAAAAGTGCTGTAATCAGGTTTTAAATAATTAATAAATGCTTTGCATGCTTGGTCTTCTAGTTCCAATCTATCCACCAAAAACAGTACTTTTCTTGCATTTTTTGTTCTTAAAAAGAGCCTAATAACAGCAGCAGCAGTTAATGTTTTGCCAGTTCCTGTGGCCATTTCAAACAGAAAACGGTCTTTACCTTCACTTACTGCTTGCTGTAATTTTTCAATAGCTTTTAATTGATAATTGCGAAGAAACCTTAATCCATTTGTCCAAATAAAATTTTTGCTTAGTTCAATACTTCCTTTCCAATCTGGCTTTATAGCATAATCGGGCATTTGAACTGCTACTATATAATCGTTTGCTATCTTTTCTAGCGCTAACGCATTTCTATCAGGATTCCATTCTTTAATTGCTCCAATTTCCATTGGAGAAGGAAATTTATAAATAGGTTTTGGATTACCTTTAGTTATATCCCAAAAATAATGAACTATTCCATTTGAAAGGATTACATATTGCGCCCCAACAGTTTTAGCGTATTTTCTGGCTTGTTCTTTAGCAACTAATGGATGAAGGCTTTCTTTTTTTGCTTCAAGTACACAAATGGGTTTGTTATTACTATCAGTTAATAAAAAATCTAAAGAACCACCTTTTGTTTTTTCATAATCATTTCCCCAAGCATCTATTTCGGTTTGGGTAATTTTTATATGGTTTTCAAGTAAAATATTAGCTTTCCCTGCCTCATTGTCAAAGAATTTCCAGCCTGCTTCGGTTAGCAGTTGGTTTATTTTAATTCTTGCTTGGGCTTCGTTATTCATTGTTTTATAGTTACTTGATTAACTTTTTGCTTTTAAATAGGCAATTTATGTTTTTAATATTTCAAACATATTGTAAATACAGTTAATTACAAAGTATTTAGCAAGTACTTTTTAATTTTATATACTTTTTTATTAATCATAGGTTTTATTAGTTCATAAAGCTTTCATAACAAATTCTAGAAGTTAGCTAATTATTATTAAAGAATATATTTACTTCAGTAACCGTACTTCTAAAAGCTTAATAACTATTCGAACTACAAACTATGAACTAAAAAAGCCGTAATTTATATAACAAATTGGTGTCAATGTGTAAGGGTGGTTTATTGTTTTATCTTCATTTTTGACTAATTATTAAACCAATACTAACCCCTAACTAATTATGAACAAAATAAGTGTAGCGCTTACTGTTGTTATTTTACTATTTACTTTTTTTTCGGTAAAAGCTAAAAACAAAACAGTCTCCAATAAAAATGCTGTGGCATTGCAAAGCATCCAAAATACAAAATCGAATGTTCTTTTAAAGCGTTTAGAGGTAATAAAAGAAATGGATAAAAGCCAAATGAATAAAGAAGAGTTGAATACTTTATTAACCGAAGTGCGTGTAATCAATACACAGTTGGTGGCAGTAGATGGGGGTATTTTTATTTCGGCTGGAGCTTTAATAGTAATACTCATTGTGCTGTTATTTCTTCTTTAATTGAAAAACGAGAACATAGATAAATTGCTCTTTGACGAAAATGAGCATTTATCAAAATTACATCAAATAGTAAAAGATACTTTAGAGTCGGAAGAACTGATTATTCGTAATTTACTAAATCCGCCTATTGAAACCATTACCCAAGGACAACGCATTTCGGACAAGGTTGCGCAATTTGGAGGTAGTTGGAAATTTATTATCCTATTCGGGCTAGTATTCACTGTTTGGATTGTGTTTAATCTATTGGCGTTAGGAGTTTTTAAATTCGATCCTTACCCTTTTATTTTAATGAATTTAATTCTTTCGTGTATTGCTGCATTGCAGGCACCTGTTATACTCATGAGTCAAAACAGGCAAGAAGAAAAAGATAGGATGCGTGGCGAAAACGATTACATGATTAACCTAAAGGCCGAAATGCAAATACGAAGCCTACATCAAAAAATGGATTTATTGCTCGAAGAGCAAATAAAAACCCTATTTGAAACCCAACAAAAGCAATTTACTTTATTGAAAGAAATTAACTTAAAGCTTGACAAACTAAAACATGCAGGCTTTTAATATTCACTGTTTTTAAACCACCATAACTATGCAAACCGAAGAAGATTTAAATAAAGAAATATTAACCATAACTATGGATATTGTAAAAAATCATCCTGAACTTTCAAAGTATTTAGATGAAATGCCTGTTACTATTCCTAATAAAGAAAATCCTGAAATTACTTTGAAGGCCTTAAAAGCTTACAGGCATTCTTTAACTACGCTATTAAGTAAATACGAGCAAGGGCACGACACAATTGTACCAAAACCTTAATCAATTTAACAAGTGTGATTAATGTAACTTAATTCCATACATATGTAATAACAGTGGTTAACTAATACATCACCTTTGAAGAGTGTTACAATACACATTTAAAACAAAAAGATAATGACAAATTTAACCGAATTAAAAGGCAACTGGAACGAAACCAAAGGTAAACTTAAACAAAAATTTGCTATACTAACTGACGATGATTTGTTATTAGTAGAAGGTAAACACGATGAAATGATGGGTAAAATACAAACGCGTTTAGGAAAAACCAAAGAAGAGATTCAAAAATTAATAGCTGATTTATAGTATCTGTATTTACTAAAATATTTCATTCGCAATAAATAAAAAAAACAAAATCAATATGAAAAAAACAATTATTAAAGCCATAACAATAGGCTTTGTATCAATAAGTATTTTAGGTGCTTGTAACTCTCCTTCAAAAAAAGTAGAAAACGCCCAAACCAATGTAGATGAAGCTAACAAAGAGTTAGACGAAGCCAATGTAGCTTACCTAGTTGAGGTAGATACTTACCGCAAAGAAGCTGCAGAAAAAATTAATGCTAACAACAAAAGCATAGCTGAGTTTAACGAACGTATAGCTAAAGAAAAAAGTGCAGCAAAAGCCGATTACCAAAAGAAAATAGCTGATTTAGAAACTAAAAATTCTGACTTAGAAAAAAAATTAACTGATTATAAAGATGATGGAAAAGAAAATTGGGAAAAATTTAAAACTGAGTTTAACCAACAAATGACTGATTTAGGCGAAGCAATAAAAGGTTTAACCATTAAAGATAAGAAGTAATATGAAGAGATTAGCAAGTATTTTAATTATAGTATTTAGTTTATTTCAGTTAAATATTACAGCACAAGAAAAATTTGGAAACACGTTAAACCTCGGTGTGGGTATTGGTGGCAGAACTGGTTATTATGGTTATGCAGCACGCTCATTACCGGTGTTTCATTTAAACTACGAGTTTGATGTAGCTAAGGATTTTACATTAGCGCCTTTTATCAGTGTTTCAACGTTTACTAACGATTACTATTGGGGTAATAATAACAATCCATATAGGAATTATACCTACCGCGAAACCATAATTCCAGTTGGTGTTAAGGGTACTTATTATTTTGATAATTTACTAAAAGCCAATAAAAAATGGGATTTTTATTTAGCAGGTTCTTTGGGCTTTGCCATTATAAATAAAAGTTGGGAAAATGGCTACAATGGTGATAAAAACTATTATGGTGGTGGCAGTAACTTATTTTTAGATATTCATATTGGAACCGAATATCACTTTAATAATAGTGTAGGCGCTTTCTTAGATTTATCAAGCGGTGTATCTACTATAGGTTTGGCTTTTCACGGTAGTAAATAAATAAAATTATGGGCAATATATTATATGCATTTGCGGTAGTATTAATTATATTATGGGCAATAGGCTTTGTAAGTTATAACGCTGGCGGTTTAATTCATGTACTTTTGGTAATAGCGTTAGTAGCTATTATTTTAAGAGTAATTCAAGGCCGCAAATTATAAACAACAATTTTTTAAAATTTAATAAATAAACAAAATGAACAACGGTAAAGTAGTATTAGGAATGTTAGCAGGAGTAGCTGCTGGTGCAGTATTAGGAATTTTATTTGCTCCTGAAAAAGGATCGGTAACACGCAGAAGAATTGCACAAAAAGGTTCTGACACCATGGACGATTTAAAAGACAAATTGGATGAATTAATGGAAACATTAACCGATAAGTTTGAAGAAGTTAAGGAAGATGCAATGGATCTTTTTGAAAAAGGAAAAGAAAAAGTTGAAGCCTCTAAATAAGCTATTAATTCATAAAAGAATTAACACTTAAATACACATAATTTATTTTGACTATAACAATGGAAATGGAAGAGAAATCAACATTTATGGAGCCTTTATTTGAAAGAGCGGAGGCCTATGGAAAAAGCAGTTTTGAGTTATTAAAACTAAAAGCTTTGCAAAAATCAGCATCAATAATTTCAGTATTAACAGTACGTATTATTTTAGTATTATTTATGGTTTTGGTTATCCTTAATTTGAATATTGGGGTGGCACTTTGGCTAGGTAATGTATTAAATAATATGTACTTTGGATTTTTTTGTGTAGCAGCTTTTTACCTAGTTATAGTGGGTATTTTATGTGTATTTTTAAATAAATTTATTCAAAAAAGAATAAACCAGTCTATTATTAACCAAATACTTACTAAGTAATAATGGCAAAAATGGACTCAATAGAAATACTAAATTTAGCAATTGCAGAAATGGAATTGAAACAAGCCGCTGATAAAGCTTTATTGCAAGAGCAATTTAAAATTACTTATGCTAACTTATCTCCAGCTAATTTAATAAAAAATACGTTTAAAGATTTAACTCACAACGATGAGTTTAAAGACGATATTTTAGATACAGCCATTGGTTTAGCTACTGGCTATTTATCAAAAAAGGTAATTATTGGCAATAGTCATAATCCTTTAAAACAGTTATTGGGCGTGGTATTGCAAATGGCAGTTACCAATTTAGTTACCAATAATACCGATGCTATCAAAACTACTTTGATGGGTTTAATCAATAAATTTTCAAGCAAAAAAGATACTCCTGAATAATTTGGGTGTTAAATATATTTTTGTTGTTATTATTATTTTACTAAGCTTTTATGCTAGCGCACAAATAGTAAAAGATACTAGCAATTTTTACTACAAATTGGAAAAACGTGCTGACAAGCATGTGTTTACTAGCATGGTTTACGATGTGATTTTTGAAAGTATTGATACCATAGAAACCATTGAACCTAATAAATTTTTAAAGAAAAACGCAGTTAATCCTTTTTTGAAATACAAAGGAAAAATAATCCGCGATATACATGTAATTGTTCTTGATCCTTTTGGTTATTCAGTTAATAATTTTTATGGCGAAAAACCAGATTATTTAGAAAAACTAGGAAATAAATTCCATGTAACTACCAAAGAACACATCATTAAAAACTTACTGCTTTTTAAACCTAACGAGCATGTTGATGTACTTGCAATTTCTGAAACGGAGCGTATTTTAAGGCTTTCGCCCTATACTTTTGATGCACGCATTTATGTACAAAAAAACACCGATTCAAAATCTGATAGCATTGATATTTTAGTAGTCACACAAGATAGATGGACTGCCACTGCTAGCAGTAATTTTGATGTTACAGCTCCTAATGTGATAGTTTATGATAAAAATATTTTAGGGTTTGGGCATCAGTATGAACAAGGTTTTGCTTGGAATAATGGCCGACAGCATTTATCAACTTCGGGAAGGTATTCTATATTTAATATCAAAAAAACATACATAAGTACAGCTGCATTTTACAGCACTGTTAAAGATGATAATCAGTTTGGTTTAAGTATTGAAAGATTGTTTTTTTCGCCATTAACCAAATGGGCCGGAGGTGTTAGTTCTACCAAATATTTAGGCGTTTATAGGCAAACTTATTACGAAACAGGAATTACAAATAGTTATGCTGTTGATTTCAATACTTTTGATATTTGGGCAGCTAAAAGTTTTAGTCAAGCTAAAAATAAGACCGAATCTATCAATAAACGAATCAGTAATTACATAGTTGGGGCAAGGTATTTTAAAAGTGAATATTTTGACCGGCCTACATTTGCCATTGATACCGATAGGGTTAATAGAGACGAATCTTTATTTTTAATAAATTTAGGTTATTCGCAACGCAAGTACTACCGCGATAGGTATTTATTTCGTTATGGTGCCAACGAAGATATTCCACAAGGAAATGTATTCGAAATAGTAGCAGGAACACTAAAAAAAGAGTTGAATACTATTGTTTATTATACAGGTATTAAATATGGCACGGGTAAGCATTTTAATAATTTTGGTTACCTCTCGTTAAGTGCAGGTTATGGCACCTTTTATAATTCAAACTATTTAAAAAATGGAGTGGTAAATTTTGATGTAAACTATTTTACCGATTTGCAACAACTTCGTAAATGGTATTACCGACAGTTTGTAAGGTTTAAATTTGTAGAAGGAATTGATAGAGAAAGTTATGAAAGTTTAAATTTAAACGGCTCTCTAATGTATGGGTTTAGCAGCAATAGCCTAAACGGAAAAAGCAAAGCCATTTTAAACTTAGAGTTTGTTTTATACATGCCATATAAGTTTATTGGTTTTCAGTTGGCTCCGGTGTTATTTTACAGTGTGGCAGGATTAGCAAATAATTTTGGAAGTATGTTTAGCAATACATTTTACCAAGCTTTTGCAGTTGGCGTGCTTATACGAAACGAGTACTTGGTAAGTAGCACTTTTGAACTTTCCATTGGTTTTTATCCATTCATGCCGGGCACTGCCGATAATAGTTTTGCAGCTAATCCAATAAGTAATTACAATATAAAAGCCCGTGACTATTTTATAACCAAACCTGAATTGGTTTTGTATAAATAAATATAATTAAATGAAACACCCAATACTTTCGCACATACACACCTATCCAACCGAAAAAATAAGCAAGTTAAAAGCTAAACAGAAAATGATAGCATTAACCGAAACATTGATTCAAATTCAGGATAAGTTATTTGCACAACAAAAATATAAAGTACTGATAATACTGCAAGGAATGGACACCGCAGGAAAAGACAGTGCAGTTAAGCATGTTTTTTATGGCGTAAATCCAGCAGGATGTAATGTTAAATCGTTTAAAGCACCAACGCACGAAGAACTTGCACATCATTTTTTATGGCGTATAAGTAATCATTGTCCTGCTAAAGGAATGATTCAAATATTTAACCGTTCACAATACGAAGATGTGTTGATTCCGTTAATGAATGAAACATTAACTAAAAATCAGCTAACAGAAAGATGCAATGAAATCAACAACTTTGAAGCAGGTTTAATCAATAATGACACTATCTTAATTAAGTTTTTTCTGCATATTTCTCAAGACGAACAGTTAAAAAGGTTGGCAGAGCGTAAAACTAATATCACAAAAAAATGGAAGTATCAAAAAGGCGATGTGAAGGATATTGCCAATCATAAAGCCTTTTTAGAATCATATCAATTTGTAATAAACAATTCCTTTAAAAAGTCCAATTGGCATGTAGTTCCAGCTGATAAAAAATGGTATAAAAATTATTTCATTTTAGATAAAATTGTTAAAACCCTTCAAGAGTACAAAATTGAATATCCGAGCTGATTATTTCTGATTTATTGATTTTTGATTTGGAGATTTGGAGATTTTTGATTTAGAGATTGTTGGATTTAGAGATTGTTGGATTGTTAAATTGCTAGATTGTCTATTGCTTATTGCTTTTTCCGTTGGCTAATCCCGAAAGCTTTCGGGAGAACGGTAATTGATCTTTTGCCCATTGCCCATTGCCTATTGCTAATTGCCCATTGCTAATTGCCAATTACTTTTTCCGTTGGCTAATCCCGAAAGCTTTCGGGAGAACGGCAATTGATCTTTTGCTGATTGCCCATTGCCCATTGCCCATTGCCTATTGCTAATTGCATATTGTTTATTGCTAGTTGCCAGAGGCTAGAAGCCAGAAGCTATTAGCCAGAAGCCAAAAGCCAGAAGCTAGTTTCCAGAAGCCCCAAAAACCATCACATGAAAAAATTAACCAAAAGCATCATCAAAAATATATTCAAGCCGCGTAAGGCCGATTCACATAAAGGAGATCATGGTCATGCATTAATAATTGCTGGAAATTTAGGTAAAATGGGTGCAGCCGTTATTGCTTCAAAAGCGTGCTTACGCTCAGGAGCAGGATTGGTTACAGTTAATATTCCTAAAGAAGAAAGGTTTATTGTTCAAATAGCATTGCCTGAAGCAATGGTTAATTTTAGAACCGATTTAGGCAATGATTTAGAAAATTATTCAGCCATTGCCGTTGGTCCAGGATTAGGGTTAAATGAGGGTAAATTAATTTCCGCTGTATTCAACAATTCTCATTGTCCATTATTGCTGGATGCAGATGCTTTAAATATGTTAGCTGCCGATAAAAATTTGTTTGCTAAAATTCCACCACAAACCATAATTACTCCTCATCCTAAAGAGTTTGATAGGTTATTTGGGGTGCATATAAACCATGATGAAAGGATACTTACCGCTGTTAATCAAGCTAAGTTGCTCAATATAATTATAGTGCTGAAAGGAGATAAAACCATTATTACTTATAATGGAATTGTTTATTTTAACGCAACAGGAAACTCTGGTTTGGCTAAAGGAGGTTCAGGCGATGCTTTAACAGGAATTATTACCGCTTTTTTAGCGCAAGGTTATGAACCTTTCAAGGCTGCTCAACTAGGAGTTTTCATGCATGGTTTAGCAGCTGATTTATCATTAAAAAAACAAAGTGTTGAAAGTTTATTGATTACTGATGTAATTGAAAATATGGGTAAAGCGTTCAAAAATATTTATCCTAAATAAACATGTGATTTATATAATAACTTCTGTTTTTAGTGTAATATAATAACCTCCTCTGCTTATCATATTTGTAAGGCATTTTTAAATAATTAAAAAGCAGTCCTCATGAATATAATTGAAGCTTTAAATTGGCGCTATGCTACGAAGCGCATGAATGGAAAAACCATTCCAAAAGAAAAATTACAAATTATTTTAGATGCCATTTATTTAGCTCCTTCTTCATACGGTTTACAACCATATTCTATAATAGTTATTGAAAATTTGGAGTTAATGAAAAAAATTCAACCCATTGCTTACATGCAACCTCAAATTACTGAGGCTTCTGTACTGTTGGTTTTTGCGGCTTGGGATTGTTTAACCCAACAAAAAATTGATGACTACATAACTCATGTAGCTAAAGTTAGAAATATGAGTGAAGATAGCTTAAAACGTATCAAATTAGAAATAGGTAATTTACTTAAAAATACTGCTGAAGAAAACTTTTGTTGGCACGCCAAACAGGCAAGTATAGCTTTAGGTGTAGCCTTATGCGCAGCAGCTTTAGAGCAAATTGACTCTACTCCAATGGAAGGCTTTAACAGCGTTGATTTAGATGAAGTATTGCAATTAAAAGAACGCGGTTTACGCAGTGTATCTATCATGGCTTTAGGTTACCGCGATATAGAAAACGATCCATTGGTGAACCTTCCTAAAGTTAGAAGAAATAAGGAAGAATTATTCATTTCCATTCAATCAGAAATTGGCTTTACTGCCAGTAATATCAATAATATTTAATCATTTAAAAAATCAAAAAAATTATGAAACCACAAATAGGAATTTCAGAAAAACATTTATCAGTGAGCATTGAAATGCTTTCAATTATTTTAGCCGATGAAATGGTGCTTTACGTAAAAACACGTAAGTTTCATTGGAATGTATCTGGCGAAAGTTTTATGGAATTACATAAACTTTTCCAAAACCAATACACTGAGTTGGAAGAAACCATTGATTTAATAGCTGAACGAATTGGAAAACTAGGTGGTAAAACCATTGGAACTATGCACGAATTTGCTAATTTAACAAGGCTTAAAGAATCGCCCAATAAATATCCTAATCAAAAAGATATGATGAAGGAATTATTGGAAGATTACGAAACTTTGATAGTTGAAATTAGAAAAGATATTGAAACCTGTAACGAAAAAAATAAAGATGCAGGCACTGTTGATTTTTTAACTGCTGTTATGGAACAACATGAAAGTACAGCTTGGGTTTTACGCAGGTATTTAAACTAATTATTAGCCATGAATAATCCTTTGGCTGAATTAACTGCAAAAATAGATAGTGCGCCCGAAGCGCCCGGTAAAAGTAGGTCAAAGCCTATTGAAAAAAATAACTATATTGAACAATTATTGGTTGATATAGCTACTTTTTGGCTGTTTGTTATGCGCTTTTTTAAAGAAATGTTTCAACCGCCTTTTGAGGTTAACGAAACACTTAAACAATCGTATTTAATAGGTTATAAATCGTTAACCTTGGTTGGTATTACGGGCTTTATAATGGGTTTGGTATTAACTATACAATCTAGGCCAACTCTTGCTGAGTTTGGCGCTGAGTCTTGGTTACCCGCAATGATTTCAGTTTCTATTGTTCGCGAGATTGGTCCTGTAATCACTGCTTTAATTTGTGCTGGAAAAGTAGGTTCAGGCATTGGTGCTGAGTTAGCTTCTATGCGCGTTACCGAGCAAATTGATGCCATGGAAGTTTCAGGAACTAATCCATTTAAATACATCATAGTTACTAGGGTTTTGGCTACTACATTTATGCTGCCAATTCTTACCATTTTTAACGATGTTATTTCAATGCTTGGCTCATTTGCTGGCGTAAATATAAAAGGCGATGTAAGTTTTTACTTATACTTTTCGCAGGCTTTTGCTCAACTAAGTTTTACCGATGTATTTCCTTCATTGATCAAAACTGTTTTCTTTGGTTTATCTATTGGGTTAATAGCTTGCTATAAAGGTTATAACTCCAATAAAGGTACCGAAGGTGTTGGGCAAGCAGCCAACTCATCGGTGGTGGTAACTTCACTTATGGTTTTTGTAATCGATATAATAGCCGTTCAAATAACCAGTTTATTTATTAACTAATGGAAAAACCTAAAGACGAATCTGTCATTCAAATTGAACATTTAAAAAAATCATTTGGCTCAAACCAAGTGTTGGTAGATATCAATTTAAATATTCAAAAAGGCGAAAATGTAGTGGTTTTGGGTAAATCAGGAAGTGGTAAATCTGTTTTAATTAAATGTATTGTAGGCCTAATAAATGCTGATGAAGGTATTTTAAAAGTTTTTGAAAATGATATCAATGGTTTGGATAATGATGCATTGAATGCATTGCGAAAAAAAATTGGTTTTTTATTTCAAAGTGGTGCCCTTTACGATTCTATGTCGGTTAAAGAAAATTTGGCTTTTCCCTTACGCGATTTAAAAGATTTAACCAGTGCCGATAAACAAAGTAGAATAGAGGAAGCACTTACCAATGTTGGCCTTTTAGATGTAATTGATAAAACACCATCAGAACTTTCAGGAGGGATGCGCAAACGTTTAGGCTTAGCCCGAACCTTAATTTTAAAGCCCGAAATAATGCTTTACGATGAACCAACCACAGGTTTAGATCCTATTACTTCAAAAGAAATAAGTGAACTTATTTTAACTGTTCAAAAACAATACAATACTTCATCTATCATCATTACCCACGATATGGCTTGTGCTAAAATAACGGCCAACCGCATTGTGATTTTTAAAGATGGAAAAATATTAACCGAAGGCACTTATCAAGAACTTGAAAAATCGGAAGATGCTTGGGTAAAATCCTTTTTTATATAATTAATAGTCACTTTAAAATTAAGTATTTCAATAGCAATCAATCATATCATTATGCAAAAACAATCCATTAATAAAGTAAAGTTAGGAATATTTGTAGCCATAGGGGTAGCCTTATTTTTAGCAGGTATTTATTATATAGGCGAAACTAAAAAACTGTTTAGTACCACTTTTAGAATAAGTGCCATGTTTAAAGATGTAAATGGACTGCAAGTTGGCAATAACGTGCGTTTTGCTGGTATCAATGTGGGTACTATTGAAGCCATCGAAATCATAACAGATTCTACTGTAAAGGTTGATATGATTTTGGATGTTAAAACACAAAAATTTATTAAAAAAGATGCCAAAGCAATTATTGGTTCTGATGGATTAATGGGCAATAAAATAATGAATGTTTCGCCCGGAACAACTGCATTTGCTATGGTTGAAAACAATGATATGATTGGTACTACCATTCCTATTAGTTTAGATGATATGCTGCTAAAACTAAAAAATACTACTGATAACGCAGCTTTAATAACAGATGATTTGGCTGCCATTATGGGCAATATTCGTTCAGGTAAAGGAACCATTGGTAAACTATTTATGGATACAGTTTTTGCTGATAATTTAGATAAAACCATAATAAACGTAAAACAAGGCACTAAAGGCTTTAAACAGAATATGGATGCTGCTAAGGGTAGTTTTTTATTACGTGGATTTTTCAATAAAAAAGATAAAAAAACTAAAAAGGACAAAAAATAGCCATGAGACGAGATCACAAAAAACATACTGAAAATAAGCCTATTAAAGATACTAAAGACTTTCAATTAACTGCTTTTGATGAAAAGGATAATAAGTTGGTTGATGTATTATTATATCCGCCAAGTGACGATATTTACAATAATTTGGTGGAGGAAACCAATATTGACCCAGAAGACATTACCAAAAGCAAACGTATGGTAGAAGAGGCGGGAGAATGGAATGAAAAGGATTTTGACGAAGACATGGCCGGTGATGATTTAGACGTTCCAGGCAGTGAATTAGATGACGAACAAGAAGATATTGGCAACGAAGATGAGGAGAATAATTATTACAGCTTAGGGGGAGATAATCATGATGATTGATGTTTTTGGGAATTGGGAAATGAGAGTTGTGAGGTGAGAATTGAGAGATGGGATTTGTGAAATTTGAAATAAAAAATGTGAGATTGATGTAAAGAAAAACACTAATTAACCACCTATTTATTTACTCAGCCATTCAAACTTTTTCTCAATCATTAATCATAAATCAAAAGTCAAAAATCAGCAAATAATTTCTAAATTGCCGCCTCAAATTTTTAGAAAATGAAAAGAATAGTTACAAGTTTACTACTTTTATTGATACTAGGTGTAGAGGTATCAAAGGCCGATGAGGGCATGTGGTTTTTAATGTCTATCAAGCGTTTAAACCACCGCGATATGCAAAAAATGGGCTTACAGTTAACAGCAGAAGAAATTTATGCCATTAACAATAGTTCGTTAAAAGATGCCATTGTGCAATTTAATGGCGGTTGTACTGCCGAGTTAATTTCGAAAGATGCATTGGTTTTAACCAATCACCACTGCGGATACGATGCAATAGCTGAGTTATCAACTCCAGAAGCTAATTACTTAAAAAACGGTTATTGGGCTGCTTCAAAAGATAAAGAATTGAAGCCTAAAAGCTTATTTGTTAGATTCTTTGTAAGAATGGACGATGTTAGCCAACGTATTTTATCAAAAGTAAATCCCCAAATGACTGAGGCTGATAGAGATAAAGCCATTGCTGACGAAATAGCTTTGATTGAAAAAGAAAACAACGAAGGAGGAAAATACACAGTATCAGTACGTTCGTTTTTTCAAGGTAATGAATTTTATTATTTTGTTTACCAAGATTATAAAGACGTACGTTTTGTAGGAACTCCACCTGAAAGCATTGGTAAATTTGGTGGCGACACTGATAATTGGGAATGGCCTCGTCAAACTGGCGATTTTTCTATGTTTAGAATTTATGCTGACGCAAACGGAAATCCGGCTGAATATTCAGTAAACAATGTTCCTTTAAAACCTAAAAAATATTTAACAGTAAATACGGCTGGTGTTAAAGAAAACGATTTTGCCATGATTTTGGGTTATCCCGGAAGAACTAACCGTTGGATGCCTGCGGGTGGAATTGAGCAAAATGTAAAATTTGCTTATCCAGCTTGGGTTGAAGGTTCAAAAACGGGTATGGACAACATGAAAAAATACATGGTTCAAAGCGATAAATTAAATTTAATTTATGCTTCAAAATATGCTGGTGTAGCTAACTACTGGAAAAATCGTCAAGGTATGATTGATGCTTTAACCAAATTTGGAACTGCAAAATCCAAAGCTGAGCAAGAAACTAAATTTAATGCTTGGGCTAATAAACCAGCTAATAAAGCTAAATACGGAACTGTAGTTGAAAAAATTAATACTTACTACAAGCTTACTAACGAAAAAGCGCGTCACGATAATTATTTACAACAATTGTTAAGAACATCATCATTTGGTTTTATTTCAAGAGGTTTTGGTAAACAATTAGCAAATTATGCAGCAGCAGATGCAGCTGGCAAAGAAAAAATGAAACCTGAGTTAACTGCTGAGGTAAAATCGTTTTTTGAAGAAATGCACTTACCTGCTGAAAAAGATATTTTAAAAGCACAGTTAGCATTATATAGTGCTAAATCAGTTGGTTATCCATTAGCTCCGTCAGTAATTGCTATGGGTAAAAATTTTGACGCTTATGTAAACGCAATGTTTACCATGAGTATTTTTACTTCAGAAGAAAAATTGATGGCATTTTTAGATGCACCTTCAAAAGGTCAAGTAACCAACGACCCAATCTATGCATTATCAAATGATTTAATGACTCATTTAGGTTTTAAATCAGATGAAGTAACTAAAGCTCAAAACGACTTCTTAGCTTCATACCGTTTATTGGTTGAAGGTTTAAGAGAATCAAAATTAGCTACCATTCAATATCCTGATGCTAATTCAACTTTACGTTTAACTTATGGAAAAGTACGCGCTTTACCAGCAGATAAAAGAAATGATGCTAAAGTAAATTACTACACCACTATGGAAAGTATGGTGAAAAAATACAAAGCTGGAGATGCTGAGTTTGATTTACCTGCTAGATTGTTAGAACTTTACAAACAAAAAGATTTTGGTAAATATGCTGATGCAAAAGGTTATATGCCTGTTTGTTTTTTAACTGATAATGATATTACTGGTGGTAACTCTGGTTCGCCTGTATTAAACGGTAAAGGTCAGTTAATTGGTTTGGCTTTTGATGGTAACATTGAGGCTATGGCTGGTGATGTTATTTTTGATAAAAAATTACAAAGAACCATCAATGTTGATATTCGTTATGTACTTTGGGTAATTGAAAAATACGCAGGTGCGAAACACATTGTGGATGAAATGGATATTGTAAATAACTAATTTCCATAAAATTGCAAAGCATGAAAAACAGTATTTTAGTTTTGTTAACGTTATTAGGCTTAGTAGCTTGTGGCAACGATTCAAGGTCTAAATTACCAACTTCGGGTAATTTTGGTGCCGAGGTAAAAACCGATTCGTTAAAAACCGTTAGCGATTTAGTTAATACATTACAAACTCAAACTGAAACCAATGTAAATGTAACCGGTACTATTGAAAAAGTATGCAAAGGCGAAGGCTGTTGGTTAACTTTAGAAAACAAAGGTGGTGAAGCTTTATTTATTGAAATAGATAAAAAAGCTTTTGTTTTACCTAAAAATATTGAAGGTAAAATAGCTATTGTAACCGGTAAAGCTGTTAAAGAAACAAACAATGGCAAAACAGAAATAAAAGTTTTGGCTACTGCAATTAATATAAAATAGTTTAAACATAAACTTATAAACCCTAAGAGGCTGTTCATATTTTGAGCAGCCTCTTTTTTTTGTTAAATTAATAATTACTTTTTAAAGTTATTGATTTGGTTTATATGTTTTGACAAAAATCGAATGCTATTCTAAAAATAAATCTAGTTGATGATTGAATAAAATATTTAAGTAAAATTAAATTTTACAAATTAGTTAAAAAACAATCAGAAATAATGTTAATTGCAATCTAAGTGGCTTAATAAATAGTTTAAGCAGCTAAAAATATATGATAAACAAAGAAAACTATCCTCATTATATTGTTGCAATTGGGGCATCGGCCGGAGGATTAGAAGCATTACAAGATTTTTTAACCAATTTTCCTATAGAACTAAAAAATATAAGTATCATTATTGCGCAGCATTTAAGTCCAACACATAAAAGTATGTTGGTACAGCTACTGGGAAAAAACTCTAAATTAAATGTACAAGAAGCCAAGCACCTTGCCATAATAGAGCCTAGTCAAGTATATATAGCTCCGCCTGATGCGGATATAACTGTAAGCAATGAAAAAATAATTTTAACCAAACCTCAAAATCAACTAGGGCCAAAGCCTTCAGTTGATTTATTGTTTCAATCGTTGGCCAATGCTTTACACGAAAGAGTTATTGGAGTAATTTTATCAGGTACAGGTACAGATGGCGCCATTGGAGTTAGGGCAATTAAAAAAAATGGAGGCTTTACCCTTGCCCAAGAACCTCATACTGCTAAATACAACGGAATGCCCATAGCTGCAATAGATACTGGCGATATCGACTCTGTATTATTGCCTGAAAAAATGGGTGAGGAAATAAAAGAATTTGTATTAAACCCTGTTCAGTTTAAAGTTATTAAGTATTCTGACAACGAAGAATACAATAGCTTAGATCAAATTTTTAAACTTTTAAGCAGCAGAACAGGCACCGATTTTTCTAACTACAAAGAAGCTACTGTAAAGCGTAGATTAGAAAAACGCATTAATGAACTAAAGTTAAAATCAATAAAAGAGTATTTAGTGTTTATTGAAAACAATCCATCTGAATTGGATGAAATGTTTAATAAAATATTGATTGGAGTAACCAGTTTTTTCAGAGATAGCGAAGCATTTATAGCATTAGAATTATACATAAAAAAAATAATAACTAATTCAGCCAAAAAACACATTAGAATTTGGGCTCCTGCTTCGTCAACAGGCGAGGAGGCTTATTCAATAGCCATTATTTTGGCTAGGTTATTAAAAGATAAAATTAACCAATACAATATTCAAATATTTGCTACTGATATTGACGATAGGGCAATAACAATAGCCCGAAAAGGTTTATATACTCCAGAGGTTATTCAAAACATACCTAGCGATATATTAAACGAATATTTTTTAAAAAATGGCAGTAATTACGAGTTAGTAAAATCAATTCGTTCCATGGTATTATTTTCAAAGCACGATGTAACCAATAATCCTCCTTTTTTAAAATTAGATTTGATATGCTGTAGAAACCTTCTGATATATTTTGGAGCCAATTTACAAAAACAGATTATACCATTATTTCACTACTCATTAAATGAAAATGGTTATTTATTTTTAGGTAAATCGGAAACAGTTGGTCAGTTTTCTGATTTGTTTAATACCATTGATGCAAAAAATAAAATATTCCAACACAAAAAAGGCAATGCATTTAAAACCATTCAATTTTCAAACTTTAAAGCCAAATTACAGCATGCCACTAGGTTGGATGATAATGCAAAGACTAGTAAAGCAAAATCAAATAGCAGTTTAGAAGATATTATAAAAGAAACTATTTATTCAGATTTTGAAAATCCTTATGTAATAATTAACGAAAATTTTGATATACAAAGCGTATATGGCGATGTAAGGTTGTTTTTAAGTTTTACCTCCGGCAATATAAATGTAAACTTAATAAAAATGGTAAATGCTGAGCTGCAAATAGAGCTCAGAGCCATAATTACCAAGGCCATAAAAGACTTTAAAAACATAAAAAGTCCAATAAAAAAATTTAATTTATTTGGGCAAATACATTTTGTAAGGCTTTGTGTTAAACCTCTTAAATCAATTAGTTTCAGTGATAATTTATTGATGGTTATTTTTGAAAAACTTGAAATAGATGAGTTTATTTTAAAAGAAAATTTAATAACCGATAAAGAGCTAATAGACAACAGAGTTCAGGAGTTAGAAAAAGAATTGCTTCAAACCAAAGAACATTTACAAACTTTTATCGAAGAATTAGAAACGAGTAACGAAGAGTTACAATCTCTTAATGAAGAGATGCACAGTACGAACGAAGAGTTACAATCATCGAACGAGGAATTAGAAACCAGTAATGAAGAATTACAAAGTACCAACGAAGAGGTTCAAATTGCTTATACAGAACTAAAATTGGTAAACGATGAATTATTTAAAAAGGAAAAATTATTAATTGAAAAACAAGCTAAATTAAATGCCTTGTTAGATAATAATTTGCAGGGTTTTATTTTGGTTGATGAATCGTATTTGGCTATAACTTTTAACGAAAAAGCCAAAAGCATTTTTAACTTATTTTCATTTAAACCTCTACAAGAAGGAGCCTCTCTTTTTGATTATTTTGAAGCAAATGCTTTAGAAGAATTGATAGTTGATTTTAAAACTGCTATATCAGGTAAAAGCATTACCAAGGATTTTTATATTAACGATTTAACTCAAAATAAGCTATGTTTCAGTATTCATTTTACTCCCATTATTAATGAACTTGGAGATGTAAAAAGTTTTTCATTTGGCTTAATAGAAATTACCAAGGCAATAAAAACTTTAGAACAGCTAACTAAAGCCGAAAAATTATTGGATGCCGTATTTAATGCCACCGCAGTTGGTGTTTGTATTACCGATGAAAATGGTATTTTTATTGATGTAAACAATGAATATTGTAGAATTTATGGTTACACCAAAGAAGAATTAATAGGAAATAATTTTACCTTAGTTGTTCCTGCGGAATATAAACAAGCACTTCAAAACTTACATGATGAATTTATTAACGGCAAAGAAGAATTGGCTTCTGAATGGCAAGTACAACGAAAAAATGGTGTTATTATAGATATTTATGCCAGTGCTGAATTATTAATTCAACCTGATGGGAAAAAATACAAAGTAACTTCTGTACGCGATATTACCGAAAATAAAAAATACAAAAACTTATTATTCGAAACCCAAGAGTCGGGAAAAATAGGTGGAATTGAACTTGATTTTATAAACAACGAGTTTAGTTATACCGAAGAAATTTCAATTTTATTTGATTTAGAGCCAACAGAAATATTAACTTTTAATGGATTGATTAATTACTTTAGAGATGAAGCCAATTTATTAATTAAAAAATACTTTGATGAAATTCAAAAAAACGGTAATTCATTTGATTTAGAATTAGAGTTATTAACCTACAAACAAAATTATAAATGGGTAAGAATAACTGCCAAAGCAACTAAAAATAACAATACGGTAGTTAAAGCTTATGCTACAGTTCAAGACATTACCAAAGAAAAGCAACACGAGCTTCAAATATTAAACAATAAGCAAAAGTATAAAGCTTTTGTTGAAAACTCGCTCAATTCATTTATTATAACCAATATGAATGGCGATATTTTAGAGGCTAATAAATCGGCTTGCGATTTATTAACCTGTAATAACGAAACCTTGTTAACTCTAAATATTGCTAATTTTTTTGATATTGAATCACCAACATTTAAAAGTATAATTAATAATCAACAATTATATGGTAAAGCCAAAGCAGAAATTCACTCTGTTAAAGCATGTGGTAATTATTTTATTGCCGATTATTCATCGGTGGTTTATAAAGATTTGATAAGCCTTGAAGACAGAATATTTATTTATTTATCGGATATAACAGAGCGTGTAAAAAACACCAATTTACTAAACGAAATAAGTAAAATGGGTAATATTGGTGGTTGGGAAGTTGATTTAATTACCAATAAGGCTACTTGGAGCGATGTTACTAAGTTAATACACGAAGTACCACTTGAATATGAACCTGATTTAACTAATGCCATTAATTTTTATAAAGAAGGTTTAAGCAGAGATACTATTAAAAATGCAGTTGAAAAAGCCATACTTAATGGAACTCCTTGGGATTTTGAATTGCAATTGATAACTGCAAAAGGAAATGAAATTTGGGTTCGTGCCAAAGGAGAAGCTAGTTTTATAAATGGAAAATGTGTTAAGTTATTTGGTGTTTTTCAAGATATTACTTACCGCAAACAGCGTGATTTAATGTTTGAATTGCAAAGCAATGAACTGGAAAATATTTTAAGTACTTCGCTTGATATTATTTGTACAGTTAATGAAAATGGACAATTTGAATTAATGAGTGCTTCGGCTGAAACCATTTTGGGTTATAAACCTGATGAAATTCAAGGAAAACCATTTATTGATTTTGTTTTTGAAGAAGATATTGAATCAACAAAAGAAGTAGCCAATTTGGTATTTAAGGGTAAAGCAATAACCAATTTTGAAAATAGGTACAAGCATAAAAATGGCAGTTTAATTCCATTTTCTTGGGCTGCTAAATGGGACGAAAATGCACAAAAAATGTATTGCATAGCAAGAGATATTACCGAAAATCAAAAATTTGAAAAAGAAATAATTGAAACTAACGAAAGATTTGAATATGTAACTAAAGCTACCTTTGATGCTATTTGGGATTGGGATTTAGAAAATGATTTAATTTATTGGGGAGAAGGTTTTAAAACCTTATTTGGTTACCAAAATGTAAATTCATTTATACCTGGCAAACAAAATTGGATACAACGTATTCATAAAAACGACCTTGAAAAAGTAGAGCTAGAATTAACTAAATTTATTGAATCAAATGAAAATAATTGGAAATTTGAATACCAATATTTAAGAGCAGATGGTATTTATGTATTTGTGGTAGATAAAGCCATTTGTATTAGAAATGAAAATGGCAAAGTACTTAGAATGATTGGCGCTATGCAAGATTTGACCGAGCAGAAATTAAAAGAAGAAAGGTTAAAGTTGTTTCAATCGGTAATAGAAAATGCCAACGATGGAGTTATTATTACCAAAGCTGAACCTTTTGATTTACCTGGTCCTGAAATTGTTTATGCCAATAAAGCCATGACTAAAATTTCTGGATATACACAAACCGAATTAATAGGATCAAGCCCAAGATTAATGCAAGGGCCTAACACCAGCAGAGAAGAACTTGATAAAATTAGAAAAGCCATTGAAAACTGGCAACCAGCAGAAACAGAAATAATCAATTATAAGAAAAATGGGGAAGAATATTGGCTTAATTTTTCAATAGTACCCGTAGCTAATGAAAAAGGATGGTTTACCCATTGGATTTCAATTGAACGCGATATTACAGCCCGCAAAAAAGCTGAAGAAGAACGCGAACAATTGCTCAATGAGTTAACTAAAAATAATAAAGAACTCAAACAGTTTTCATACATCACATCGCATAATATGCGTTCGCCATTAACTAATATATTGGCTATTTTAGACTTGTTTGATCATGAAAGAATTAATGACCAAGAAACCACAGAATTAATTGATGCCTTAAGGCAATCAACCAATAACTTACACGAAACCTTAAATGATTTGATAAAAATTCTAATCATTAAAGAAAATACCAATCAGGAGTTAGAAAATATCAATATTGAAGATGTATTTATTGGTGTAAAAAATTCTATCAATTCGTTGGTTGCAAATAGTAATGCTCAAATTCAATTTAATTTTTCGGAAGCTAACCAACTTAATTACAATAAAAGTTATTTAGAAAGCATTTTCTTAAATTTATTAACCAATTCAATTAAATATGCAAGCCAAGAAAGAAACTTGAACATAACTGTAAATACTGAATTAGAAAACAATAAAATTAGGTTAACTTACACAGATAACGGACTTGGCTTTGATTTGGAAAAAGTTAAAGATAAAATTTTTGGGTTATATCAAAGGTTTCATACCCATACCGATAGTAAAGGAATTGGATTATATTTGGTTTATTCTCAAATAGTAGCATTAGGTGGCAATATTAAAGTAGATAGCGAGGTAAACAAAGGAACTACTTTCACCATCCATTTTTAAATATTAAATTATAAAATCAGAAAGCAGTTATAAGGTTTTTTACTTTGTAACTACTTTTTTGTTACTAAAATTTATCTTTTAATAGTTAATTAAGTTTAACAATACTTTATTTACGCAATTAGTATTTGTTTTACATAAATAAATTTTAGGTTATGTAAAAATTAGGTTAACAATAGTTGATTTTGTCAACTATTGATTAATTCAACTATATTCGCTGCCACAAATGGACGATAAAAAAAACTGCAAATCGGATTTAGGCACTCCATTGGCCTATAAATTTACTCTTTTGGCCAAAAATTATTACGGTGCAGCTGCTGCTCATTTCACTGATTTTGAATTTGATAAATACTTTTATGTGTTAATGGTTATTGGTAATCATGAAAAAATTACTCAACAATGTTTAGCCAAATATTTTGATATTGATAAAGCAAGCATTGTTCGCATTATTGATTATTTAACCGAAAAAGGATTGGTAATTCGCGAAAAGAACACACTTGACAGAAGAGAGCACATGATAGTTTGTACAGAAAAAGGCAAGACTTATTTACCTCAAATAAACCAAGCATTTAATTTAGTAAACAATTCGGCTTTTAAAAACTTTACAGAGCAAGAGCAAACTTTATTTTTTGAAATGCTTAACCGAATGCTCGAAAATATTTCGGGTTTACCAGCCGAGTACTACGAATTAAAATATGTAAAATCAAATAATGTGAGCAAATAGAAGTTCGCAATAATTTAATAAAAAACATGACTAAAAAACAAATTATAACTTATTCCGTAATTATAGCCATAGTTGCCTTATTGGCCTATCCTAAAATTTTTCCTAAAACCGAGGCAGGAGCTTCAGGAGCAAAAGGTGGTAAGCCAGCTGCTGCGCCAGTAAAAGTGAGTGTGGTAGTTGCTCAGAAACAAAGTGTATCAAGTTCAGTGCAAGCCATTGGTAATATTATGGCCGATGAAGAAGTAGAGTTACATGCTGAAACGCAAGGTAGAATTACTAAAATTGGTTTTACAGAAGGTTCAGTGGTGACCAAAGGCAAACAGCTTATCAAAATTTATGATGGCGATTTACAAGCTCAACTAAACAAAGCATTGATAAACAAAAAGCTTAAGCAAGAAACCGAAAAACGTAATAAACAATTGTTAGATAAAGGTGGCATTAGTCAAGAAGCTTATGATTTATCGCTTACCGATTTAAATTCAATCAATGCTGATATAGAAATACTTAAAGAAAGTATCAAGCATACCGAAATTGTAGCACCATTTAGTGGCAAAATAGGTTTAAAATATATAAGCGAAGGTTCGTTTGTTAATTCGGCTTCAAAAATTGCTTCTATCCAAAAAATTGATAGGATAAAAATTGAATTTTCTGTTCCTGAAAGATACGTAGCTCAAATTAGCAACGGTACTGAAGTAAATTTTACGGTAGAAGGAATTCAAAAAACGTTTAAAGCTAAAATTTATGCCATTGAACCAAAGGTTGATGTGGTAAATAGAAACGTGGTTTTAAGAGCCATTTGCGAAAATAGCAATGGTGTGCTTTTACCTGGATTATTTGCCAAAGTAAATGTGCCATTGAACGATAAAGAAGGTGTGTTTTTAATTCCAACACAATCAGTGGTGCCTATTTTAAAAGGGCAAAAAGTATTTGTGGTAAAAGGCGATTCAGCTGTTGAACAAAAAGTAGAAGTAGCTGGAAGAAACGAATTAAACGTAGAAATTGTAAGTGGTTTAAAGACGGGCGATTCAGTAATTGTAAGTGGAATTATACAAATGAAACAAGGAGTTAAGGTAAAATTTTAAATTATGAATTGTGAGTTGAGAAATGAGCACTGAGCTTTGAGAAATGAGAGTTGAAAATTGGGAAATTTAACTAAACAACTCCCGATTTATCGGGACAACCATTTAGCAATCTAACCATTTAGCAATCCAGCAATTTAACAATCCAACAATTTAACAATCTACAAATCACTAAATCTCCAAATCAATAAATAACTAAAATGAGTTTATCAAGTGTAAGTATAAGTAGGCCAGTATTAGCAACGGTTATGTCGATAGCCATTGTATTATTTGGTGCTATTGGATATAAATATTTAGGTGTAAGGGAATTTCCTTCCATCGATCCACCAATTATAACGGTAAGAACAAGTTATACTGGTGCCAATGCCGAAATTATTGAATCGCAAATTACAGAGCCATTAGAAAAATCAATTAATGGAATTGCGGGAATTCGCTCTATTTCGTCAGCTAGTAATTTAGGAACCAGTAATATTACTGTAGAGTTTAATTTAGATGCCAATTTAGAAGAAGCTGCAAACGATGTACGCGATAAAGTTTCGCAAGCCGTTAGGCAATTACCGCAAGATATTGATGCACCTCCTGTTGTTAGTAAAGCCGATGCAAACTCAGATGCTATTTTGGGTATGACCATTCAGAGCGATAATAAAAACCAATTACAGGTAAGTGATTATGCCGAAAATGTGTTGTTAGAAAAACTACAAACCATTCCAGGAGTTAGTACCATTCAAATTTGGGGGCAAAAACGTTATGCCATGCGTTTATGGTTAAATCCTGCTAAACTTTCGGCTTTAGGAGTAACTGCATTAGATGTAAAACAAGCTTTAGATAGAGAAAATGTAGAACTTCCTGGAGGTAAAATAGAAGGAAATACCACAGAGTTAACTGTAAAAACGGTTGGTAAATTCACAACTGAAGAACAATTTAATAACTTAATTATTAAAGCCGATGATACCAAAACCATCAAGTTAAAAGATGTTGGTTATGCTATTATAGGAGCAGAAAACGAAGAGACTATTTTAAAAGAATCAGGTATTCCAATGATTGGTTTAGGCATTGTACCACAACCGGGTGCTAATTATATTGAAATAGCCGATGAGTTTTACAAACGTTTCGAGCAAATTAAGAAAGAAGTTCCCAAAGATTTTAAACTGAATGTATCTATTGATAATACCAAGTTTATAAAAACATCTATTACCGAGGTAAAGGAAACTTTGTTAATAGCATTCATATTGGTTGTATTAATTATTTTCTTGTTTTTTAGAGATTGGTTAATTGCTTTTAGACCATTAATTGATATTCCTGTTTCGCTGATTGGTGCATTTTTTATTATGTACTTGGCAGGTTTTTCTATCAATATTTTAACCTTATTAGCAATTGTATTAGCTACAGGTTTGGTGGTAGATGATGGAATTGTGGTAACCGAAAATATTTTCAAGAAAATAGAAGAAGGTCTTTCACCTCGCGAGGCAGCCATAAAAGGTTCAAACGAAATATTTTTTGCTGTAGTTTCAACTTCCATTACGTTGGCAGTGGTTTTTTTACCAATCATTTTCTTACAAGGTTTTGTGGGTAGGTTATTCCGCGAGTTTGGAGTGGTGGTAGCAGGTGCAGTGTTAATTTCTGCATTTGTTTCGCTATCGTTAACGCCTATGTTAAATGTATTTTTAACTAGAAAAGACCATAAAAAACGCAGTAATTTTTATATCAAAACCGAACCATTTTTTGAAGGATTGAACAACGCTTATAAAAAATCATTGGATGTGTTTTTTGAACGTAAATGGTTGGCATTGGTAGTTATTTTGGTTTCATTTGGTTTAATATTTTTAATTGGAAATACCATTCAAAGTGAGTTAGCTCCACTTGATGATAGAAGTGTAATGCGCATCAGTTCCACAGCGCCAGAAGGTGCATCTTACGAGTTTATGGATAATTACCAAGATAAAATTACCCAATTAATTTTAGATTCAGTTCCTGAAAAGAAAATTATTATCTCGGTAACAGCGCCAGGTTTTACTGGAAGTGGAGCGGTAAATACAGGTTTTAACCGAATTATATTAAACGACCCTGATGAACGTAAACGTTCGCAACAGCAAATAGCTGATATGCTCACCCGAAATTTAAAGAATTTTCCTGATGCTAAATCATTTGTAATTCAAGATCAAACCATCAATGGTTCAGGCGGTTCGCGTGCTGGTTTACCCGTTCAATTTATTTTACAAAATCAAGATTTTAGTAAAATTCAACAATACTTACCAAAGTTTATTGAAGCAGTATCGGCCAATAAAACTTTCCAAGGGTTTGATGTAAATTTAAAGTTCAATAAACCCGAATTGGTAATAACCATTGATAGAGACAAGGCCAAAAGTTTGGGTGTTTCGGTTCAAAGTGTAGCGCAAACATTGCAATTGGCATATAGCGGATTGCGTTATGGATATTATACACAACAAGGAAAACAGTACCAAGTTATTGGCCAAATGGACAGAGAAAACCGTGACGAACCTTTGGATTTAAAATCGCTTTATGTTAAAAATGATGCGGGTAAAATGATTCAACTGGATAACGTGGTGCAAATTACAGAGCAAAGCAGCCCGCCTCAATTGTATCATTACAATCGTTACAAAGCAGCTACTGTTTCGGCTGGTTTAGCACCTGGTAAAACCATTGGTGATGGGATAAAGGAAATGGAAAAAATTTCGAAAAAGGTGTTAGACGAATCGTTTACTACCGATTTGGCTGGTCCTTCTCGTGATTTTTCTGAAAGTTCGTCAAATACCACCTTCGCATTTTTATTGGCTTTGGTATTGGTTTATTTGGTATTAGCAGCTCAATTCGAAAGTTTTATAGATCCGCTAATTATTATGATTACGGTGCCAATGGCTTTGGCAGGAGCGTTAATTTCATTGTGGTATTTTAACCAAACTATCAATATTTTTAGTCAAATTGGAATCATTGTTTTAATAGGTTTGGTTACTAAAAATGGAATTTTAATTGTAGAATTTGCTAACCATCAAAAAGAAAGTGGTTTGCAAACCATTGAAGCAGTTAAACTTGCAGCAGTGCAGCGTTTGCGCCCCATTATGATGACCAGTTTGGCTACCATTTTAGGAGCTTTGCCAATTGCTTTAGCTTTGGGTGCTGGCGCAAAAAGTAGAACTGCAATGGGTATAGTAATTATAGGTGGTTTGTTGTTCTCAGGATTTTTAACTTTATACGTAATTCCAGTTATGTACAGTTATATTTCTCGTAACAAAAAATCAAAAACCGAAGTAGAATCAACCGAAGAAATTTCGGCTTAATTAAAAATGAAATTCATGTTATTAAATAAATTGTTTTCAAATAAAATAGTTGCAGTTTTTATTTTTAGTCTTGTATTTATTGGAGCTAAAGCCCAACAAATACTTACTTTAAACGAAGCTTTAAAATTAGCTTTAGCCAATAATTACTCCATTCAATTGGCAAAAAACGAAGCGGAAATAGCTCAAAATAGTAATTATGCTGGTGCTGCGGGAATGTTACCAACTGTTGCTGCTACTGCAAGCCAAGATAATGTGGTAAATAATACACAACAAAAGTTTTTAAATGGAACTGAAAATAATAAAGATGGCGCCAAATCTAATCAGTTAAATGCTGGTGTTGAATTAGGTTGGACTATTTTTGATGGTTTAAAAATGTTTGCTACTAAAAACAAGTTGAATCAATTACAGGCTATTGGTGAATTGAGGATGCGCGCTCAAATTGAGCAAAATTTTAGTCGTATTATTCGTGCTTATTTCGATATTGTTCAGAATAAAAAGCAGTTAAATGCCTTGCAACAAAGTGTAACTATTTCAACAGAAAGGCTAAAGCTGGCCAACGATAAATTGGCAGTTGGAAAAGTATCAAAAACTGAAGTTTTAAAAGCGCAGGTTGATTTAAATACCGATAAATCGGCCATGATGAAACAACAAAATTTGGTACAAAATGCCAAAGCAAATTTAAACCAATTATTAGCCCGTGATTTAACCACCGATTTTGAGGTAGATGGCAAAATTGAAATCAATAAAGATTTAAAATTAGCCGATTTGCAAAGCAAAGCACAAACTCAAAATACAAACTTAATGATTACCAAAAAAAATTATCAAGTTTCGGCATTTACTATTAATGAAATTAAGGCTGAACGCATGCCAACAGTTCAGTTAAGAACCGGATATAATTACAACAGACAAACTTCGGAAGCAGGTTTTTTACAGTCGAGTCAAAATATTGGTTACCATTATGGTGCTGCTTTAAACTTAAATGTATTTAATGGTTTTAGCGTAGATAAACGTTTGCAAAATGCACGGTTAAGTTTAAAATCAACCGATTTTGTGTTAAAAGATAGCTTAACAAAATTGGATTTAGCTATTCAACAAAACTATAATTCGTATGCCATGGCATTGCAATTACTTCAATTTGAAACTGAAAATGTAACGGTAGCACAAAGTAATTTTGATTTAGCCAATGAGCAATATAAAGTAGGAGTAATTACTGCCTTAGAATTGCGCGATGCGCAACAAAACTTGGTATTGAGTCAAACCCGTTTATCGGCTGCACAATACGATGCCAAAGTAGCCGAAACCGAACTTTTAAGGCTAACTGCGGAAATATTTAAAGTGGTTGGTAATTAATTGATTACAAGTAATTTCGATTTCCTCTATTTTCAATTTATTATTTCTTGAATTTGCTACTAAATAGCTAGTTAACAATACTGGGCTAAATTTATTTTAAAAAGTAATTCATTAAGCTTACTTTTATAGCCTCAAAGTATGTTACAAAAGTTAAGTATAAAAAATTACGCTATTATTAAGCAAGTTGAAATTGAATTTCATAAAGGCTTAAATATTATAACTGGTGAAACTGGTGCTGGAAAATCTATTTTAATGGGTGCATTGGGTTTGGTTCTTGGCGAAAGAGCTGATGCTAAAGCTATTATGAATGGTGAGGAAAAGTGTGTTATAGAATCTCATTTTTATATTAAACCATATAAACTACAAACTTTTTTTAACGAAACAGAACTTGATTACGATGACAATTGCATTGTAAGACGCGAAATTACTTCTAATGGAAAATCAAGAGCTTTTGTAAACGATACTCCTGTAAATTTAAATCAATTAAAAGATTTAGGAGCCCTTTTGGTTGATATTGTTAGTCAACACGAAACTTTGGCATTGAACGATTTGGTTTTTCAACTTTCAATTGTAGATGCTATTGCCGAAAATGATGAACTTTTAGCGGATTACAAACAAACATTTAATACTTACAAAAAAGCTGAAAAGCAATTAAGCGAATTAATTGAAAAGGAAGCAAAATCGAAGCAAGACGAAGATTATTTTAAGTTTATTTTGAATGAATTGGTGGAGGCTAATTTGCAAGAAAATGAACAAACAGAACTAGAGGAAAACCTAAATATTTTAAGCAATGCTGAAGAAATAAAAGCAGCAACATATAATGCTTATGCATCGTTAGATATGGCAGAGCCAAGTTTAATTGATCAATTGCGAAGCATAAAAGGAAGTTTAGCTCCAGTAATTAAGCATAACAAAGCTATTGGTGAGTTAAGCAATAGAATGGAGCAATGCATTGTAGAGCTTAAAGATATAGCTGCCGAGTTAGATGAAATAGCTGATAAAACACAAGCCAATCCTGATGAATTAGCAAGTGTTGAAGAACGTTTACAGTTATTGTATAATTTACAAAAAAAGCATCGTGTTGCAACCAATGTGGAGTTGTTACAATTACAACAAAAACTAGAAAATGATCTATTGGCAACAGTTTCCTTACAAACTGAAATAGAAAATTTAAATGTAAGATTAGTTGAGCTAAAAGCAGGTTTAATTAGTAAAGCGCAGCATTTAAGTAAAAAACGCACCGAAATTATTCCATTAATTGAGCAAAAAGTAAAAGAACTTTTATTACAAGTAGCTATGCCAGATGCTAGTTTAAAGATAAGTAACGAAACACTAACTGATAATGAGTTGAATGCTGTTGGAATAGATAAAATTGAATTTTTATTTGCCGCCAATAAAGGTTCTAGTTATCAACCAATTAATAAAGTAGCAAGTGGGGGAGAGTTAAGCCGATTGATGCTTTGTATTAAATCGTTAATTAGCGAAAAGGTAAATTTACCAAGCATTGTTTTTGATGAAATTGATACAGGAATAAGTGGTGAAGCTGCTTTAAAAGTTTCGGAAGTGTTAAAAAAACACGCTTTAAAACACCAAGTTTTAGCCATTACGCATTTACCGCAAATTGCTGCAAAAGCCGATGCACATTTTAACGTTTATAAGCAAAGTGGAACTGATAAAACGTACTCAAATATTAGATTACTTGATAAATTGGAACAAATTAATGAAATTGCTGTGATGTTGAGCGGAAATAATCCAACAGAACAAGTTTTATTAGCCGCCAAAGAATTGATGAATAACTAATTATTGATGAAGGAAAAATTTATTACATATAAACAGCAAATCATGCTATTTTTTTTATGGCTATCTGTTGTTTCATTGTTTGTAATTGATACATTTAGAGCTCTTTCTAGCATTGCTATGATTGGCTTTACTTTAACAGGTTTGTTATCAACTCAGCCTAAAAATTGGTTTAAAAATCTACAATTAAATAAGCCTCTTTTATTTCTAGTAATTAGTTTCTTGGTTTTAATTCCTTCTGTTTTATATTCAAGCAACTTAAAATATTTTGGTTTAAGAATTCAAATTTTGTTGCCATTTTTGGTAATGCCATTTGCTTACGCACAAACCGAAGAATTTTCTGCTAAACAGAAAAAAGTAATTTCGTATACGTTTATTTTTGGTGTTTTAGCAACAGCTATTCAAGCATTGGTGTATTATTATAACCATCAAAGTGAGATAAACCAAGCTTATTTAGAAAGTAGGGTTATGCCAACCGCTATTTCGCATCATCCAACTTATAGTTTAATGTGTGCTTTTTCTATCTATTTGTTATACAATGCATTTAAGGTAGAAAAAAACATTAACCTGAAGTTTTTTTTAGTAGCCATAACACTTTTTTTGGTAGTTTTTATACATATTTTTTCCGTTAGAGCTGGCTTAATGGCTTTTTATATTTTGGTTTTACTTATTTTTTATGAACAAATAATCTTAAAAAAGCAGTATTTATTGGCCATTGCAATAGGCATTTTATGCGTAGCTATTGCAATAAGTACATTTTTATATTCGCCAACTATTCGAAATAAAATAGCCAATACTCAAAACGATATAGAAAATTACAAATCAGGTGGAAGCGTTAATAATCAGTCACTTGGAAGTAGGGTTATTTCCTATAAAAATGCCATCGAAATAACCGAAAATTCTTCATGGCTTTTAGGCTGTGGTTTAGGCGATATTGAAGATTTAAATAATGATTTATTTACCCAAAAATATCCTGACGTAACCAAACGAATCATCCCACATAATCAATTTCTATTTTACTTAGCTTCCATTGGAATATTAGGATTGCTTATTTTTACAATTGCCTTTTATTATCCATTGTTTACTAATTTTAAAAACTTGAATTTGATAGCCCATTATTTGGTAATTTCAGTGGCATTTTTAATTGAAGCTTTCCTCACTACTCAATTGGGAGTTGCTTTCTGCATTATTTTTCTAATATTATTTATCAATAGAGCAAAGGTAGTTTAAAACGATTTTTATCAATGTGGACAAACATTGAAAAACATCAATTGGCAAAAACTTAAAAAAGTTTACTTTTGCCAAAACCCAAACCACCTTGAATAAGTTAATTAATAAATTTCCTGCAGTGTTACTTTTAGCCGATGGCACTGTTTTTAAAGGCACTTCTATTGGTAAAATTGGTACAACAGTTGGCGAAATATGCTTTAACACAGGCATGACAGGCTACCAAGAAGTATTTACCGACCCTAGTTATTTTGGACAAATTTTAGTAGAAACCAATGTTCATATTGGAAACTACGGAATTCACAACGATGAAATTGAAAGCGATGATATCAAAATTGCTGGTTTAGTTTGCAAAAGTTTTAACATAGTTCACGATAGAAAACAAGCCAATCAAACCATTCAAGAGTATTTTGCTTTGAATAATTTAGTAGGTATTGCCGATGTAGATACCAGAGCAATTGTGCGTCATATTCGCCAAAAAGGTGCTATGAATTGCATTATTTCATCTGAGGAAAAATCAATTAAAGAATTACAAGCTGAATTGGCTAAAGCTCCTTCAATGGAAGGTTTAGAACTTTCGAGTAAAGTATCAACTACAGAAACTTATTATATCGGAAATCCTGAGGCTAGCCGTAGAGTAGCTGTGTTAGATTTAGGTATTAAGAAAAATATTTTACGTTGCTTAGCCGATAGAGATAATTATTTAGCTGTTTATAATTGCAAAACATCTTTCGAGGAAATGATGAAATTCAATCCTAACGGTTTTATGATCTCTAATGGTCCTGGCGATCCAAGTGTAATGCCTTACGCGGTAGAAACAGTTAAGCAAATTGTTGATTCAGGTGTTCCTTTGTTTGGAATTTGTTTAGGTCATCAAATATTAGCCGAAAGCCAAGGTTTACAAACTTTCAAAATGTTTAATGGTCATCGTGGTTTAAACCATCCGGTAAAAAATTTAGTAACAGGTTTTGCAGAGATAACTTCTCAAAATCATGGTTTTGCAGTAAAAGCTGATGATGTAAATAGTAACGAAAATATTGAAGTTACACATATTAACCTAAACGATAATACTATTGAAGGTATTAGATTAAAAGGTAAAAAAGCATTTTCGGTTCAATACCATCCTGAAGCTGCTCCTGGTCCACACGATAGCCGCTATTTATTCGATGATTTTGTTAAATTAATGAATTAAAAATAAAGCAATTTTTATTTTTTAAGTTTAATTAATAGATTGCATTTAAAAATAACCCCTAAAAAATTATAGTAAAATGAGTTCAATTGTAGAAATTAAAGCGAGACAAATCCTTGATTCGAGAGGAAATCCAACGGTAGAAGTAGATGTAACAACCGAAGAAGGTGCATTAGGTAGAGCCGCTGTTCCAAGTGGTGCCTCAACCGGTGCGCACGAGGCTGTAGAATTACGCGATGGTGATAAAAATGTTTATTTAGGTAAAGGTGTTTTAAAAGCAGTTGAAAATATCAATGGCAAAATTGCAGATACTTTATTAGGCGTTGATGCTTTTGAACAAAATAATATTGATGCAGCAATGATTGCCTTAGATGGTACAGATAACAAAGCTGTTTTAGGTGCAAATGCTATTTTAGCAGTATCGTTAGCTTGTGCAAAAGCTGCTGCTATTGAAGCTGATATGCCTTTATATCGTTATGTTGGTGGTGTAAATGCTAATACATTGCCAATACCAATGATGAACATTGTAAATGGTGGTTCACATGCCGACAATTCAATCGATTTCCAAGAGTTTATGATTATGCCTGTTGGTGCTGATAGCTTTAGCCGCGCATTACAAATGGGAACTGAAGTGTTTCATCACTTAAAATCGGTTTTAAAATCAAAAGGATATTCAACCAATGTAGGCGATGAAGGCGGATTTGCTCCAAATATTAAATCGAACGAAGAAGCAATAGAAACTGTGTTAACAGCTATTGAAAAAGCTGGCTTTAAACCTGGGCAAGATATTTACATAGCTATGGATGCTGCTACAACAGAGTTTTATGATGAGAAAACTGGTTTGTATACTTTCAAAAAATCGGATGGAAAACAAATGACTTCTTCAGAAATGGTTAACTATTGGAAAACTTGGTGCGAAAAATATCCAATCATTTCAATTGAAGATGGTTTAGCTGAAGACGATTGGTCTGGTTGGGCTGAATTAACTAAAGTTTTAGGAAGCAAAGTTCAATTAGTAGGTGATGATTTATTTGTAACCAATACCAAACGTTTAGCCGATGGTATTAAACAAGGTGTTGCAAACTCTATTCTGGTAAAAGTAAACCAAATTGGTAGTTTAACCGAAACCATTGATGCAGTTAACTTAGCTACGCGTAACTCATATACCAATATTATGAGCCATAGAAGTGGTGAAACTGAAGATACAACTATTGCTGATTTAGCAGTAGCTTTAAACAGTGGTCAAATTAAAACAGGTTCAGCTAGTAGAACTGATAGAATTGCAAAATACAATCAGCTATTGCGCATAGAAGAAGAATTAGGCGGAAACGCTTACTACCCAGGATTAGATTTTAAATTTATCAAAAAATAGTTGAAGTAAATTATATTAAAAAGCCTTTCAAGGTTGGTATTTTTACCAACCTTGATTTGTTTAAAACCACAAAAAGTGAAGCGTTTTATAGTTAAATATTATTCTTTTATTGTAAATAAATATGCCATTGCTACGGCTGTATTTTTGTTTATTTTGATATTTAGCGACCGTAATGGATTACTTTATCAGTGGGAGCAAAGCCGCACTTACAGTAAGGTTTTAGAGGAAAATGAATACTTTAAAGAGGAAATAAAAAAGTTGCAATACGACCACGATAATCTATTTTCTAATCCAAAAAATTTAGAAAAATATGCCCGTGAAAAGTACCTTATGAAACGTGATGATGAAGACGTTTTTATTATTGTAAAAAAATAGCTTGTTATTTAAATTGATAATCTTACATTTGCACACCCAATGAAGGGAGGTGTAAAGGGATATGATATATATTAACGTTAAAGAAAACGAATCATTAGATAAAGCTTTAAAAAAGTTTAAAAAGAAATTCGAAAAAACAGGTGTTGTAAAAGAATTGCGCGCTCGCCAATCATTTGTAAAACCATGTATTAAAAATCGTATGCAAAGCATTCGTGCTGCCTACAAACAAAAAATGCAACAACAAATTGAAGGATAATTGTAAAAATTTCCTAAATATTAAAAAAAGCCCACTTCAAGTGGGCTTTTTATTTGTATTTTACAGTATAAAATAGCATAATTGCGCCTCATAAAAATTAAAAATGAAAAAAATAGCCTTTACCATATTAGCAATTTCAACTTTAGTATTTTTTGCATGTGAAGAGAAAAAGGACGATAAGCCTGCAACTACTACTACAGCTACAACTAGCACTACTAGTACAACTAGCACTACTAGTACAACTAGCACTACCAGTACAACTGGAGCAACCTATTATATTAGCGCAAGTTTCAATGGAGTAAACACGCAGTTTACCAATTTAACAGTTTATAGAGATGAAACAGAAGGTAATGTTTCATTACTTATTGTTGCCAATAATACAACATCTGAAAAGCCATCTATTGAGTTTAATTTAAAACAACCCGTTTCTGGTTGGGCTGATAACTTAAGTTATGCTTTAAATATGGAACAAAGCTCTAGTTATGTTAAATATACTACAGCTGCAGGCAGGGTATATACTAGCAGTTTAATAAATATTGATGATCAACCTTTCAATATTAACTTTAGCAAACTTGAGTTTACTAAAGGTGGAAGTGTAGTAGCTACCATGAATGGTGATTTAGCAATTGATACTGATACAAGTAGGGTGAAAATTGTAAGTGGTAAATTAAACTTAATTTGCGACAATTAGATTTAATTCTAGTATAAAGGGCGTATTTTTTTTGCTGTTGAAAATAAAACACAGTAAGTTAACGTTTATATTTATATTTGATTTTTTCCCAATACCAAATGCTAAAAAAAATATTATATATAATAATAGGAGTAACATTTATTAACGCTGTTGGCGCTCAATCAATTATGAGCGATAACAGCGTTTTTCTTGCTTCTATTGATTCTAATACCATAAAACTTAGAAATAAATTGTTTCCTACCGTTTGGCAAGGGGACTTAAATATTTATGGTTTTGAGGAAAATGAAGTTCCTGTTTATTCTGATGAAGATATAAAAACTCGCTTGAGTCTGTTAGAATCAGAAATTCCATTAGATTATAACGATCAAGTTAGACCTTACATAGATTTATATACCGTAAGAAAACGTAAGTTACTAGCAAAGGTATTAACTTTATCTAAACTATATTTTCCAACCATCGAGGAAATTTTTGATAGAGAAGGAATTCCTTTGGAGATGAAATATTTAGCAGTTATTGAGTCTGCTTTGAACCATGCCGCAACTAGCCCTGTTGGTGCAGCAGGAATGTGGCAATTTATGGCCCCTACAGGCAATATGTATGGTTTAAAAACCACCAGTAATTTAGATGAAAGAAGAGATTTTATAAAATCAACTGAGGCCTCGGTTAAGTATTTTAAAAATTCGTATAGAGTTTATGGAGATTGGTTATTGGTTATTGCAAGCTATAACTGTGGAGTTGGTAATGTAAATAAAGCAATCAGAAAAAGTGGTGGCAAAAGAAATTTCTGGGCTATTATGCCTTATTTGCCTCGCGAAACACGTGGTTATGTGCCAGCTTTTATAGCTGCTGCTTATGCCATGAACTATGCTTCAGAACATAATATTTATCCTGCTGAATTGGAGTTAAATTATCATACCGATACCATTCAGGTTGATAATAGATATTCATTAGACCAGCTTTCAATGGCTTTAGATATTCCTTTAGCAGAACTTAAAACTTTAAATCCATCTCTAAAAAGAGGCTATATTCCATTTACAGGTAGCAAAATTACTTTAACTTTACCTTACAATAAAATCATTAAGTTTTCGGCAATCAATAATTTAGAAAACTTAAATTTAGCCGATGAGCAATTGATGGCTTTGGCAAATTCAAGACCAAAAGTTAAACCTGTTCCGGAAACCATTTTTTACAGAGTACAAAAAGGTGATTTGCTTGCAAGCATTGCCAATGAATACGATGTAACTGTTAAGCAAATAAAAAAATGGAATAGGCTAAAAACTAATAAAGTAAAAAAAGGTCAGCGATTAAAAATTTACACCAATAAAGCTTAGTGAAAACTAAGCTTTTTTTTTGTTTTTAAATTAATGATGTACTGATTGGTAAATGGAGCTTAAGATTGTTTTAAATAAAATAATATTGTTAATAAAAACAAGCTAAACATCAAATGTAAGACTTATTTTTCAACTAAATTTGAAAACAATTTAATTAAATAATAAATGGAGATATTAGGTAACGAACAACATAAAATTATTCATGGAGATGCTTTGGAAGCACTAAAAATGCTTCCAGATAACTCTGTTGATTTGATTTTTGCCGATCCACCCTATAATATTGGTAAAAACTTTAATGGACACATAGAAAAATGGAGGACTGAGGAATCATATTTGAATTGGTGCTATGAGTGGCTCGATTTATGTATTAAAAAACTCAAACCAAACGGTAGTTTTTATGTAATGACTGCAACACAGTTCATGCCTTATTTTGATATTTACTTGCGAAATAAACTAACTATACTTTCAAGACTTATTTGGTCTTATGATAGTTCTGGTGTGCAGGCAAAAAAATACTATGGCTCAATGTATGAGCCGATTTTGTTTTGTGTTAAGGATAAAAACAATTACACATTCAATACTAGTGATATTTTAGTAGAAGCTAAAACAGGAGCAAAACGAAAACTTATTGATTATCGTAAAGCCGTTCCAACTGTATATAATTCAGAGAAAGTTCCTGGTAATGTTTGGGAATTTTCAAGGGTCCGTTATCGTATGGATGAATATGAAAATCATCCAACGCAAAAGCCAATAGCTTTATTAGAGAGAATTATTAAAGCAAGTTCTCGCAATGGAGATTTAGTTTTGGATCCATTTTCCGGAACTTTTACGACCTGCTTTGTTGCAAAGGAACTTGGCCGAAATTCTATTGGAATAGAACTGCAAGACGCGTATGTAAAAATCGGCTTAAGGAGATTACAGTTAGCCAAAGAATTTAAAGGTGAAAAATTAGAGAAGGAAATTCGAACTTACGAAACAGAGAAATTAGCTGCCGCTAACACATTAAGATTATTTGAAGAACCAAATGGAAAATATATTCACAGCAAACATTAAATCAATTTTAGAAAAACACTTTGGCAAAAATCGTGCTAGTGATATTTTCGAAAAGAGCCTAATTATTCAATACATAAATGAAAAAACTCGTTCAGCAAATAAGGGCTCAAAATCTCGTTCAAGCTTCGCGAATCTATATGCAATTTATGTTATCGTAGAAGATTATATAGCACATCATTTTGATAAAAAAGGTGGTTACTCAAAATATGAAGGTGCAGCGTTTGTAAATTTATTCAAGCGACAAAGAGAATTACCTTTTGGAAGTAAACTTCAAAATCATGCGTTAAATAATAGGATGAACTCTGAGTTTCAAAAATATTTTCCAAGTTCAGAGCTAATCCCGATTCTTCGTAATCATGATACAAATCGGTATTGGATAAATGAAAACCTTTTGAAAATTAAGGTTGGAAATACCAATTACAATATTGCAAATGTGATTATAGAAGTTATTGACGAGTATTCTAAGACAAAGCAAGATGCTTTTCAACGTTTCGTAAAAACTTGTGAGGAATTACAAGAAATTGGTAAAACAACACCGAAAAAAATTGAAGAGTTTGTAATTGGATTGCTGGCACCAAATGTTGATGCAAGACTATTCGAAATAGTTAGTTACTCAATTCTTAAGTATTTCTATCACGATCAGAAAATTTTCTGGGGCTATGAAGTCGAAAAACTCAATAAAGAAAATTTAAAATTATATAAAACAGGAAGAACCAATGCTAATGATGGTGGTATAGACTTTGTAATGAAGCCACTAGGTAGATTTTTTCAAGTAACAGAAACATTGGACTTTAAAAAATACTTTCTTGATATTGACAAAATTCAAAAATATCCAATCACTTTTGTAATTAAATCAACCGAACCCACTAAAGACCTTTTAAAGAAAATTAGAGAGAATGCAAGTAAAACGTATTCAATTAAATTAATTGTTGACAAATATATGGGCTGTATTGAAGAAGTTATTAATATTCCTACTCTGAATAAAAGATTTAATCAAGCTGTAAAACAAGGATATTTAAACAAAATTCTTGATGAAGTTGTAATTCAAAGCAAAGTAGAGTTTAATTACGAAGAAGATAATAATATTCAGGAATAGTAAACAATAGTTATGCATAATAATGCTAAAATTGTGGATAGTACATTGTATATTTTAAATAAATTTGTTTGCTTTTAAATACTATAAAAATTATTGATGGACGAGTTGAATAACGACATAAACGAGAATAATGAAAACAATAATGGTACTGAATATCATGTTACTGCGGTAAATGGTTTGTACCAAGATTGGTTTTTAGATTATGCTAGTTATGTTATTTTAGAGCGTGCTGTACCTGCAATTGAAGATGGTTTAAAACCGGTTCAACGCAGAATATTGCACAGCATGAAGGAAATGGATGATGGCCGATTTAATAAAGTGGCCAATATTATTGGGCAAACCATGCAATACCATCCGCATGGTGATGCTGCCATTGGCGATGCTTTGGTTAATATCGGACAAAAAGATTTATTAATTGAATGCCAAGGTAACTGGGGCGATATTAGAACAGGAGATTCTGCTGCTGCGCCTCGTTATATTGAAGCACGTTTATCAAAATTTGCCTTAGAAGTTGCCTTTAATGGGCAAACCACTTATTGGCAAAGCAGTTATGATGGACGTAAAAAAGAACCAATTACATTGCCTATGAAATTTCCTTTGCTTTTAGCACAAGGAGTAGAGGGTATTGCTGTTGGTTTGGCTACCAAAATTTTACCACATAATTTTATTGAGTTAATTGAAGCCTCAATTGATTATTTAAAAGGTCGTAAATTTGATTTAGTTCCTGATTTTCCCACCGGTGGTTCTATTGATGTTAGTAATTACAATCAAGGAATGAAAGGTGGTAAAATACGTTGCAGAGCTAAAATTGAAGAATTAGATAAGAAAACGTTAATTATTAAGGATATTCCTTATGGAATTACCACTACTAGTTTGATTGATAGCATTATAAAAGCTAATGATAACAACAAAATCAAAATTAAAAAGGTAATTGATAACACTGCAAAAGATGTTGAAATTGAAATTCAGTTAGCACCCGGTGTATCGCCAGATATTACCATAGATGCGCTTTACGCTTTTACTGATTGCGAAATTTCAATATCGCCAAACACTTGCGTAATTATTGAAGATAAGCCTCATTTTATGCCAGTAAATGAGTTGCTTAAAATAAGTACTGAAAAAACCTTAGAACTTTTAAGACGCGAACTTGAAATTAGAAAAGGTGAATTAGAGGAAAATTGGCATTATGCCTCTTTAGAAAAAATATTTATTGAAAATAGAATTTATCGTGATATTGAGGAGTGCGAAACTTTTGAAGATGTAATTGATACTATTTGGCGCGGTATGAATAAGTTTAAAAAGTTATTCATTCGCGATTTGAACGAAGACGATATTTTAAAATTAACTGAAATAAAAATCAAACGTATTTCAAAATACGATGGTTTTAAAGCAGACGAATACATAGCTAGAATTCAAGCTGAATTAGAGCAAGTTAAATACGATATAGCTAACCTAAAAGCTTTTGCTGTTAAGTATTTTGAAGGTTTATTGAAAAAATATTCAAAAGGCCGTGAGCGTAAATCAGAAATAAAAACTTTTGATACCATTGATTCAAAAACGGTAGCTATTGCAAACCAAAAATTATACATTAACAGAGCTGAAGGCTTTGTGGGTACTGGTTTGAAAAAGGACGAATACATTTGCGATTGTTCTGATTTAGACGATGTAATTGTATTTAGAAAAGATGGTAAAATGCAGGTAAGTAAAGTTACCGATAAAACATTTTTTGGTAAAGATATTTTGTATGCTTATGTGTTTAAAAAGAACGATGAACGCATGACATACAATATGATTTACATTGATGGGAAAACCAAAATTGCTTACGCTAAGCGTTTTAACGTTACTGGTATTACGCGCGACAAAGAATACGATTTAACTTTAGGAACACCTAATTCAAAAATATTATACTTTACTGCAAATGCTAATAGCGAAGCTGAAATTGTGGCTGTAACATTAAGTCCTTTAAGCCACGCTCGAAAGCTAGCTTTTGATTACGATTTTGCTGAACTAGCCATTAAAGGAAGAGGTGTTCAAGGAAATATTGTTTCAAAATATTTGGTTAAATCTATTAAACAAAAAACCAAAGGAATAAGTACTATTGGAGGACGAAATATTTATTACGATGATGTAATTGGCAGATTAAATAGCGATTCAAGAGGTAAGTTTATTGGCTCTTTCAGTAACGATGATTTAATTTTAGTAATGTACAAAGATGGAAATTATGAATTAACCAACTTTGAACTTACCAATCATTACGATGCGCCAAATGTATTACATATAAATAAATTTAGACCTGATAAACCTTTAAGTGTGGTTTATTACGAGGCTAAACAAAAAACATATTATGTAAAAAGGTTCTTAATTGAAACTAAAACCATTAATTCAAAGTTTCTATTTATAAGTGAAGGCGAAAAGAATACTTGTTTAGTTGCAACCGATTTAAAAGCTCCTGCTATTAATGTTTTAACAGGAAAAACTAAAAAAGATGCTACTGAAGAAACCATTAATTTAGCTGAATTTATTGATGTAAAAGGATGGAAAGCCATTGGTAATAAATTAGGTGGAACTGAAATTTTAAGCATTGAATTAATTCCAGCTGAAGATGAACCCGAAGAGGAAGTAAAAACTGATGATTCGGCCGATGATTTAAATACGCAACCTGAACTTTTTAACGATGAGTTTATTAAAGAGGAGCAAGAGTTGGTTAAAAAATTATTGGAAGATGATGAAGAAACCGATAAGCCCGAAACACCTAAAGTAAAAAAGAAAATTATAGTAAAACCCGATCAACCTAAGTTGTTCTAAAACTTTAAACCTATGCATGAAGAAAAACACTTTGAAGGTAGCCAATTAGTAAAAGATATTGTAATTGGTATGAGCGATGGACTAACAGTTCCTTTTGCTTTAGCAGCTGGATTGAGTGGCGCTGCCATTGTTAGTAATTCAGTTATTGTTACGGCAGGCATTGCCGAAATTGTGGCTGGAAGCATTGCCATGGGTTTAGGTGGATATTTGGCAGGTAAAACAGAAATAGACCATTATAATAGTGAACTTGCTCGAGAATATTACGAAGTAGATCATTATCCTGAGCGCGAAAGGCAAGAAGTAGCCGAAGTTTTTGCTGATTATGGTTTAAGCATGGAGCATCAAAATATAATTGTAGATGATATAGCTAAAGATAAAGATCGTTGGGTTGATTTTATGATGAAGTTTGAGTTAGGGTTAGAAAAACCAAACATCAATGCAGCTAGAAATAGTGCGGCAGCAATTGGTTTTGCTTATATTGTTGGTGGAATTATACCACTTTCGGCTTACTTCCCCATTTTTGGATTAAGTACTCAAATAGCATTGTTTTATAGTTGCTTGATCACTGCTATTAGTTTATTTGTATTTGGTTATTTTAAAACTAAAATTATTGGTCAACCGCCAATAAAAGGTGCTTTTAAAGTATTAGGAATTGGTGCAGCTGCGGCAGCAAGTGCTTATTTTATAGCTAATTTAATTGTTTAGTTATGAGAATATTAACTGTAGTTTTGTTTTTACTTTGTAGTAAAATAGTTTTTGCACAGCAAGTAGCCATTGGAACTATTAATAGTGAAGATAAAATTGAATTTTCGGAAAAGGGAAAAAGGGCCATTAAAATAGCTTATTTACGCTCGTTTACCGATGGAAGAAAATTTGATACTGCCTTTATTGAAAAGCTAGGACAAGTAAAATACTTGGTTATTTTAGGCTCAAAGAGCAATATTAAAAGTAGGTCTGCAGTAAGTATTTTAATAATAAATAATACAGTAAATATTGCTACCAATACCGAAATGAAAACATGCAGTAATGGTGCTTGTAATGATTGCCAATTTTTTATAGAAAACAGCAAAGTAGTTGCTTGTAAGTGTAACGATAATGGTTCAATTAGCAATAACTGTTCTTTTAGAAACAACGATGGCGCATTTTTTTACAGCGTAGTTTCAAAAATTTTAGCCGAAAAATAATACACTACTTTGAGCAGAATTAAACTTGATTTACCAACTGAATTTAATTTTTCTACCCAAATTAAGTTACGTGTTACCGATTTAAATTACGGTAACCATTTAAGTAACGATGTTTATTTGGCTTTTTTGCACGAAGCCAGAATGCAGTTTTTTGCTAGCATGGGTTACTCTGAAATGAATTTGGCTGGTTGCTCAGTTATTATGGGCGATTCGGCCATAGTTTACAAGGCTGAATGTTTTTATGGTGATGAATTATTAATAGAAGTTACAGCCGCTGATTTTGGTAAACGTAGTTTTGATTTATACTACAGGTTGACAAAAGTAAATACCAATATTTTAGTAGCCGAGGCCAAAACAGGCATGGTTTGTTTTGATTATAACGAACACAAAACAGTAAATATTCCGCAAGCATTTTTAGACCATTTTACAATAAAGTAAACACTAATTTGTGGTTCTTTTTTTAAATAATTCTTTTATTCCATCAAACTCTTTACGGTAGTATAAACCTAGTCCTTGGGTGGTAATATTTCTATTAAAAATGGGGTCAGTTGTAAAGCGATTAAATGCCCTTGCTTTAAAGTTTCCATTAAGTGAAATATTATATTGAGCTAAAATATTATTCTGCGAATTATCCGTAGCAAAACTGCCTTTTACTTCTAATTTATTATTAAAAAACTTTTGACCAGCCGTTATAATAACACTTCTATTTTTAGTTGGGTCAATTGTGTTTTGTAAATCAAAGTTCAAATCAAAATTGGGAATGTATTTGTTTACAATATTAGTTACTTGAGCTGAAGCAATTTCAGAAAGCGTGTTTACACCAATATTACTATTAACTCCACCAGCCAAATTATTACTATTATTTAGCGAAATAAATCTATTGAATACTATAAAACTGATAATTTGTTGAGTCATGCTTTCTGGATCTTTGCGTAAGTTATTTACCGCTAAGTTTAAGTCAGAAATACCACTGCTATTCATCGAATTATCAATATCAGGGAAATTTAAATCAAACGCATATTGTGGTTGTAATAATGAACCTTTTATATTCATTATAGCTTCTACATTGGTTTTAGGGTTACTATTGGTAGTGGTTCCATTATTATTTTGACTAGTGGCATTATTGCCTGTTAATTCGCTTGTCGTAGTCATACTTCTGTACACACCAGTTATATTTAATTGTGCATTCAACGGATCACCACTCCAATTGATGGTACTTTTGCGCAAAATAAACTTTTTAGAAACCAAGTTAAGAGCTGTAAACACATAGTCACCTTCATTTACATTGTACTCACCATACATATTAAATGCGCCTTGTCGTGTAAGTTCTAATTTTATGTCTCCCAAACCGGTTGCCCTAATTTTATCATCAGTTTGCTCGTTCAGTAAAATAGCTACTTCAGCATTTGGTCTTGTTTTTATCAAGCAATTTATTGAAAATCCACTTAAATTTTCTTGTCTAGTAATTAAAAGCTTTTTAGTAGTATCTGAGGAGTTAAAATGCATCAGAGTTTCGTCTTCGCCATCGCTCACACCAAAAGGAGTAATGGTAACTTTAGTGCCTTTTTCGGTAGTAGCTTCAATGTTGAGTGCAATATCATTTAAAGGCCCTTTAATTGACATATTTCCACTTCCAAATGCTTGTCCATGGTAAAGCGAATTATCTTTACTAGTGGTATTTAAAACCATTAAGTTTTTAAATTCTTTTATGTCAATATCAAAATCAAATTTATTAAAATTATTATGGTTAATGTTACCATTTACTTTGGCTATATTGTTATTTACATCCATCAATTCAAATGGAACAAACTCTATGATGTTTTTGTTAAAATGAATGGTATTTGTACAATGGTAAGTAGTTTGTAAATAGTTAATTTTAGTATGTAAATTATTTACCTGTAAAACACCATCAATATCTGGTTTATCTAATGTTCCACTCACTAATGCTTTTAAACTTAGTTTACCTTTATAAATAGTTATATAATCTTTTCCAAACGATTGAAATGCACTTGCATCAGCTTCACTAAAGCTTACATTGGCATCAATTACATTGGTATTAACTAACCAATAACCACTAGCTACAAAATTATTTAATTTACCATTTAAGGCAGTTGCATCAAACGAAAGGCGATTATTTTTATTATCAAAATTGCTTATCAATTCAATATCTCCAATGGTATCGTTATCCAATTTTAAATTATTTATCAAGATATTTCCATTTAAAATATTCTTATCTTGATACGATTGATAAGAAATATTGCCATTACTTTTACCCTCAATATTGATGTATAAATTAGGGTAAAGTAAATTGATATTATTTAACTCAAAATCAGTTAATGAAACCAAAAGATTTTTTTTGTTACTATTCTGGTTAAACTGTCCATTAATTGCTATCAATTGATTGCCGCTGCTTAATGAAACTTGCTCTATTTTAATCAAAGAGTCGTATAAATTTATTTCTCCATCAGGATTCACTTTCCAATTTGATTGACTATAAACAATATTTGATTCGTTAAATTTAAACTGAACTTGTTTAGGTAAAAAATTTACTGCACTAGCTAAGTTAGCATAAATTAAACTTGATGTGTCTTGAACAATAACTTGTAGTAACGCTTTATTATTTGCGCCACTAGCTTTCAATGCAAATTCCTTCATTAAAATGGTATCGTTTTGTGCAAACTTGGATACACCAAATAAAAATTGAGCTGAATTATTGGGTTTAATTTCAGTTTTAAGCGTTAAATCATTTAATAGATAATTTTTGTATCTAAATGTTTCAACATAGCCAAGCACCTCGGCTTTATCTTTATAATTATTTAAATTACCTTTTAACTCAAGCTGTTCAATATCTAATTCTGGAAAAAACAATACATTGAGCTTTTGAGTGTTATCCAAAGCTAAATCAAAGCTAAAGTTTTGTTTGGTTATTTCTTCATTTTTATATGGCGATAAATAGTTAGGAACTACTTTACAAAGCATGTTGTTAAAGCATTTGTAAAGATTTAAAAAATTGTATTCTCCATTAATAGTAGCATTTAAAAAATCGCTTTTTAGTACTAAATTTCGGTTTTCAGTTCCAGCATTACTTGATTTTACTTTAATTTGATTGATGGTATAATCTACATGATTAAATTCTAAATTGGTGTTACTAATATTAAGTTCACCATTATTTCTATCAATATCTTTTACAGCAAAATCTCCATTAATTTTAGTAGTTAAAATAATGTCTTTGTCGTATAAATTAAGTGTTTTTAAATGAGCTTGATTTATATTGGTTTCAAATAAAAACTCAGGAATTTTTTTATTTAAGTCTGCTTTACCAACCAAGCTTAGCGAAATATTTTCATCATCAATTTCTAGTTTTCCGTTAAAATACTTTCGGTCAAAATCACCTATAATACTTATGTTTTTATAGTTATATTTATTGTACGTAAAATTCTGAATAAGTGTTTTGGTATTGGCTTTCAATGTTTTTAGGTCAAATCCTTTACCATTTAATTCACTTGTTAAACTAACCATTCCAAACTGTTTGGTATCATTTAATAATGCACCTAAATTAAACTCAGTTAAGTTTAAGTTTCCTGAATAAATTGATTGCAAAGCATCATCTGTAAGTTTCATGTTTAAATCGGAACTTATATTTCCAAAAGGAGTTTCTAAATTTCCATAAGCCACAAAATCGTTGTAAAAACCAGTATAACTTCCTTTAAACTTTAATAATCCAAAGCGCTCCAATTCGGCTGGTAATACCATTCCTGCCAATTTATCTAACTCTTTTTTAGTTGAAGTGGCGTAATCAGCTTTAATTTCAAAAAACGTTTGGTCAATATCGGGTAAGCCACTTAAACTAGCACTGCCATTAAATTCAGTATTATTTGCATAACGTAAATGGCCATTTTTCATACTTAAGTTGTCAATGGTTCCTTTAATTTTAGCCGTTATGGTGGCATCATAATTATATTGATTTAAAAGTGGAGCAAAAAAAGCAATATCTGAAATATGAACATAACTTTGTTTTAAATTAGCCTCTAGTTTTACATTGCTAATAAAGTTATTTGCCATGCTATCGTAATTAGCATAACGCATACAAGCATAATCCTTAATTTTACTTTTGTTTAGCTGTAAATCAAGGTTGGCAAACTCCATGGTAGTAGGCGAAATGATAGTTTTGCAAGCCATTTTTTTTATTTGCAAACCACCTTTTTCCATTCCACTTAAATTTTGTAAAAAAAAATGAAGCGAGTCTTCAATAATTTTAAAATGCGATGCTTTTATGTCAATATTGTAAAAATCTTCATCAAAAGGATTAAACCCTGGTTGATCCCATTTTGCGGTATAATCAATCATTTTGAATCGACAGTTTTTTCCATTTACCTCATCAAAAATGAGTTTAAATTTTTGAGCGTTGGGGTCAGGCGGCATGGTATCATTTGGATCTAAAATATTGAATAAAACATCAATATTAAAAGTTTTATCGGGGTAAGTAATTATTTTACACATACCTCCATTAATATTTACTTTGGAAAGTGTAAACTTACTTGAGTCAAGTTCAACTCCACCTAAATCAAACTGTAAGTTTTTTACAAAAAATAAAGTGTCCTTTTTTTGATCGCCCCAATAAATATTATCCAAACTAAAAGTTGTCCAACCATCGTAATTAAATCTACCGATAGAAATTTCGCATTTAAAGGCTTTACTTAAGTAGTTATCAGCTTTTTGGATTATAAAATTTTGAAAAGTTCCACTGTTAAAAATAAGGTAGCCCAATAGCAATAGGGAAAAGAAAATTCCTATAAATGTGTACGATATTTTAATTAATAGCTTTTTCAATGTAGTTTTGTCAAATATATAATAATTTATTTAAAGAGAATAAATTACCCTTATCAAAATTTGAACCATAAAATGTCATTAACCAATATTACTATACTTGCCATCGAATCAAGCTGCGATGATACTGCTGTTTCTATCATAAAAAATGGAAAAATATTAAGCAATGTAGTTGCAGGGCAAAAAGTGCATGAACAATATGGAGGTGTGGTTCCAGAATTGGCTAGCAGAGCGCATCAAGCAAATATAGTTCCGGTATTAGATGTAGCCATAAAACAAGCTAATATTCAATTATCTGAATTGCTTGCCATAGCATTTACTCAAAACCCAGGTTTAATTGGTTCGTTAATGGTTGGTTGCAGTTTTGCAAAATCGTTGGCACAAACTTTAAATATTCCGCTTATAGCTGTTAACCACATGCAGGCACATGTTCTAGCTCATTTTATTGATGAACCCAAACCTACCTTTCCTTTTTTATGCTTAACCGTAAGTGGTGGTCACACACAGATAGCTGTTTTTAAAAACTATTTTGAAAGTGAAATCATAGGAAAAACCATTGATGATGCAGCAGGTGAGGCTTTTGATAAAGCGGCTAAAATGCTAAGCCTTCCTTATCCAGGTGGGCCTTTAATTGATAAATATGCCCAACAAGGAAAAGTGGTTTATGAATTTGCAAAACCCAATATTCCAGAACTTGACTACAGTTTTAGCGGTTTAAAAACTTCGTTTTTGTATTTCTTAAAAAATGAAATGGCTAAAAACGAAAATTTTATTAATGAGAATAGAGATAATTTGTGTGCTTCTATACAATATAGTATTGTTACTCATCTGATGAAAAAATTGGTTTTAGCTAGTAAGAAAACAGGAATAAAAAATATTGCTTTAGCAGGTGGAGTTTCAGCAAATAGCGGATTACGCAAGGCCATAGAAGATGCTGGAAAAAAATACCAATGGAAAACCTTTATTCCTGCTTTTGAGTATTGTACCGATAATGCTGCCATGATTGCCATGACTGCCCATTACAAATACTTAAATAATGAATTTGTAAACTTAGAAACTGCACCAAGTGCAAGGTGATAAAAACAAGTTAAAACTTGTTTTTTTACAAATCTCTTACAAAAAATTTGTTTTTTTAATTTGCTTTTATATTTTGCATTTATAAAATATAGTAAAAGATATGAAAAAAATAATTCTGAATTCTCTTCTCTTAATTCAAGTCTTGTCATTAAATGCAACAGGTAAAGATAAGTTAACTCTATTAAATAAAAATCCTGATGATGAAATAAAAGATGTTCATAACATTATTAAATTAAATTTAGGACAAACAGGAAATGTTGGTGCGTTTGGAATGTTTTACGAAAGGATGTTAAACAAAAATGTTAGTGCTTCAATAGGAATTTTTGGTAAATATAACTCTGCTTCAATTGGAGGTAATGGTTTTTTGAGTGGCTCTGAGAAAACATCAGGTTTTGGATTTATGCCTGAAGTAAGATATTATGCTATACCCAATTACCATGCTCCAAGAGGTTTGTATTTAGGCGCGTTTTACAACTATTTTAGTGAAAAATATGAAGTAAAAAATTATGATTTTAATAATGATGAAACCAATGGTTCGATAACAACTAATTATACTGCTTTTGGAGCCAAAATAGGATGGATGTTTAGAATCAAATCGGCTTTTGTAATTGATTTAGGTTTTGGTCCTGCTTTTGAAACGGTAGATTCTCCTTCATTCTATGATATTAAGTTAAATAATGGCACTGTTATAGATAAAAGAAGGGCACCTAACTCAACTTCTTCTGGCCTAACAGGAGTATTCAGTTTTTCTTTAGGATATGCATTTTAAAAATTCAATTTTTTATAATTAACAAATAAATAACAAACTAAAATGAAAAAAAATTTAATCATCGTTGCTTGCCTAACATTGTTTAGTGCTAAATTATTTGCAGTAGAGCCTATCTATAGTTTCAAACCTAAAAATCCTTCCATGGTGGAGTCTCCATACAGTTTAACAGGTTACAAAAAGTTGAAACAAACTTACAGTAGTGAGCCTCAAAATGTGGTAAAACTTAAATTATTCCCAATGATTTTTAGTCTTTTTACATTACAGTATGAAAGATCAATCAAAGAAAATATGTCAGTAGCTTGTGATTTCAGCTTTTTGAGAAGAACATCTTCAAGTACTGATGTGAGTGGTGAATCAATTTCTACAACTATTTCTGCTTTTGGCTTTAGTCCAGAATTCAGATTTTATCCTTCAGGCGATGCCAGCCAAGGTTTTTTTGTTGGTCCTTATGCTACTTATTTAAATATGGGTATTAAAGGTGAATACACCAATTCAAATGGAGCAAAAGGTACAGGTGAAATTAGTGGCATTACTGCTGTTGGTGGCGGTGTTTTATTGGGTTGGAAATGGTTAATTAAAGATGCTTTTGTAATAGAAAGTCATTTAGGATATAACTACTTAAGTTTTAGTACTCCAAGCACAGTTGACGTTACTTACACTGATGGTACTAATGGTGTTGAAAAAGTGGATGCATTAAATTTTGCAGGAGGTTTACCAACGGCAGGTCTTTCTTTAGGTTATGCATTCTAACTAATTGAAAATAATTATTTTATTAAACCTGAGCAAATTTTTGTTCAGGTTTTTTTATGTTTAATTTCTACTGGTATTTTAAACTGAAAATATTGGTAAAAGGAAAATAAAAAAGGGCAATTAACTATAGTTAATTGCCCTTTTTACATGTATTTAATTGGCTAATTACTTAGCATAATTTACTGCTCTTCTTTCGCGTATAACAGTTACTTTAATCTGACCAGGATAAGTCATTTCAGTTTGAATACGGTTAGATAATTGTAATGAAATCATTTCTGATTCTTCATCAGTTACTTTTTCGCTTTCAACCATTACGCGTAATTCACGGCCTGCTTGAATTGCAAATGCTTTTTCTACACCTTTAAAGCTTAAAGCCATATCTTCCAATGTTTTTAAGCGTTTCATATAGTTTTCAGTATCTTCACGTCTTGCACCTGGTCTAGCTCCACTTATGGCATCACAAGCTTGAACAATTGGCGATAACATACTTGTCATCTCAATTTCATCGTGATGGGCACCAATAGCGTTTACTACTTCAGGATGTTCTTTGTATTTTTCGGCTAACTTCATACCTAATAATGCATGTGGAGTTTCTGCATCGTCATCTGGTACTTTACCTATATCGTGTAATAAACCTGCACGTTTGGCTAATTTTACATTTAAGCCCAATTCGGCTGCCATGGTAGCGCATAAGTTTGCTACTTCTCTACTGTGCATTAATAAGTTTTGGCCATAACTACTTCTGTATTTCATTCTACCAACCATTCTTATCAATTCAGGGTGTAAACCATGAATTCCTAAATCAATACAAGTACGTTCGCCTATTTCTACTATTTCATCTTCAATTTGTTTTTTAGTTTTAGCAACTACTTCCTCAATTCGCGCTGGGTGAATACGTCCATCGGTAACCAAGCGGTGAATTGCCAAACGAGCAATTTCGCGTCTAATTGGATCAAAACATGAAAGAATAATTGCCTCTGGGGTATCATCAACAATAAATTCCACACCTGTTGCTGCTTCTAATGCTCTGATATTTCTTCCTTCTCTACCAATAATACGGCCTTTTAATTCATCGCTTTCTATATTAAATACAGAGATTGCATTTTCAATAGCATGTTCCGCTGCAGTACGTTGAATAGTCCCTAAAATAATTTTTTTAGCTTCTTTATTAGCTGTTAATTTAGCCTCGTCAACAATATCTTTAACCCTACTCAAGGCTTCAGTTCTTGCTTGTTCAGTTAAAGTTTCAACCAATTGTTTTTTAGCTTCATCCGCAGTTAAACCAGCAATTTTCTCTAATTGCTTTTGTTGATTTAATAATGTTTTTTCAGCTTCTTGTTGTTTTAACTTTACGGTTTCTTGTTGCTTAGTTAAAGTTTGCTTAATTTGTTCTAATTCAGCATCTTTCTTAGTAACAGCATCCGTTTTTTGCTTTAAACTGTTTTCAACTTGTTTTAGTCTGTTTTCGTTTTGAGCAATTTCGCTGTTTCGTTTGTTTACTTCTTTTTCGTGTTCCGATTTTAACTGAATAAATCGTTCTTTGGCTTCAAGCTCTTTTTTCTTTTTGTTAATTTCTGCTTGTGCCTCTGCTTCTTTCAGTAGCGAGTTGGCTTTGTTTTTTAGCAAATTGTTATTTACTATAAACATAATAGCCGCTCCTCCACCAAATGTAAGCATAGCAATAATTACTACTAAATAAATTTCCATTTGTTTTTGGTTTAACTTTTTATTTTAATTCATAATACTGACTCCAACAGGGTGTTATAGTCAATAAAGTTAAACAGCTAAAACTAGCTTTTACAGTTGAACAGAAGCCAATAGTTGCTTTATTTCAAGCAATTCTTTGTTAGTTTGCTCCGTGTTTGCTTCCAATTGCAAACTCATTTTTTGATACTCAGCAGCCAATTCTAAAGCGAACATGGCCAATGCATCTTGGTTATCTTTTAACGAAAATTGTTCGCCATAGGCTTGCACTTTTTCATTTATCATTTTGCTTATAGCCCTAATATTTTGCTCATCGCTTGCAGCAATGGTTAGCGGATATTTGCGCCCAGCTATACTGATATTTATTGATATTTCGTTCAAACTGTTAAGTAATTTAAGTGCTTAACATTTTTATACATTCATCTATTAGTTTTATTTTTTCAGTTAATTCTGTTTTCAACTGTTTTTTTTCTAAATCCGATAAATGCATTTCACTCGCAAGTTTAATAATTTTATTGTTATCTTCTAACTGTTCTATACTATTTTTTTGATTTTGTATAAATTTTTTTTAACTCCTCATTCTCATTTTTTAACTCCATATTGCTAATGCTCAATTTTTTATTTTGCGCTAGCAGCTTTAAAACTTTCAGTTTTATTTCAGTTGTTAACAATGAATTTTGATTCATTTTTCAGTTTTTGATAAATTTTTATGCTCTTAAACTAGCTCCAACTTCTTTTTCAAAGTTCTTAATTAATTTTTTCATAACCGAATCAATTTCATCTTCGGTTAAGGTTTTGTTTTCATCTTGCAGCATAAAACTTAAAGCGTAACTTTTTTTACCGCTTTCTATTTTATCACCTTTGTATACATCAAAAACATTTACTTGCTTGATTAAATTACTATCTGTTTTTACTGCGATTTTTTCTAATTGAGCATAATTAATTGCATCATCAATTAACAAAGCTAAATCGCGCCTAACGGCTGGAAACGCTGGAACTAACTTAATGGTAGTTTTTTCGTTTTTACTTAATTCTACTAATAAATCAACATTGATATCAGCATAAAAAACAGGCGCATTTAAATCAAATTTATCAGCTAATTTTTGATTTACAGTTCCCATTACAGCAATTTGTTTTTGCTTATAATTTACTGCTACCGCATAATCAAAATTGGCATTTTCAGTTAACACCAACTCCAATTTAGTTAATTTACTTTTAGCTAAAATATTTTGAACAAATCCTTTGATAATATAATAGTTAGCTTGCTTGTTATTTTGATTCCAATTTTCGTTTTCTATAGAACCTGTCATGGCTAAAACCAGGTGCGATTGCTCCACATAATTTTCTAGTAAATTAATTCCACCAGCTTCTGTTTTATTGCCCTTAAAGTATGTTTTGCCAAATTCATAAAACTTTAAATTGCTTAATTTACGGTTATTATTGTATTGCAAAGCTTCCAAAACACTTGGTAACATATTTAAACGCATAATGTCTAAATCGCTGCTTAACGGATTCAACATTTTAACTGCATTTTGCAATTCATCCTCGCTGAAATAAGCCGATTTTGTTAAGGTATTAGTAGCAATTTCGTTAAAACCATTTGCACTTAAATAATCAGCTAAGTTGTTTTTTAGTTTAACTTTTTGTTCAGTTTCATTGTACGAAATAGTTGATTTAATATCGTTCCCAATTTCAATATTGTTTAAACCATAAATGCGTAAAATTTCTTCAGTAACATCGGCAGGTCTAGTAACATCAGAACGATAAGGAGGAATTGAAATGGTTAATACATCACCTTTATCAGCTATTATTTCAATATCTAAAGCAGTTAAAATCTGTATGACTCTCTCTTTTTCAATTTCTTTTCCAATTAATTGATTTGATTTGGTCAATGAAAATTCAATAACTGTATTTTCAATTTTTGTCGGATAAACGTCAATGATTGGTGAACTAATATTACCACCAGCTATTTCGATAATTAAATTAGCAACGCGTTTTAAGGCTATTTCGGTTATATTAGGGTCAGTTCCTCTTTCATATCTAAAACTTGCATCGGTACTCAAACCATGTGCTTTTGCAGCTTTTCTAATAGTGGCAGCATCAAAATAAGCACTTTCTAAAAATATATTTTTTGTAGTATCCGAAATTCCAGAATCTAATCCACCAAAAACCCCTGCTAATGCCAGTGGTTTTTCTGCATCACAAATCATGCACTCATGTCCTTTTAAAGTGCGTTCTGTTTTATCTAAAGTAGTAAATTTACTGTCAACTACGGCTTTTTTCACTATTATTTGATTTCCTTTAATTTTATCAGCATCAAAAGCATGTAAAGGTTGTCCTAATTCATGTAAAACATAATTGGTAGCATCCACAATATTGTTTATTGGGCTAATGCCAATGGCGCGCAATCTATTTTGCATCCATTCAGGCGAAGGTTTTACTTCAATATTTGAAATACTCAATCCAGTGTAACGTTTGCAACCTTCGGTATCTTCTATTGTTAAGGATACTGCTTGTTGGCTTCTATCATCTGGCTCCTGGCTTCTAGCTGCTTGCAATTCGCAATCCACACTTCGCACTTCGCATTTCGTAATTGCCCTTAAATCTCTCGCAGTACCCAAATGACTGGCAGCATCGCCTCTATTAGCTGTTAAGCCTATTTCAAAAACAAAATCGTTATAAACTTTAAAATATTCAGATGCAGGTTTTCCTACTACGTAGTTGTCGGGTAAAATTAAAATACCATCATGACTTTCGCCTAAACCAATTTCATCCTCAGCACAAATCATTCCCTCGCTCACTTCGCCTCTAATTTTGGATTTACTGATTTTGAAAGGTTCGCCTTTGCTTGGGTATAAAGTTGCTCCAACTGTTGCCACCAATACTTTTTGACCAGCGGCCACATTGGGTGCTCCGCAAACAATTTGTTTATCTTCGCCCGTGCCAATATCTACTTTACAAACACTTAATTTGTCGGCATTTGGATGTTTTTCTCTTTCTTTAACAAAGCCAATAACAATGCCTTCTAAACCACCTTTAATGCTTTGGTAATTTTCAACATGTTCTACTTCTAGTCCGCAACCAGTAAGCATTTGGCTTACTTCGTTAGGGGTTGAATTTATATTAATAATATCTTTTAACCAGTTATAACTTATTTTCATTAATGAATAATTGTAATTGTTTTATAAAAATTTGTGTGCGAAAATAACAAAATGCAGGATAGGATTGCTATTTTTGAATATGAAAAAAACTTTAGTAATAGGTGCAAGCCCTAATCCTGATAGATATGCCTACTTGGCAACCGAAATGCTTAAGGAGTACAAACATCCTGTTTATGCATTTGGCTTAAAAAAAGGAATGATTAATGAAACCGAAATACAAACTGAATGGCCTATTAATGAAGAATTTGATACTGTAACTTTGTATGTTGGCCCGCAAAATCAAGCCGATTATTTTAATAAGGTAGTGAGTTTAAAACCTAAGCGAGTAATTTTTAATCCTGGAACCGAAAATAAGGAATTTGAAAATTTATTGATTCAAAATAATATTGAACACATTGAAGCTTGTACTTTGGTGATGTTACGAACCAAACAGTTTTGATTCTTAAATTATTGTTTTCTTAAAGTAATTTATGAACTGTGATTATTATATCAAAAATCACAGTTCATTAATCAAAAATTATTAAACGTTTTCTTTTTGGAATAAAGCAGGAACGGTTTTTAAAATTAGTTTTATATCATTCCAAAACGAATAAGTTTTGGCATACTGATTATCTAATTCCATACGTTCTTCTTCGCTCATTGGTCCGCCTTTTCCACGTTTGGTTACTTGCCATAAACCAGTAATACCAGCAGGAGCAATAAAACGTAATGCAAATTGATCGGTAGTAATTTTTTCAGCCTCGTACATTGGCAATGGTCTATTACCAACTATACTCATATCGCCTTTAAGTACATTGTACAATTGCGGTAATTCGTCAATACTGGTATTTCTAATAAATTTACCAATTCTGGTAATACGCGGATCATTCTCAATTTTTATAAATGTAGCCCCTTGTTTTGTTTTGTTATTTTCAAGGTACGATTTTTCACAAATTTGAACTCCATCCATGTATAATGGCGATTGGCAGCTAGTATTGTTAGCTTTACAGTTTTCGCACAAATAGTTTTTCAAATCGTAATTATGCGAAACACTTGTAACTTCCTCTTTAACATCGTTATTGGCATATTGATTTAAGTGCTTTAAATCTTTTAGCATGTTATCTGCTCCTTGGCGCATACTTCTAAATTTATAAAATTTAAAAACATTATAACCTGTTCCAACACGTTTGCTGTAATAAAAAACAGGCCCTTTACTTTCTATTCTAATTAATATAGCAATGATTAAAAATACTGGAGATAAAGCCAATAAAGCCAATCCTGAAACTACAATATCAAAAACACGTTTCATAAACGGCATTGAGTAATCAGCAAAATCGTTTTTACTATTTTGAATAGAGTGATGATAACGAGGTGGGTGAGTTATGATGTAATTCGCTCTTTGTAAAAACTCATCTTTATTAATTGGAACATCAAAAATATCGGCAAAATGTTCATAAAGAGCCACATGTTTGTTGCTATCGTTTATTCTTTCTACAATTAAAAAAAATGGAACATTAGCAGTTTTCGGAATGTTTTTACAATTTTTTCGTAAAGTAATTCCATTAACACCCAATAAATCAAACCCACTTACAATCAATTTTACAGGAGGATTTTTATTAGTCCATTGTATAAATTGAAAAGCGTTATCAAAGCAATAAATTTCAAAATAATCTTTAAACATTGCCGAAAAATTGGCAATAAATGAAACATCATCTAAAATTAATGCAATACTAGGTTTAGTTGAAACTGTCATTTGAGTTTAAATTTTTTTTATTCTACGTAAAATATTAGCAATTCTTGCTTCTAATTCTTCAGGATTAAATGGCTTAACCAAATAATCATCAGCACCTGCTTTTAAACATTTAATTTTATCAGCGCTTCCTTCATTTCCACTAAGCATAATTAATGGAATATCCTTAAAAAAACCACTATTTCTTATTTGAGCAATAAATTCCATACCATTCATATCTGGCATATTTACATCGGCTACAATAACATCAGGCAACTGACCTTGTTGCATCCATTCTAATGCCGAGTTTCCATCGGTTTTTGAAACTACATTAAATGTTTTACCAAAATAAAAATCTAGTATCTTTAAAATACTCAATTCATCATCAAGGGCTAGTAATGTTTTTTTATTCATAGTTATATTTTATTTTTTTATTTTATCAAAAGTTTCTGATTTTAACATTCTGTAAATAGTTGATTTTCCAATATTTAGCTTTTTAGCAACCATTAATACATTGTTATCATATTTTTCTAAATAGTTTTTAATAATCAAGTTATTGTAATCATCTAAACTCATTTCTTGAATCAAAATATTATTTAATGATTTTTCAGTATTAAAAGTTAAGTCAGATTCTTGAATTACTCCATTATCGCACATAACACATGCCAATTCAACTATAGCTTTTAACTCGCGTATATTACCAGGAAAATGATAGTTGAATAACTTTTTTTGGGCCTCAGTGCTCATGGTTATTTTCTTAATTTTATTTTCCTTGCAATAGTCATCAATAAAGTGTTTGCAAAGTAATATAATATCGTTTCCACGTTCGTTAAGTGGAGGTAAGGCTATTTGCAAACCTAATAAACGATAGTATAAATCCTCTCTAAAGCGGCCTTCTTTAACTTCAGTGGCCAGGTTACGATGCGTAGCAACAATTATTCTTACATCTAAAGGAATACTTTGGTTTCCACCTACACGAGTCACTTCTTTTTCTTGTAAAACACGCAAAAGTTTGGCTTGCATGGTGATATCCATTTCGCCAATTTCATCTAAAAAAATAGTTCCTTTATTGGCTTGCTCGAATTTACCAATTCTGCGTGCATCAGCTCCTGTAAAGGCCCCCTTTTCATGCCCAAAAAGTTCCGATTCAATTAAATCTTTTGGAATGGCCGCAATATTAACAGCCACTAAGGGCATTTTTTTTCTATCGCTATGGTAATGAATAGCTTTTGCAACTAGCTCTTTACCTGTGCCAGTTTCACCAGTAACACTAACCACAATTTTACTTGCAGCAGCTTTTTCAATTAAGGCAAAACATTTTTTTATGGCATCTGAATTACCAATAATGGTATTACTAAAATCGTATTTTTTTGCAACTTCTTCGCGCAGCGATACAATTTCTTCTTTAAGCGAAGCATTAGAACGTGCATTTTGAATGGTATTTAATAAACGGTGTTTGGTGTCTTCGTCTTTTAAAATATAATCGTACACACCTAATTTTAGCAATTGAACAGCAGTTTGTACATCTTCTTGCCCTGAAATTACAATTATTTGAACATCAGGAAGTTGGTCTTTTAGTTTTCTTATTAATTCATCACCCTTAATATCAGGCAACGAATAGTCAACAGTAATTAAATCTGGCTTTTTATGTAGGTTAGCCAAAACATCTTTCGAGTTAAAAAATGATTCAACTACGTACTCAGGATTTAGAGATACAGTGTATTGTAAAAAATTATTGTACCACTTATCATCTTCTACAATGAAAACTTTATATGAGCTATTTTTGTATGACATGTGTTGCAATTTAATTGAAAATTATTAATTTGAAACAAAGTTACAAAATGGGAAAAATATAACTCAAGGTATATTTTTTAGTTATTCACATCAAAAAATGACTGTATTATTTTGTAAAAAGATAGCTTTTTGTGTAATATTCTGCAATTCAATTACATGTCAGAAAGCCGCTTTTTGAATATTTGTATCATTTCTGCTTTTGTATTTTCAGTGAATTTTGAATTGTATATAAGTTTGTACTCTTTTCCCATTTCAATGCTATCATAAAGTTTGGCTATAACACTTCTACTATAAAAAATAGCAATCAATTCGTTTTTATAAAATACAATTAGTATGCGGGGTTCTTTTTTTTGTAGGACAAAATTGGGTTCATAAATAATATATGATTGGTATTTTTGTCCTGTATCTTGCGCTTCGTATTTAAATTTTTGAAGGTGGGTAACAAATGTATCAAGCTGTGCATTTTGTTTAGCAACTGCCAATATTTTATTTAATTCTGTTTCAGGCACAGAGCTAGGATTAATGCATGCCTGCGAAATAATTCCACTTAAATCAAAAACGTATGCTGTATCGAGTTCTGCAATAAATTTATAAGGGGTAAAATCTTGTAAGGCAACGCCTATAATTTTTCCAGATTCATTATAAAGTTTGGCTTTGCCTAAAATTTGTTGATCATCGTAAACATTGGCTTTTTTAACCCATACACGTAATAATATTTGCTGGAAATTGGCATCAATTGGCTTGCAATCAAACCAAGTATTTCCGTATAATTGGAATAAGTCCTTACCATTTTTGGTTTCTTTAACTGAACAATAGCCATAAGTAACCTCGGCTTTGGTATTTAAGCCAAATGCTAATAAAATAAAAACGCAGCTACACCTAAGCATAGCCACGTTTATATTTCGTTTTAAAAGTTTTTTATATGTCTTATTTTTTTGCTGCAAGTTGATTTTTAATTACGCCTATAATTACAGGAAGTACCGAAGCGAAAACAATGCCAAGTACTATTTTCTCAAAGTTTTTTTGTACCCAAGGTATATTTCCTAAAAAATAACCTGCTAAAGTTATTACTGTAACCCAAAGTATTGCACCAATCACACAAAAAGTGATGTAACGACTGTATTTCATACTACCAACACCAGCTACAAATGGAGCAAATGTGCGCACAATTGGAACAAAACGAGCTACAATAATGGCCATTGAACCATGTTTTTCGTAAAACGATTCAGTTTTTTGGATGTATTCTTTCTTAATTGTAAAAATGCCAAAAAGTTTTGCCCCTTCGCCTTTTTTAGCTAAAAATTTACCAATAAAATAATTGGTATTATCACCCATTAAAGCAGCTGTTATTAGTAAAATTATAATCAAAACTACATTTAAATTATTGGTTGGGTTACCAGCTAAAACTCCTGCAGTAAATAATAACGAATCGCCAGGTAATAAAGGTAAAACAACCAAGCCTGTTTCGCAAAACACAATTAAAAATAGTAAGCCATATATAAGGCTTCCGTTTTCCGATACAAATAATTCTAAAAACCCTTTGGTATTGGTTAATAGTTCTTTAAAAATTTCAAGTATTTCCATACCGCAATTTTATAATTTATCATCAATTTAGCTGCATTAATATTTTGTTTTTTTCCACTTATAAAAACAATTTGTATAAAATATACTTTAAAGATTTAATTCACATCGGGATTAGCCTTTTTGTCAGCAAAAATAAATGGCACTTTGCTTGACAATATTAAACATCAATATATATTTGACCAAAAACAAAAATTAAATTATAACACATGGATGTAGGAAAAGAATTTAGAAAATATGCCATAAAACACCAAGGCATTAGCAGTTTAAAAGTAGATGCTTACATGGAAAGTATTCCGCATGGTATGCAAAACATGACTAGAACTGTAATTGAAGAACGCCCTATGAACTTTAGAGAAATTGATGTTTTCTCTCGTTTAATGGCCGACAGAATTTTATTTTTAGGAACTGCTATTGACGATTACATAGCCAATATTGTTCAAGCGCAATTATTGTTCTTAGAATCGATGGACGCAAGAAGAGATATTCAAATGTATATCAATAGTCCAGGTGGTTCTGTTTATGCAGGTTTAGGAATTTATGATACCATGCAGTGGATTCAACCTGATGTGGCAACTATTTGTACTGGTTTAGCTGCTTCAATGGGTGCTGTACTGCAATGTGCTGGTGCCAAAGGTAAGCGTACTGCTTTGCGTCATGCTCGTATTATGATTCACCAACCATTGGGTGGAGCACAAGGACAAGCCAGTGATATTGAAATTACAGCTCGTGAAATTCAAAAATTGAAAAAAGAATTATACGATATTATTTCGCACCACAGTGGTCAGCCATTTGAAAAAGTAGAAGCTGATAGCGACCGCGATTACTGGATGATTGCTGAAGAAGCAAAAGCCTATGGTATGCTTGACGATGTATTAATTAAACCTAAAAAAGAAGAAACTAAGTAGGTTTGTGATCTATGATTTGTGAATTTTGAAATTTTTTCCGTTTGGTGTTCTTACCAAATAAAAAAGTGGATTAGTGGCGATATCAACCACTAACATGGCATTACAGTTCCGTAGGAACGATACTATTGTAACAACGGTCCCGATTAATCGGGATTAACCCGTTGAAAAAACAAACAAGCCTAACTGCACGAAACCCCAAAATCTTTGCGAAAGCCTCAAGCTTTCGCAAAGATTTTGGGGTTTCGTTGTATTTATCTAAATCATTAATCCCCGAATTTCATTCGGGGCTATACATACTAAACGCAATCAATTTATCGGTAGCGTCTTCTCTTAAATCTACGCACATACGATAACTCTATTTAACTTCCCTCGAACTGACCAGCATTTTAAGGCATTTGAAATAACCTCTTTTTTGTTAAAAACATTTTGGCTGTTTTTCTTGTATTTAATTTCATGGAAAATAATGTTTTGGTATGGTTTAGAAACGATTTGCGCTTGCACGACAATGAAGCATTATTCAATGCAATCAATACACAAAAGCCAGTTTTGGCTGTTTATGTTTTTGATGAAAATCAATACAAAAACACCAATTTAGGTTTTCCAAAAACAGGAAGCTTTAGAGCGCAATTTATTATTGAATCAGTTCAAAATTTAAAAGAAAACCTTAAAAGTATTGGAATAGAGTTACTTGTTTATAAAGGTAAATCCGTTGAAATTATTACCAATATTTGCAATGATTTTAACATAACAGAAATCCACTATCAACAAGAAAATACTGATGAGGAAATTCAAGTTGAAAAGAATTTGTTAAAAACTTTGCATCCTTCTGTCAAGTTAAAAGGTATTTGGGGTAAAACACTTTTTCATATCCATGATATTCCGTTTAGCATTAATCAATTGCCTGAACTTTTTACCAATTTTAGAAAAAAAGTAGAAGCTCAAAGCGAAGTAAATAAACTATTTTCTAATTCTGTAATCAACAATAAATTGGTTTTTGAAAATAAAACCCAAGTACCAACCTTAAGCGAGTTAGGATTGCCATCTATCACTATTAGCAATAAAGCAGTAATACAATTTAAAGGTGGAGAAACCGAAGCACTAAACCGATTGAACCATTACTTTTTTGAAACCAAGAGTTTAGCTACTTATAAAATTACACGTAACGAAATGTTGGGCGCTAATTATAGTAGTAAATTTTCGGCTTGGCTAGCTTTGGGCTGCATTAGTCCCAGGTTTATTTACCATCAAATAAAATTATTCGAAAGTAAAATTGAGTCCAACGATTCCACTTATTGGTTGTTTTTTGAGTTATTGTGGCGCGATTACTTCCAATTTATAGCTGTAAAACATGGTAATAAAATTTTTAAATTAACCGGTTTAAACGATTTACAAATACCCTGGAATAATCATAAAACTGACTTTGAAAAATGGAAATTAGGACAAACTGGCTTTCCGTTAATTGATGCCAATATGCAAGAATTGCTTCAAACTGGTTTTATGAGTAATAGGGGAAGGCAAAATGTGGCTAGTTTTTTAACCAAAAATTTAGGTATAAATTGGCTTTGGGGTGCTAAATGGTTTGAAAGTTTATTGATTGATTACGATGCTGCTAGCAATTATGTCAATTGGGCTTACCAAGCCGGAGTGGGCAACGATGCAAGGCAGTTTCGATACTTCAATATTGAAAAACAAAGTTTAGATTACGACCCACAGGGTAAATACGTAAAACATTGGCTTAACGGAATTAAGAACTTACCCAATTCAAAAGCGTTATTTCCTTACAAACTTTCAGTAGAAGAGCAGAGTCAGTATTGTTTTAAATTGAATGAACAATATTTCGAGCCTATTGTTAATTTGGTAAAATCTGCTGATGAGCAAAAAATAAAATATGAAAAGGTGATGAGAAACTAGGCGTTTTTGAAACAAACAATAAAAAATAAATTTAATTACAATGTTAAATTTCTATTTTATAATCAAATAAGATGTCAAAATCGGAAATTTTAAATAAAATTGTACTAAAAAATAAATATGAAAAAAAATATACTTAAGAGCACCCTAATAAAGGGCTTAATGTTCTTTATGTTTGGAATTGGATATTCAAAATCTTTTTCGCAAGTCAGGGAGTGGACAAATGGGCCAGGTACGACTAGCTGGAATACCACCAATTGGAATGGCTCAACATTAGGTGGCTTTTACGGTCAACTAGAATGGAGAGGTGGCGGAAATGTTACTAGTAATAATGACATCGGTTCCATTTCACAATGGCGTCTGTATTTTATAGGTTCTAAAGCATATACATTAACAGGAAGCTCAGTCAGTCTTTTTGATAATAGTGGTGCTTTTAGTTGGATATTAAATGATGCAACTGTTGCACAAAATATAAATCTACCTATTAATTTTGCTGATGTTGGCTCTAGATATTCATATATTACTAATAGAAGCTCTGGTTCTTTGACGTTTGGTTCAGGAAACAATATTGGTATTACAGGTGCAAGTATTACCGCACTCAGAATTGCGGGTAATAATACATCCGCCTCTATTACTTTTAATGGTACTATTTCAGGTTCAAGACCCATAGATATTGGTAGAGATGATGCCAATGCAGATCAAGTGAATACTAGAGTTGTATTTAATGGTAACAATTCTTCTTATTCTGGTGTGACTACACTTTATGCAGGCACACTTACCATTCCTTCAAATTCAGCATTAGGTTCTGGGTTGTTAATACTTGGAAATAGCTTATCAGCCACAAGTACATTAGCAATTACTACATCAACTGAGAGGTCGCAAGGAATACAGATAAACAATACATCATCAGCATCAGTAATTGATGTGGCTTCTGGACAGACTTTTGAACTAACAGGTGTATTATCGGGAGGTGCTACCAACACCACTAAGTTTGGAAAATCAGGAACAGGAACTTTAACTTTATCTGGCACTGCCACTTATAATGGTCAAATTCAAATAGGTGAAGGTTCGGTAATTGCAAATAGTAACACAGCCATTAGCACTAATGTTACAACTAATGCACGTGGCATTGATTTAGGATTAAATGTGGGCGATGTTTCAACAAGTAATAACGTATCATTATTAGCAAATAATAATTTTACGGTTGGTAATTCAATATATGTGGCTTCTAACGCGAGCAACGCTACTCGGACTATTGGCTTAAACGGTTCTGGCGCTGCGACTTTTAGTAATGAAATATATATGGATGGTATTTTAACCATAGCTGGTGGAAGTGGCTCCGTTAACTTAAGTGGCAGACTCACCAATACAGGCGGAATTATCGCTAGTTCAGGTATTGTTAATTTAACAGCAAGTAATAATAATTATTCTGGTACAAGCACCATTAATAGCGGTGCAGAATTAAGATTAAATCCTTCAGCTAATGCTACTTTTTCCTCACAAATAGTTTTAAATGGAGGTACTTTGAGTACCACAAGTATTACATCTACAAGAACTTTTACAAGTTCAAGTACTTTAAACTTAAATGCATCTTCTACCATTGCATTAGGAACAGGCAACCACACATTAACTTTTGCCAATAGCAGTGCTATTACATGGAATGGAACTACTTTAACTATTACAGGTTGGGGTGGTACTGCTGGTCAGACTAATACAAATGGAGGTAAAATATTTGTTGGTGTAGGTGGATTAACTGGTGACCAACTTGCCAAAATTTCCTTTTTAGGATATCCAGGTACACCTATTATTTTAGGTAGTGGAGAATTAGTTCCTCAAAGTCCACTTGTTACTTTTTCAAATACACAATTTACTGGAGCTCGTAATATTACCCGAGGCATAACCGAAGTTCCAATATATAGGTTTGAAGTAAATGTTACAGGTGTTAATGCAACTTTGAATTCATTGTCATTTACCACGCCAGTAACAGCAGCAGATGGGAATAGCAATTATGTAAATACAGATATTACTAATTTTAAAGCATTTTTAACTACTAATACAATATTTAGCAATTCAAATCAATTGGGTTCAACTTCACCATCTGGCAAAACACAACAAAATGCTGGTGAAACTCTTATAAATTTTACAAGTTTAGCAACTACTTTAAATGTTGGTACAACTTATTATATATGGCTAACAGCTGATGTATTAAACGGTGCTGTTGCTGGAAGAAGAATTGTAGTAAATGCCCCAACAGTAGGTATTACAGGCTCGGTAAGTGGAACTAACAGTGCTACTGGAGTGCAAACTATTGAAGCAGTTGCTACAAATTATTACCTAAATGTGGGTGGCAGTGTAACTACATCATCTAATTATTTTACTCAACCAAATGGTGGAGGTACTTCAATGACTGCTAATTCATTAACATACACATCTAATGATGTTATTTTAAACATACCTATTTCAGTTACTAACACTGGAGATTTTACTTTAGGAAATGGTTCAAAAATCGTAGTTCAAAATGGAGGTAGTTTAACAGTAGGTAGTGCTAATACCATAACTGGAACTATTGATGTAAATGATGGTGGAACATTAACTTTTAATAATACAAATATTTCATCTACTTTAGGTACATTAGGTAGCACTAGTACCATAATATATGGTGCAAGTGGTGCACAAGCAGTTACTACTAGAAATTATGGAAACTTAACCGTTAGCGGTGGTAATACTAAAACCATTAGTGGCGCTGCTGCAGTAAGTGGAACTTTAACTATTAATGGTACTGTATTAGCTTTGGGAATCAACAGTTTAGCTCCAAATACTTTAACTTTAGATGGTTTAGGTACTAAAAATGGTTCTTGGGGGTCTACTGCTGGTTCAGCTACTTATAAAAATGCTACTTATTTTGGTACTACTGGCACAGGAACAGTTACCCCTAGTATCAATACTGCTGCAACTGCAAGTTTTAGTAATATTTCTACAAGCCAAAGTATTAGTTATGGAACAGCAACTGTTTCGTTAAGCGGTAAAGTAGCATCAGGGGCTATTTATCCTGCTAATGGCGAAACAGTATCAGTAACTATTAATGGAGTAGCACAAACTACCACCACCACCAGTGGTGATGGATCGTTCGCAATCAATCACACTACTAGTACTTTACCAGTTTCTGCATCACCTTATACTATTACTTATGCTTACACAGGGGCTGCAAATGGCTTCTTACAAGCAGCAACTAACGAAACAAGTACAGCTTTAACCGTAAATGCAGCTACCAACAATTGGATAGGTGGAACAGGTACTTGGAGCACACCAGCAAATTGGAGTTTAAGCAGAGTGCCTAATTCGTTAAACGATAATATTACCATAAGTAGCGGAACTCCCACTATGGATGCTAATTACATTTTAGGTGCGGGTAGAACTTTAACCATAAGTGGAACAGGCGCATTGGTAATTAGCCCAAGTGGTTCAATAACTATTGCTGGTGCAGCTGATTTTGGAGCAAGACCAGTTACAGTGCAATCTGATGCTACAGGAACAGGCTCAATAGGAACTATATCAGGTACTTTAAATAACGCATCAAATGTATCTGTAGAAAGATATATTTCAGGCGCTGGACGTTATTGGAGATTTTTATCTTCACCAATTCAATCAGCAACAGTGTCTAATTGGATGAGTCAGTTTTATGTCACTGGTCCTTGTACTTTGGCACCTACTAGTGGTTTAGGAAGTTTAAACGATCAAGGTTGGCATACTTCACAAGCTAATATTGATTATCCTGGTGCATATAATGCATCTACCAACAATAGAGCTGTAAGAAACACATCAATCAGACAATATGTAGAAGCAAACGCTACAAGTAGTTCTGCTTCGGGTCTAAATGCAGGTTGGGCTGATGTTGCAACAAATACTGCTTTAACTCCAGGTAAAGGTTTCAGAGCTTTTATTAGAGGACCAATAGGCAATACAGGTCAATTAAATGGAACTGTAACAGGGCAGGCAGCGTTTACCCTTTCTTTAAATGGTACCGTTAATCAGGGTGCTGTAAACGCACCTACTTTAACTTATTCGGGTACTGGTTTAGGTTGGAATTTAGTGGGAAATCCTTACCCATGCGCTTACAATTGGAGCGACAATGCAACGGTAAAAACTAATATAGTAAATACTGTTCATGTGTTTGATGCAACTTCAAATGGTTACAAAAGTTATAATACATCATCAGGTGGAACTTTGTCAAATGGTGTTATTCCTTCAGGTGCAGCATTTTTTGTTCAAGCCACAGGAAGTGGAGCTGCTTTAACCTTTAACGAGGCTGCAAAAATTACTGGTACTGCACCAATTGGGGTTCATAAAGGAGCAAAAGCCAATGAATTTTCAATTAAGTATTCAAAAGACACTACTGAAAATGATGAGTTTATATTAATGGTAATTGATAATGCTACTTTAAATAGCGATAGTTACGATATTATTAAATTAAGAAACGAAAACTTAAATTTATCTGCTTATGGAGAGGATAGTACGCAATTAACTTTGTCAGCTATTCCTTCAGTCGTTTCAGAAACAAGGGTAAAATTAAATGTAGAAGCTACAACTATTGGTACTTATAATTTTGATTTTAAAAACATGGATAATTTCCAAAACGATATAACAGTTCATTTATTTGATAGATATACTAACAAAACCATTGATGTTAAAAAAAATACCAAATACACTTTTGATATGGGTCCAGCTACTAACCAATGGGGTAATAATCGATTTGAGTTGATAATGAATTTAGACAAAACCAATGTAGAAGAATTTAGCTTATTAAACAAAACTCACATGTTGGTTTACCCTAACCCTGCTAGTGATGTATTGAATATCAATATTAACAATGCCAATTTCAAAAACTCAGAAATAGCGGTTTATAATATATCAGGAATTGAAGTAATAAAAACCAATATGGCTAGCAATAATTCTCAGTTAAATATTGAAAGTTTAAGTAATGGTGTTTATTTTGTAAAAGTAAGCAACCAAAACGGATTTAATAAAACAGTAAAATTTGTAAAATAGACCATAGTAAATAGACCATAGACCATAGAAAGAAAACTATGGTCTATGGTCCATTAACCAATAACTAATCAAGAAAATGAAAATCTTTAATCAAGCTAAAAGCATGAACATATCAAAATTAATAATGGCAGTAGCCATAGTAGTAGCTGTAAGTTTTGCAGCTAATGCACAACCGGGTAGCGGTGGAGGAGGATTTGATGATGAGCCTCAAGATGTACCTGTAGATGGAGGTATTGTATTATTAGCAGCGGCAGGTGCTGCTTATGGGTTTAAAAAAATCAAGAAATAGAGTATATGTTATAATTTTTAGACTGTTGAATATGTTTTATTTATTATAGGAGTAAGGTGGCTAAAGATAGTTGTTGCCAAACAGTTTTTAAATAAACTTAAATAGCTGACAGGTTTTTAAACACCTCAACTCTTTTAAAACCGTTATTTTTCGCTTGGAATCCCTATCAACTGCTGCTGTTTAGTTGGTTGGAACCCAACCAACGGATAAATTACCTTAAAATTCTAAAAATCACCAATATTAAAAATAATTTTGTACTAAAATAAAATATCAGCTGTTAAAATAAATAAGTTGTAAAATTAGAAATAGTTAAATAAAATTGTAATAAAATAAAGATATGGAAAAAAATATACAAAGAAAATTAAACAATATCCTTTTTAAAGGATTGATGGTTTTGGTGTTTGGGATAATTGGGAAGGTTAGTTGGGGGCAGAATATATTTTCTGGAGAACCCGTTCAAGTTGTAGGTCAAATGAATGCATATTCTACTGCAACTTCTTCTAATTCCTCTTACAGAAGGGTTTCAGTAAGTACAGGCACGCCAACAGATGGAAGAGGGCAATGGGTAAAAACTTATAACGTACAAAGTAGTGGTGGCGATTTCACTCCAAGAAATATGACAGGCGGATCTTCAAATGGATTTCTATTTATTTCTGGACCTTCGAGTGGTGGAAATTGTGGCGGAAGATACAATAATAGGTGGGTGTTTAGTGGGGTTGGAATATCTAGTGTCGATGCTGTTAATGGTATTTCTCAATATTCAAGTACTTGTACAGGAATTGATATGGGGTTAAATATGTCAACGGTAGGAAGATATACTTTTGTTTTTAATGACGTTGGATACACAGGTACTAATGCTAAATTTTATGTTGCATACACTTTAAACGCGCCCGTTAATGTTTCTAGAAGTTCACAAACTTTAAATTCAAATAGGTCAGCAAACGTTTCAATAACAACTAATACAACACCTTCTTCAGGAGAAAATGTTTATATAAGATACACAACATCTGCTGATTTTTCAAGTTCTAATTCCAGCGTAATTGTTCAAGCAAGTGGAAGTGGAACTTCATGGTCTGCAACTATACCACCAGCCACCGCAGCGTCAACTGTAAGGTATTACATTTTTACTTCAACTATTAGTTTGAGTGCATTAAATTCAATGATTGAAATAGATAAATCTTTATCTGTGCTTAATTTAGATGACAATTCAGGTTCAAACTATACTTACTCATTTAATAATCCTATGACGTCTGTTCGCACTGGTGATTTAAACGATCCAGGCACTTTTGGTGTTTCCCAAATTTTTGATGGAGTGAATGTTAATATTGCAACTGGTCATACAATTACTTGTACCGCTAACCAAACTGTTGGAGCAATATCAATTGCATCCACCGGGAACTTAACCGTTAATGCAAATCAAACTTTACAAATAGCAGGTGGGGTAACTGGTTTAGGAACGTTTAATGTAAATGGTTTACTACAAATTAACTCAAATGGTTTTACAAATATAGCCCCAACTTATGGATCTTCTTCAACATTGATTTATGCTGCTTCGGGTTTTTATGGAAGAGGTACTGAATGGAGTGCAATAACTGGAGCTGGATATCCTAATAATGTTCAAATAAATAGTGGTACAACGCTAAATTTAGGAGCAAATTCTGGTACTGGAACTGCGCGTCAGTGTGCAGGTAACTTAACCATAAATTCTGGTGGTACATTATCGATGAATGAAAGTGGGGCTGTTATGACCGCAGCGCTTACAGTAAGAGGTAATTTTACAAATAATGGAACCATAACTTTATCTGGTTCTAGTGGTGGAGATTTAATTTTATTTGGAAATTTGGATGATAATGGAACATTTACAGCTAATCAAAGAGCCATATTTTTTGACGGAAGTAATACACAAACAATAAATTCTACCACTGATCCACTTGATATTGATGTAATGCGTGTTCAAAAAACAGGTGGGGAAATTGTTGTGGGAACTAATTTATTGGTTGACGAAACCAATGATCCATTTCAAGTAACTACCCCTGCAAGTGTAATAAACTTAAATGGTAGAAATTTAACAATTGGAAAAGCGGGCACAACTTCTGCCATCTCTATGGTATCTGGTTCTTCTATTAAATGTAACACATCGTCATCAATAAATATTTTTGGAAATGGAACCCTAGGCACACTAAGATTTGATCCAAGTAATAATACATTGAGAAATTTGACCATAAATAGTGGAACAACAAGATTAGTTACTTTGGGTAATGCCTTAAACATAGTTGGTGGTTCAACCCCTGGGGTTGTAACAGTTGGTTCTGGTTCTACTTTAAATACTGGTGGCTTTTTAACTTTAAAATCAGATGCAAGTGGAACAGCAAGTATTGGTAACTCTGCTGGAACTATTTCAGGAAATGTTACAGTAGAGCGTTACATATCTTCATCAGGTCGCAGATGGAGATTTTTATCAAGTCCAGTTCAATCAAGAACTATAGCAAATTGGAGAGATCAATTTGCTATTACTGGTCCAGGTACATTAATTGGTACTACAGTTGGAAATTTAAATTCAAATGGATGGCACCAAACTTATAATAATATTACAAATGCTACTCCTAATACTACAACTTCTGTAAGATCTTATGTGGAAGCAAACTCAACTTCTGGAAATCTAAACTTAGGTTGGGCAGATGTTACAACTGGAACAGCTTTATCAGCTGGGCAAGGATTTAGGGCATTTATTAGAGGGCCAATTTCGGGAGTGGCAACTCAATTAGGGGTTAATGGAAATTCTACAACACAAGATGCATTAACTCTTTCATTAACTGGTTTAATCAACTCGGGTGATATTACTCCACCTGCATCATCTAGAACTTATGGAGGTGTTGGACGTGGTTGGAATTTATTAGGAAATCCTTATCCATGTGCATATAATTTCAACGCACATTATGATGCAGCAATTGGAACAGAAATTGCAAATATTGATCCTACTGTTTATGCATACAACTCAACAGCAGGAACGCCTGGGTATGTTAGTTATAATGCATCAAGTAATACATCAGCAGGTTTAACTGACGGAATTATTCCTTCTGGAGCAGGTTTCTTTATACAGGCTACTGGGACACCAACTTTTGTTTTTAAAGAAACGTATAAAACTACAGTTGTACCAGTTTCGCTTCATAAAACAAATATCAGCAATGTTGAGTTTGGAATTAAATACTCAAAAGATACACTTCAAGGTGATTACATGGTAGTGAAAATGTTTGATGGAGCTACTTTAAACAGCGAATTATATGATATTAAAAAACTAAAAAATGAAGATTTAAATTTATCAGCTTATGGCGAAGATACCATTCAATTAACTGCAAGTTGTATTCCTTTCATTTTCGGTGAAACGCGCATTAAATTAAATGTTGAAGCTGCAGAAGTTGGTTCATACAAATTTGATTTTACCAATATGGATAATTTTGATGCTGGTGTTAGTGTAACTTTATTAGACAAATACACAAATAAAACCACCAATGTAAAAGCAAATACTCTTTATACCTTTGAAATGGGACCGAATGAAAACCAATGGGGTAAAAACCGTTTTGAGTTAATTTTAAATGGCAAAGCTACAACTGGTATTAATAATAATATTGATGGTAATTCTTCTATTACTTCTACCAATCTTTCTGTTTACCCTAACCCTGCTACTGATTTGTTAAACATTAATATTAGCAATGCTAATTTTAAAAATTCAGAAGTGGTGGTTTATAATATATCAGGAGCTGAAGTTTTAAAAACCAATATGGCTGCTAATAATGCTCAATTAAATATTGAAAGTTTAAGCAATGGTGTTTATTTTGTAAAAGTAAGTAACCAAAACGGATTTAATAAAACAGTAAAATTTGTAAAGTAGTTGATTAGTTGATGGTTGTCAGTTGATAGGAAAAAACTGCCAATTATTCAATTTCAACAAACTCAATAAAATGTCATTGCGAGGAACGAAGCAATCTAATTGTGATTCCGATTTGTCGGAAGCTTCGTTTCTTGCAATGACGAATCAAGAAAACAATTCAACAAAAAAACGATCAACAAGATGAAAAACATATCAAAAATAATAATGGCAGTAGCCATAGTAGCTGCAGTTAGTTTTGCAGCTAATGCTCAACCAGGAAGTGGTGGAGGAGGATTTGATGATGAGCCTCAAGATGTACCAGTAGATGGCGGAATTGCTTTATTGGCAGTTGCTGGAGCTGCTTACGGATATAAAAAATTGAAAAAGTAAAAGCTATTACATCAAACAAAAAAAGGCGTTGAATTTTTAAATTCAACGCCTTTTTTATTTTAAATATCATGATTAATCAAATGTGAAACTTACAGTCATTGTTCCAAATTGCTCAGCTGGTCCATCAGGTTTTGGTGTAAACTTGGTATCTAATGCTGCTTGCTTGGCCACCTTTAGTTTATCCAAATTTAGTGTAGTAGTCCCACGTGCTCCTGGTTCTGCTTTTATTACATTTCCTTGCCTATCAACAGTAATATTAACTACCACTATTCCTACATCGTTTGAGTTGGTGGAGATAACAGGTTTTTTTGCTAATCTACGTCCTCCTAAACTATATTTAAATCCTCCACTTGCAGGGCCACTAGGTCCGTCTCCATCTCCACCAGGTCCGTCTCCCCCGCCTCCTGGTCCACCATTTCCCGTTCCACCTAAAACACCATCAGGTGTTCCTTCAGGTCGGCCTTCATTTCCTGGTTCTGTGCCACTTCCATAACCTCCAGCTGTATTGTTGGCATTATTTCTTCTTTTAAACATTGAATTGGGATTGGTTTTAGGCAATTCAACAATGTCTTTAGGTTTTTCAGTTGGCGGTGTAATTACAGGTTTGTTAGGTTCAGTTTTTTTATCGTTTACTTTAGCTACCACATCTACATCATCATCTGTACTTTGGCTAAGTTCATCAGGAGTTGTTTGGCTTTCCAAAGGTGTATAGGTTTCATTTTGCTGAGGATCTTGCACCGGGCTAGTACTTTCACCACCCATGTTTTCTTGACCAAGTAACATAGCTGGGCCCCCGCCATCAGCCCAAGGTGGATTAGGTGGCACCAAAACAAAAAAGTACAATGCCAAAAATATGGCACCATGAATAAATAGGGTACCTGCTAAACCAACCCAGTTGTGGTTATTTGATTGGTTTTGAATATAGTATGTTTGGTTTTGTTGCATATTATTTGTAAATAATTGTATATAAACTTATATAACAAATTTATAAACGATTTTGTTATGTTTTTATTGATTAGTAACAAAAAAAATGTTCAATGTATTTATTTCATAACATCCTTTTTAAGTATAATTTTAATAAATAAATTTAAAACTAAATGAAAAAAATTGTTTATTGCTAGTTCATTTATTTTATCAAACAAAGATTACAAATCACTATTGTAATTTGATAGCACTTGTTTGAATAAATTTTATTCTAAAAATATGTATAAAAATAGACTTGTTATTGCTTTGCTATTAATATTACCATTGGCCGCAAGTGCTCAAATAAAGTTAAGTTTGTTAGAGGCAGTTCAAATGGCTAAGGACAAAAGTTTACAAGCTAGTATTAATTTAAATTTGTTTTATGCAGCTCAAGTTAATTATAAATCAGCATCGGCCAATAGGCTACCTTTAATAAATGGCTATTTAAACGCACCGGGTTTGGATAGAAGCTTAGGGCAGGTTTTTCAGCCTGATGGAACCATCAAATTTGTGGAGCGCACACAGGCTTTATCTTTCGGAAGTATTTCATTACAACAAAATTTAATGGCAACTGGAGGTGTTATTTCTATTTCATCTGCTTTAACTCGTTTTGATTTATTATCGCAAAATGGATTTACTACCTGGCAAGCATCTCCACTCATTGTATCTATCAGTCAGCCATTATTAAGGTTTAACGAATTAAAATTTCAATGGCAATTGGCCAAATTAAGGTATAAACAAAACTCGCGTTTATTTGCCGAAAGGTCAGAAGATTTATCAATACAAATTACGCAAACCTATTTTGATGCAGTAAATGCTGAAGCCGAGTTAATGTTAGCCGAGTTTAATTTAAATGTAAACGATACGCTTTTGCGCATGGCCAAAGGCAGGTACAACTTAGGTAAAATAGGAGAGGATGATTTATTGCAAACTGAGCTACGATTGATGAATGCTCAAAATAGTTTTGACCAAGCTAAATTAAACTATACATCAAGTATGAATCAATTAAGGATTATTTTAGGTTTATCTAAAAATGTTGAATTGCAATTGAGCCCAGAAACCAATTTACCTTTTTTTGAACCTGATATTGAAAAGGCAGTTAGCAATGCTATTAAAAGCCGAAGCGATTTTGTGCAAATAAATATTGAACAAAAACAAATTGAAGGGAATCTACGCAGGGCCAAATTGAATCAATTGCCTAATGCCGAGTTAAATGCTACTTATGGTTTAAGCCAAACCGCCAGTCAGTTAGAAAATAGTTATAAAAACCCGGCAGAACAACAACGAATAAGTTTTGGATTGAATTTACCATTGATGAATTGGGGAAGATTTAGAAACGATTATAAAGAAGCAAAATATCAGTTTAAAGCCAAAGATGCGCAGCTACAATTAGCTTACCTAAATTTGGAGCAAGATGTAATTTTTTTAGTAATGCAATATAAGCAATTAAAGCAGCGTGTACTCATAAGTGCCAAAGCCGATACCATAGCTCAAAAGCGTTATGAAGTAGCCAAAAACAGGTATTTTATTGGCAAAATAGATAATACCAATTTGAATATAGCTCAAACCGAAAAAGACATGGCTAGAAACGAATATTATAGAACTTTAAAAGAATATTGGTTAAGCTATTACCGATTAAGAAGAACTACTCTATATGATTTTGAAAAACAAGAAAGTTTGTTTACAGAAGAAAAATAAAAAAGCCACCATTTTGATTAAGTGGTGGCTTTTTTCTTAAGTAATTTTATTCTTTATAATCTAGCTTCACTAACTACTAAATCTTTAGTGTTAACGCTTAATACAGGTAAGTGAGCATTCTTTATAAATTGCTCCGAAAACTTGCCCGAAAAGAAAGATTTAAAGTTAATTTCTTGTTCAGTCATTATAATAACCAAATCAGCATTAATTTCTTTGGCATAGGCCAAGGTTTGTTCTGTAATATTTCCTCCTAAACGAATTTCTATTTCGTTGTCAATTCCATTTTCAGCCACCTTATTACTTACTTGACGGCTGTAATTATTAACTGCTACTTCGCTGTCTTTGCTTTTATCAGTACTTACACCTAATATGTGTACATACGAATTGAATTTTTGCGCCATAGTAATGGTAGCAGGTCCTTTTTGGCGAGTTTCAAAACTTGTGTCTATTGGAATAAGTATCTTATCAAAATTTTTATAAGTATAATTTCCAGGAATGGTAAGTACAGGTTTATCAGCATGTTCAATTACTTTACAAGTGTCTGAAACCGAAAATAAACCATCATTATTCTCTTTGGTTTTATTACTTACAATTAATAAATCAGGAGCAATTTCTGAAAATCTATTTGATAAATCTTTTGCTACTGCACTGTTTCTGTTTTCAACCTCATAGGTAATACCAGTCAATTTAGAGGCGTATTCAAATTCAGTATTATCGTATATTAAAAAATGTAATTTAGCCTCAAATTTGCGCGCTAATGAAGCACTAAGTTCTACTATAGAATCGGTATTTGCACCATGATTGCATGCAACAGCTATGGTTGAAAATTTTAGTATCATAATAATTTACATATTAAAATTTGTAATAATCTGCTTACAATGTATTACTTTAAATGATATAAGTCAAATTTTATTTTTTTAATGTTTATTTTCCACCAGTCATTAAGCGTTTATAATACTCCTTAGCTACTATAAAATCAGGGTATTCGCGAATGGCAGCTTCAAAATATTTTTTTGCACTTAACATATCTCTATCTTTTTGTGCAGCCATAATTGCACGCATATTAAACAAAGCAGCTTTTAAAGGCACTTTTTGTTTTTCTGTTTCACTAATCATAAAGTCAATACTATCGCTGGTAGTTAAGGCTAATTGGTCTAATTCCTTTAAATTATTTTCTACAGCTTTAAAATTACCAGTTCCAAAATGAGTAGCAGTTATACGATATAAATATTCAGGCTTTTTATTTAAAGAATACAGCTGATTATAAATACTCATTTGTTCTTCTATATTGCCCATTTGCTCAGCACATAATGCCTTTATAAGCAATAAACGTTCACTTTTAGGATTGCGCTTAATGGCAGCTGCTGCCGCATCGTTGCATGCCATAATATTATTGGTAGCTACGTACAATTCTGGTAAAGTATCAGCATATAAAATTTGGGTACTATCTTCAATTAAAATCATTTGTGCAGCAACAATAGCAGTTGGAAAATCTTTGCTATTCATACTTTTATCAAATAATTTTTTATAGTTATCTACGGCTTTTGAGCCTGATTTATTATTACACGATGCCAAGGCTGCTATGGCATAAAAAGCTAAAATTATTTTTTTCATTTATTTTTTTTCTGTTTTGGGTAAATTAATTACCAAGTTGTTTAAAATTATTTATTATAAAAATTTAGGGAAGTAGCCAGGTTCGTAATCGCTCATCATATAACAAACTACTTCAAATATTTCTTCCGCATTTGGTTTACTCCAGTAGTCGCCATCGGTTCCATAAGGTGGGCGGTGTGCTTTAGCTGAAATAGTTATTGGTTTATAATCAAGGTATTGGTAAGCACCTTGATTTTCTAAAACTTGCTGCATCATATAAGCAGTTGCTCCACCTGGTACATCTTCATCTAAGAAAATTACCTTATTGGTTTTCTTAATCGATTCAACAATGCTGTGGTTAATATCAAAAGGTAATAAAGTTTGTACGTCAATTAGTTCCACACTTATTCCAATTTCCGCTAATTGTTTTATAGCTTCTTCGGCCACACGTGTAGTACTACCGTAAGTAACTATGGTTACATCCGAACCTTGCATTAATACTTCTGGTTTACCTAAAGCAACTGTAAATTCAGGTAAATTGTCAGGCATTTTTTCTTTTAAACGATAGCCGTTCAAACATTCAATAACCAAAGCAGGCTCATCGCTTTTCATTAAGGTATTGTACATACCTGCCGCTTGAGTCATATTACGAGGAACACAAACATACATGCCTCTCAATGAATTGATGATCATTCCAATTGGAGAACCTGAATGCCAAATCCCTTCTAATCTGTGTCCACGAGTACGAACAATTAAGGGAGCTTTTTGGCCGCCTTTGGTTCTGTATTGTAAAGTGGCTAAATCATCGCTTAATGGTTGTAACCCATACAATAAATAATCTAAATATTGAATTTCAGCTATTGGTCGTAAACCACGTAAAGCGGTTCCAATACCTTGGCCAATAATGGTTAATTCTCTAATTCCGGTATCACTTACGCGACTTTCGCCATGTTTTTCTTGTAATCCTGCAAAACCTTGGTTTACATCACCAATTTTTCCTACATCTTCGCCAAAAGCCAAAACGCGCGGGTCGGTTGATAGTAAATTATCAAAACAAGCCACCATAATTTCTCTTCCATCTACCACTTTTGAGTCATCTGAGTATACTGCAGCAACTTCATTTACCAATAGAGCATTTTGTTTTGATTGGCTGTGTAAGTAGGAATTATAACGTTCTTCGTTGCTTTTTAAATAAAGGTTTTTAAAGCTTGTCAAACGCTCACGCTCCATACTTTGGATTTTATAGGTAAGACGTAATGCTTTATTTATTGCTACAGCAATATCTTTTCTAATTGGATCATTGATACTTTTTAGTTCGGTAACTAAATCGTTTATAGCACTAATTTGTGAAGCGTTTGCTAAATCAGTTAATAATTCTGAAGCCTCAGCAATTTCGGTTTTTATTGGGTTTAAATAAGCTTCCCATGCAGCTTTTTTGCTAACGTTTACATGAATTTGAGCTTCGTTTTCAATGGTGCTTAATTCTTCTTCAGAAGCTAAACCATTTTCAATAATCCACTTTTTAAATTGTGCGTTGCAATCATATTCAGCTTCCCAAGCCAAACGCTCTTTCGATTTATAACGTTCATGCGAACCACTTGTACTGTGTCCTTGCGGTTGAGTTAATTCGTTAACATGTATTAAACAAGGAACATGTTCTTGTCTTGCAATGTTTGCAGCTTTTTCGTAAGCACTACATAAGGCTACATAATCCCAACCTTTTACAGTAAAAATTTGGTATCCTGCATTTTCTGAATCGCGTTGAAAACCTTTTAAAATTTCGCTGATATTTTCTTTGGTGGTTTGGTATTTAGCTGGAACTGAAATTCCAAAAGCATCGTCCCAAACAGAAACCACCATAGGCACTTGTAAAACACCTCCAGCATTAATAGCTTCAAAGAAATGGCCTTCGCTGCTACTGGCATTTCCAATAGTTCCCCAAGCTACTTCGTTTCCGTTGTTGCTAAAATTATTTTGACCAATTTCGTTGGCGTGAGTTCTGTAATATTTGCTAGCTTGCGCTAAGCCAACCAAGCGAATCATTTGTCCAGCTGTTGGAGAAATATCGCTAGATGAGTTTTTTAAGTTTTTTAAATCTTTCCAATTTCCTTCTGCATCAATGCTTCTAGTGCCGTAATGACCATTCATCATTCGGCCTGCGCTTGCTGGTTCTGCATCTACATCGGTATTGGCATAAAGTTGGGCAAAAAATTCTTGAACGGTAAGTAAACCTGCGGCCATCATAAAAGTTTGGTCGCGGTAGTAACCACTTCTAAAATCACCATTTTTAAATGCTTTTGCCATAGCTATTTGAGGCAATTCTTTACCATCACCAAAAATACCAAATTTGGCTTTTCCTGTTAACACTTCTTTGCGCCCAAGTAAACTAGCTTGGCGACTGGTGTAAACTATTTTATAATCTTCTAAAACTATTGCTTTAAAATCAGAAAATGAGAGGTTGGCTTGCATGCTATTCATTGAATACAAAAATTATATTGTGTCAAACCTAATTGTTTTTCACAATTTTATCAAACATGTGGAATTATTAAGGATAAATAGTTGGCTAATATTGCTTATTAGCTGTATTTCAGTATCAAATTTTGGTTAACTAATTTTATTAATAATAAAAAACTAACCAAACTATTACCAAAACTGGTAATAAATATGGAATACTATATTTAAAAATATATTCACCAAAGGTTGGCATTTTTACGCCCGCTTTATCAGCAATTGATTTTACCATAAAGTTTGGTCCATTTCCAATATAGGTCATGGCACCAAAAAACACTGCTCCGGTTGATAATGCAGATAGGAAATCAATATTATTTGAACTTAAAAATGTTTTTACATCGCTCATATTTTCAATACTAAATCCAAATTTTGAAAGCACTACTGCAAATACATTTAAGTAAGTTGGCGCATTATCTAACATCGATGAAAAAACCCCGCTAAACCAATAAGCTACGCTAACAGTAATTTTACTACTTATTTCTGGCGATTGAGCTGCGTGTTCAAGCCATTGCAAAGCAGGAATCATGGTTAAAAAAATACCAATAAATAGCCAAGCAACTTCCTTAATGGGTTCAAACGAAAAATCATTACTTTCTAATGCTTTTTTATCGCTTAATTTATAACATAAAAAGGCTGCACTTAATTGAATTATTTCGCGTATAAACGATATTTTTTTTCCTTCAACATCAATATGTGGCAAACCATCAATTAGATTAGGGTCAATAAAAATGCTTGCTATACCAATTGCTAACCAAATAAAATTTCGTTTGCCATTAATTAAGATTTTATTGGTGTAATGTGCGCTTACATCCACATCATCTAATTTGGTATTTTTTCTATCAACTAAATAAAAAACAAATAAGATTAAGGTTATTGCTAAAGCCCATTTAGGTAATAAATGAATAAATGTCCATTCAAATGGAACACCTTTTAAATAACCCATAAATAGGGGAGGATCGCCAATTGGAGTAAGTAAACCGCCTAAGTTTGAAACAATAAAAATAAAAAACACAATATGATAAGGTTGAAGTCTATATCTGTTAATACGCATAAACGGTTTAATAAGTAAAACCGATGCTCCTGTGGTTCCTAATAAATTGGTCAAAATAGCCGCTAAAAATAGAAACAAAATATTGGTTAAAGGTTTACTTTCTACATCAATAAATGCAAAAATTCCGCCACTCGATACAAATAATATAGTTAATAAACTGATAAACGACATATATTCGGCCATGGTTTCGAGCGGATGCAAAAAATTATCCATAGCAATGCCATAATACAAAAACACAATGGCACCTAAACCTACACTTACTTTTGAATAATGATGATGCCAAAATTTTTCTAAAAAAATAGGCCCAATGGCTATTAAAAGTAATAACAGAACAAAAGGAAAAACTAAAATTATTGGTGGAAGTTGATGCATTTTAAATTTGTGGACTAATTTTTGAAAGTAAATTTTAAATAATTTATTTAATTGCAATTAATTAAACATGGCAAATATGAAAAAACTATTGATAATATTATCATTTTTATTTTTAAGTAATGCACAAGCAACAATATTGTTTGCTGGTCCATACTTGTTTTTACAAAACGCTAATGAAGAGCAAAAAATTGAAAAACTGATTGCTTATGTAGAAAAAAGTGATGCTTTATTTATTAGAAATGGAACAGAGTATTCGGCAAAGGACGCAGCAGAGCATTTGCGAATGAAGCGAAAAAAAGCTGGTTCTAAAGTTAAAACAGCAAAAGACTTTATTGACTTAATTGCCAGTAAATCTTACATGAGTGGTGAGCCTTACAAAATGAAATTTAAAAGTGGAGCCATTATAAACACAAGAGATATGCTTTACAACGAGCTTCGAAAACTTGAAAAAAATAACTAAAAAAAAGCCGATTCGTAACTTACGAATCGGCTTTTTTGTTTACTTATTAAGTTCTTTTTCAAACTTTTCAGCATTGTTTACAAACTCTTTTATTTGGTCTGCTGCAATGCGTTTTGCGATTATCTTTTTATCTTTATCTAAAATGTATAAAACTGGAGTGCTGTACACATCATAATATTGGCGGAAATTAGTTTCGTTCAATGGGTCGTATAAGTTTAATTTCCAAGGTAATTTTTGTTCAATTAAATATTTTTTCCAATCATCAATGTTTTCAGTTAAACTAACTGAAAATACATCAAACTTTAACGGTGTTTTTGGTGCAATGCCTTTGTTTAACTCTTTATATGTTTCAACTATTTTTGGCATTTCTTCTTTACAATGTCCGCAGGTAGCATTCCAAAAAATTACCAAAGTATATTTTGAATCCATATTGTATAAACTATGGTAACGGCCGTTGGTATCAAGCATATTTAAGTTTTTGGCTTTTTTACCAATTAAGTTATGACGTAATTTATCGCATTTGTCTTTCATTTTCCAAATCAATAAACTATCAACCCAATATGCTTTTCCTTTGGCATAATAATTATCTATTAAATGTACAAATACAGCGTCCATTCCCATGTATTGCGAAGCTTCGTAGTAGTTCGTAGTCCAAAATAAACAGAATTTAAAGTTTTCTTTTCCTTTTTCTGCCAATCGTAATACTTGGTCTGCGCTTTTAATAATACTATCAGGAATTTGAGGGGTAATTTTTAAAATAAATGTTTCAAATTTTGGGAAGAAAATTGGAGTACGTGTTATCCTATCATCACTAAAATCAAAATTATCAAAGTAATGTGTTTTGTAATATTGGTATTGGAAATTAGAATCAATTATTTCACCTTTTTCGTTTTTAGGCGCATCAGGTACATCCACATCTTGCATCATTCTAAAAATTTTACTAATCAATAAATTAGGTTGTGTTTCTAAAATGCGTTTACGCTCATCGTTTAATTGTTTCATCAATTCGCGGTATTCAGCCACCAAAGCATCTTCTTTTGTTTTGTTATTGCTTTCTTTTGCTTGCTTTATACTTGCTTCAAGTTCATTTGCTTTTTTGCCAATGCTAGTAGTAAATTTTGAATAGGTAAAAAAGGCCTCATTTTCAGGCGAGCCAACTACCTTCATTTTTTCAATATAACCCGATGTATCGGTTTCTAAGCTAAAATTTTGTTCTGTTACTATAAAATCAAACAACAATGACTTATCAGCTGTGGCTATTAAATACACCCCACCTTCTAAAGTAGCATCGCCCATAAAAGTCATTTTCCCATTTTTATCGGTAACGGCACTATCTCTTAAATATTGCTTATCGCCAAAGTAATAACCTAGGTAAAATAACTTATTAGGAAAACCTTTTAAGGTAACTGTAATTTGATGTCCACCTTTGGTTGTATTGGTTTTAGTTTCGGTAGTCTTAGTTGATTTTTTTGTAGCCTTTTTTTGAGCAAAAGCCACCATGCTTATAATTGATAAAAAAACGAGTAATGATATTTTTAAAATACGCATATATTTTGGTTTTATTTTGGTGTAAAATTAATAAAAAACTAGGCTTATTACTACCTATTGGTAAGTTTAATAAATTTTTAAGTATAGCATTGGTGTTATGTTATTGATATAAAATAGTAAACATCATAAATTTTAGATTTGTTAAAGCGCAAGTGTTTAATAGATTTGCCTTCCGAAAAATTTAACATATATAAATAACACCATGAAAAATATTACTGTAATTGGTTCAGGTACAATGGGAAATGGAATTGCCCACACATTTGCTCAATTTGGCTACCAAGTAAATTTAATAGATGTAAACGAAGCTGCTTTGCAAAAAGCATTGGCTACTATATCAAAAAATTTAGACCGTCAGGTTACAAAAGGCTCCATAACTGAAGCTGATAAAGCAGCTACATTAGCCAATATAACTACTTATACTAATTTAAAAGATGCTGCCAGCAATGCTGATTTAGTAGTAGAAGCTGCCAGCGAAAATATGGCTATAAAATTAGATATATTTAAGCAATTAGATGAAATTTGTCCAGCTCATACCATTTTAGCATCTAACACTTCATCTATATCAATTACAAAAATAGCAAGTGTTACCAAACGTGCCGATAAAGTAATAGGTATGCACTTTATGAATCCAGTTCCGGTAATGAAATTGGTAGAAGTAATTAACGGTTTTAAAACAAGCGAAGAAGTTACCGCAACTATTATTGAATTATCGAAAGCAGTTGGTAAAATACCAGCTTTGGCAAACGATTATGCTGGCTTTATAGCAAATCGTATTTTGATGCCAATGATTAATGAAGCAATTTTCTGTTTACAACAAGGAGTTGGTTCAGTTGAATCAATTGATACAGTTATGAAATTAGGTATGGCTCATCCAATGGGCCCATTACAATTAGCCGATTTTATTGGTTTAGATGTTTGCTTGGCTATTATGAATGTATTACACGAAGGTTTAGGCGATCATAGATATGCTCCATCTCCTTTATTGGTAAACATGGTAACTGCTGGTAACTTAGGTGTTAAATCAGGTGAAGGCTTTTATCTATACACAGCAGGTAGTAAAGATTTAGTAGTTAGCGAAAGATTTAAAAATCACAGATAATCAATCAACTTGATACAAATAAAAAAGCCTTGCAATAAATTTATTGCAAGGCTTTTTTTTATTTGTTATTCTTATTAGTAGTAATTTAATTCAAAAATTATAAAACCACCTTTACCATTGGGTTTAAACCAAAGTTGTCCATCGTTTCCAGCCATACAGCCATTTTTGTTTCTAAATAGTTCAAATGGATTTTGCTCTAACAATTCTCTTTTATATTCAGGAGTAAATATTTTAAAGTAATTAGCCAAAAACTCTTTTTTTGTTGTCATATCGCGCAAAGGAAACTTAATGTGCTTAGCTACTTGTTCCTTTTCGTCATACTTAATATTTAACTGCAAATTTTGGTAAAATTTAATGGCAGCATTTCCATTTTTAAATCCGGCATCGCTCCAACTCATACAAACGGTGCTGTCAATAAATAATTGCTTTCTGTTTTGGTAAACATTTGGCAATTCGTTATTTTCTGCAGTGTAATTTAGATGAGGAGTTTTTGGATCGTAAGTTAAAACCTTAATATTAGGTTTCCATTCTACCGTATCTTTCTTTCCATAGGCAGGTTGCTCGTTTTGTTTACACGAGTTTCCCAAAATTGCAAAAGCAATTATAAAAAAAGGAATAAGCTTTTTCATAATATTAAAATTTAAACACCAGTATAATTGAAAGGTGTAATATTAAGTAATTCTGCCTTTACTTCATTGCTTACATTCAACATATTAATAAACGTTTGTATGCTATTTAAGTCAATTTTAGCATTTGTTCTGGTTAAGTCTTTTAATGCTTCGTATGGTTTTGGATAACCTTCTCTACGTAAAACAGTTTGAATAGCTTCGGCAACTACAGCCCAATTTTCGTCCAAATCTTTATCAATTGCAGTATTATTTAAAAGTAATTTATTTAATCCTTTAAGTATTGATTTGTAAGCAATTAAACTATGTGCCAATGGCACACCAACATTGCGTAAAACGGTGCTATCTGTTAAATCGCGTTGTAATCTACTAACAGGTAGTTTGGCCGATAAATGTTCAAAAATGGCATTTGCAAAACCTAAATTTCCTTCAGCATTTTCAAAATCAATTGGGTTAACTTTATGTGGCATAGCACTACTCCCAATTTCGCCAGCTTTAAGTTGTTGTTTAAAATACTCCATAGAAATGTATTGCCAAACATCTCTTGTAAAGTCAATCAAAATGGTGTTAATACGTTTTAAGCAATCAAACAAAGCTGCTAAATTATCGTAATGTTCAATTTGAGTAGTAGGGTAGGAGCGATTTAACCCTAATGAAGTGCAAAAATTATTTCCAAACTCATGCCAATTAATATGCGGATACGCCAAATGGTGAGCGTTAAAATTTCCAGTTGCACCGCCAAACTTAGCCGAAAACGGAATTTGTTTTAAATGATTTAATTGTTCGTTCAAACGGCTGCAAAACACCATCCATTCTTTTCCTAATTTAGTTGGCGATGCTGGCTGTCCATGTGTTTTAGCCAACATTGGAATTTCGGCCCACTCATTAGCTTGTTCTTTTAGTTTTTCAAAAACTAAATTTATATTTGGTAAAATTATTTTTTCTAAAGCATCTTTTATGCTTAAAGGTATGGCAGTATTATTAATATCTTGGCTAGTTAACCCAAAATGAATAAATTCGCTAGCATTTTGTAAGTTAAGCTTTTCAAGCTGTTCTTTTATAAAATACTCAACCGCTTTAACATCGTGGTTGGTAGTTTTTTCAATGTTTTTTATTGATTCAGCATCAGTAATTGAAAAATTTAAATAAATATTTCTTAATGCAGTTTCATTAATGGTGTGGTTGCTAAACTGAGGTAAGTTTTGTTTGTGTAAAAAAATAAAATATTCAATTTCAATTAATACCCTGTATTTAATTAATGCAAATTCTGAAAAGTAATTTGATAAATCGGCTGTTTGGTTTCTGTATCTACCATCAATTGGTGAGGTAGCTGTTAAGTTTTCAAGAATCATTCTAATTGATTTTGTTATTTTTTCTTTTTGGTTGATAATGAGTTTAAAAATCTATACCAGCTTCCAATATCTGCAATTGGAATTGGTTGTGGTTGGCCATTATAATACAGTCTTTCTGCTTGAGCTTGTTGGTACCACCTGTTATTTTCTATGCCATCGGCCAAAATACCTTTTTGTAAGCTGCTGTAAGGTACTCTACCCAAATTTTCGTAAGCTAGCGATAAATTACTGTTTGGAATTTTTACTTTGGCAAAATAATAATCTAATTCTTGTGGTGTTGAGTAGGGTCTTATAACTACATCGCGTAAAAAGAAAGTATCTTCTTCCATCCTAATTACGGTGGTTAGTTTATTGTTTTCTATGTTATTAGGTAAACTGTAGTACATTTTTTTCTGTCCTAAAGCAGTAAAAACTATTTTATCGGTTTGTTTACATACCAAACTAAAAAAACCACTCATGTCAGAGTAAACGCCTCTGTTAGTGCCTTCTATTCTTACAGTTACATAAGGTAGTACCTGCATACTATCAAAACTAACTATAAATCCGCTAAGCTGAACCAAATCGTTTGTGGTAGTGGTGGTACTTGTTGTTTGAGTAGTTTGACTTTTAGCTTTCATAGACAATGCATAAAGACTAAAAATGCACATAAAATATTTAAAGTATAATTTCATAATTTAATAAATAAAACTTGCTAATACACACAAAACTACAATTATTGGACTTGGAACTTTGGTTGTCAAAAGTAAAAATAAAGTCAATAAAAGTACTATCATATTTGGTTGATTTAAAACAACTGGTTTAAATAACAAATAAGCTGAGGCTATAACCAGGCCAGCACTTGCAGCATTAATGCCTTCTATAGCATTTTTTACTGGAGTAAAATTTTTTAATTGATTCCAAATTGGGTAAATAAAAAATATAAGAAATGTTCCTGGTAAAAAAATGGCGATTGTTCCAATAACAGCTCCTAATAGTTGCCCCCAAACACCCATTTCTTGCAATGCCATTGCATTACAATAAGTAGCAATACTAAACACTGGGCCTGGCATAGCTTGTACCAATCCAACTCCAGCCAAAAATTCGCTTGGATTTAAATAATGTTTTATTTCTACAAATTGGTTATACATCATGGGAAGTAATACATGCCCACCACCAAATACAATGCTACCATAACGATAAGTATTTTCGAAAAGTAATACCAGTTTGTTTTGGCTAATTGCTCCTAGCGATGCAGCAAGAACCAATACGGCTATAAACAATATAAAGTTACTCCAATTTATATTTTTTATTGGTTTTACTTTATTGCGTTTTTCTTTATTAATTTGGCTTGAAACTGTACCACCAAAAAGTAAAAGTACTGGAAACAAATAAGGCGTTTGAAATAAAATGGCAACTGTAGCTGAGATAATTAATAAAAACCAATGAAATGTTTTTGAAATAAACATTTGAATAATTTGATAGGCAGCATAAATAATAAAACCTACCGCCATTGGTTGAATGTACTTTAAAAAGTTAAGTTTTGGATTATCAATATTATATATATGAATAATTACCGCAAAAATGGTCATTATTAAACTAGCAGGTAATACCCAAACTGCTAGTGTAAAAAATGCCAAAGTTGGTCCACCAATTTTAAAGCCTATAGCAGTAATAGTTTGAGTAGAAGTTGGCCCTGGCAACATGCTACAAAATGAGTTTAGTTCTTTTAAATCATCAGTGTTTATGTAGTTCTTTTTATCAACTAATCGCTTTTGAAACATAACCAAATGAACTTGAGGGCCTCCAAATGCAGTTAAAGCAAGCTTTAATACATCAAGCAAAAACAATATGTTTCTAAATTTTTTAAATTTTGTGCCGCTCATTTTAAATACCAAAAATAGTATTGAAATTGGAAACCACAACGTATTTTTTTCTTGAGCTTAAAGTTTACCACTAAAACTAAATAAAAAAGGGCTTTAAAATTGATGTTTTAAAGCCCTTTTTGGAATTTTTTGTATATTATTTTGAGTCTAACATAATATATTTCATCAACTCTTCGCGGGTTTTGGTATCTAAAAATTTACCTGAAAACTCACTTGTAACAGTGCTACTGTGCACATCTTGAACTCCTCGCATGGCTACACACATGTGATCTGCCTCGATTATAACTGCTACACTATCAGTATTTAGTTCTTCTTTAAGCATATTTACAATTTGAATTGTCATACGCTCTTGAACTTGAGGTCTTTGTGCAAAATATCTTACCATTCTATTTAACTTTGATAATCCAACTACTTTACCATTTGGTATGTAAGCAACATGGGCTTTACCTGTAATTGGCACAAAATGATGCTCGCAAACGCTATGGAAGGAGATGTTTTTTTCAAGCAGAATATTCTTGTAGTTATATCTGTTTTCAAAAAGCTTTACTTCGGGTTTGTTTTTAGGATTTAAACCACTAAAAATTTCTTTAACATACATTTTTGCAACTCTATTTGGCGTTCCACTTAAACTATCATCGCTTAAGTCTAAACCCAATATTTGCATTATTTCTTTAAAATGTTTGCTAATCAATTCTATTTTTAAATCATCATCTAATTTAAATGCATCTTCTCTAAGTGGAGTTTCTAACGAAAATCCAACATGGTCATCTCCAATTGCATCATTATTAATATTTTTAGTTTCCATTGTATTCAACAAAGTTTCGTTCGGTTTCATATAAAATAACTTTTAGTTTTAAATTTTGATCTAATTTTTCTCTCAGTAATTGCCAAATAACAATAGCTATATTTTCTGCAGTTGGATTTAAAGTCTTAAAAAAATCGGTATCAAGGTTTAAATTTTTGTGGTCAAATCTATCTTCTATTTCTTCTTTTACAATATCTTTTAGGTATTTCATGTCTATTAGATAACCTGTTTCTTCATCCACTTGACCAGTTACTGAGACTATTAAGTCGTAATTATGGCCATGATAGTTGGCATTATTGCAAGCACCAAAAAATGCTTTGTTTTTTTCGTCACTCCAACTAGGCACATTTAGTCTATGTGCTGCGTTAAAGTGAGTTTTTCTCGATACTGTAATTTCCATTAAGTTGTATAGTGCGCTAATTACTGTTTTTATTTATGTACTCATTAACTACAAGTAATTATATTTTGTTTCAAAATAAGAACATTTTTTTTCTTTTCTGTATTTATTATTTCATGTTAATTTTTTTATTACTTATTTTTAATAATTTGCAAGCTAGTTTAAATTATTTATACATAATTTAGTTTTTGTAATTTTAATTTTTCATAAATTTCAAGAAAATAAATATACTTTTTGTAAAAAAATCGTAATCATATAAATTTTATTATTTGAAAATCAATGAATTGTGATTTTGTTTAACTTATTTAGTAAAAACATGAACAAAATGTTTGCATTTGTAAATTTAATACCTCAATCTTGTTGAACAAAATAATAAAACTATTAAACAATATGACAGCTATTCATTTTAAAAATGTAGTACAACGTGAAGCTAAAAGTTTAAGAAAATATGCTTATCAGCTTACAAGAAATGTGGAAGATACTAACGATTTAGTTCAAGAAACTATGCTTAAGGCTTATACCTATCAAGAAAAATTTGAAGAAGGTACTAATCTTAAAGGTTGGTTATACACTATTATGAAAAATACGTTTATAAATAACTACAGACGTATGCTGAAAAGAAATACTTTTATTGACAATACAGATAATGAGTTTTTTATTGATTCGTTTGCAATAACTGAGGTTAATAAAGGTGAACAAAAATTTATTATGAAAGACATTGAAGAGGCAATTGACAGATTACCACTCAATCTGAAAAAACCTTTTACCATGAGCTACAAAGGTTTTAAATATCATGAAATTGCTTCTTTGTTAAATATTCCAATTGGAACTGTTAAAACTAGAATATTTGTGGCTAAACGCCAATTAAGAGACGAACTAGGGGGTTACGCAAAATCGTTTGGATACGATAAATACCAAGAAGAAGAAGCAGCATAATTAAAGCTTTCTTCACCTAATAGTTTTATATTTAAAAAGCTGATTCAATATTTAATTGAATCAGCTTTTTTGTTGCAATAGTTTATAATAAAAAAGCCATCAAATTAATTTGATGGCTTTTTTATTATTTAAAACTACTCTTCCGTTTTATCAATTGGAGCATCTTTCTTTTTACGCTCTTTTTTCTTAATAGTTGTAATTTTCAACTCATCGGCATTTGCCTCTTTGTCGTAGTCTACTTCTATTGTTTCGCCTTCACCTGTTTGTTGTAATAATAATTGCTCTGCAATTCCATCTTCTACATACTTTTGAATTGTTCTTGCCAAAGGTCTTGCTCCTAAATCTGCATCAAATCCTTTTTCAGCTAAAAATGCTTTTGCTGATTCGGTTATACTAAATTTAAATCCTAATTCTTCAACACGGCTAATTAGTTTACTTAAGTTAATATCTAAAATTTTAGTAATTGATTCTTTATCTAATGAGTTAAACACAATTACATCATCTACTCTATTTAAAAACTCAGGCGAGAAGAAACGTTTTAAAGCATTTTCAATTACCAATTTTGAATCTTTTTGCGCATTAGCATCTTTACTTGGCGTACCAAAACCGACACCTGCACCAAAATCTTTTAACTGGCGGCTACCAATGTTCGAAGTCATGATAATGATGGTATTTCTAAAATCAATTTTGCGACCTAAACTATCAGTTAAAAAGCCCTCATCCAAAACTTGTAATAACAAGTTAAATACATCTGGATGTGCTTTTTCTACTTCATCCAATAAAATAACTGCATAAGGTTTTCTCCTAACTTTTTCGGTTAACTGACCACCTTCTTCGTAACCAATGTATCCTGGAGGCGCTCCAACCAAACGGCTAACAGCAAATTTCTCCATATACTCACTCATATCAATACGAATCATGGCGTCATCGGTATCAAATAAGTAGCGAGCTAATACTTTTACCATTTCGGTTTTTCCAACACCTGTTGGACCTAAAAATATAAACGAACCAATTGGTTTATTTGGATTCTTTAAACCAGAACGGCTGCGTTGAACAGCTTTTGCTAATTTTTTAATTGCATCGTCTTGTCCAATTACTTTACCACTTAATTCAGTTCCCATTTTTAACAAACGCTCGCCTTCGCTTTGCGCAATGCGTTTTACAGGAATTCCAGTCATCATAGCTATCACTTCGGCTACATCGTCTTCACTAACATTATAACGTTGGTTTTTCGATTCTTCTTCCCACTTAGCTTTTTCAGTTTCAAGTTGCTCCAATAAATGTTTTTCTTTATCTCGTAGTTTAGCAGCCTCTTCATATTTTTGGCTTTTCACTACTTGATTTTTTTCTACTTTTATATCTTCAACTTGTTTTTCAAGCTCAATAATAGCAGCAGGAACATGAATATTGCTTAAATGAACACGCGCACCTACTTCGTCTAATACATCAATTGCTTTATCTGGCAAATGTCTATCAACCATATAACGAGTACTCATACTCACACAAGCATTAATAGCTTCTGGCGTGTAAGTTACACTGTGGTGAGCTTCGTATTTATCTTTAATATTGGTCAATATTTGAATAGATTCTTCAGGAGTAGCAGGTTCAACCATTACTATTTGGAATCTGCGTTCTAAAGCACCATCTTTTTCAATATATTGGCGGTATTCATCTAAAGTGGTAGCACCAATACATTGTATTTCGCCACGGGCTAAAGCAGGTTTAAACATATTTGATGCATCTAAACTTCCGCTTGCACCTCCCGCGCCAACTATGGTGTGTATTTCGTCAATAAATAAAATTACATCTGGACTTTTTTCCAATTCATTCATTACTGCTTTCATGCGCTCTTCAAACTGGCCACGGTATTTTGTGCCTGCCACCATGCTAGCCATATCAAGCATTACCACTCTTTTATTAAATAAAATGCGGCTAACTTTACGTTGAATAATTCGTAAAGCTAAACCTTCGGCAATGGCAGTTTTACCCACACCTGGTTCGCCAATTAATACAGGATTATTCTTTTTCCTACGCGATAAAATTTGTGAAACTCTTTCAATTTCTTTTTCGCGGCCAACAATGGCATCAATTTTACCTTCTTCGGCAGCTTTGGTTAAATCTCTACCAAAATTATCTAATACAGGTGTTTTTGATTTTGGATCAATTCTACGTGTAGGTTCTTGTTTGCGCTCAGGTTCTCTTCCTGCGCCAGCGCCAGCAAAATAATCATCTTCATCAGCTGGTAGTTCATTACGAGGATTTGATTTTTTGCTATCAAAATCTTCATCAATTCTGTTTTCAATAGCTTGTTTAAAAATATCGTAATTAATACCAAATTGCGATAAAATTTGAGAAGCCAAATTATCTTCATCTCTTAATATAGAAAGCAATAAATGCTCGGTTCCTATAATATCTGTTTTAAAGATTTTAGCTTCTAAATAAGTAATTTTTAATACTTTTTCTGCCTGCTTTGTAAGCGGTATATTAACAAAATTGGTATTATTACTTGCAGTACTTCTAATCGAGTCTTCAATTGTTCTTTTTAACTTTGAGTTATCTACACCCAAAGCCTTCAAAATTTTTAAAGCCTTGCCTTCGCCTTCTCTAATAAGGCCTAATAATAAGTGTTCAGTTCCAATATAATCATGGCCCAAGCGAATTGCTTCTTCTCGGCTATAACTAATTACATCTTTTACACGTGGTGAAAATTTAGCTTCCATGTTATAATTCCAAAATTTTTTCATTTAACTATTAACTAGTCAAATTCGGTTCCAAATATGTTGTATGCAATTTAGTAAGCTGAACTAATAATTTTTACTTAATTATTAACAAACTAAATTTAGTTGTACATTTATTTTATTATCAACGGCTTATTATGCTATTTGTTTCAAAATAACGAAAAACAAAATTACCAATTCATGGCAACTTCGTTTCTGGTAATATCTGCCATTGTTTCACGTTTTCTTATTAAATGAGCTTGGTTGTTGTAAATTAAAACTTCGGCAGGTCTAAACCTAGCATTGTAGTTGCTACTCATGGTTATTCCGTATGCGCCAGCATTTAAAAAACACAAAATATCGCCTTCTGATACTTCATTTAATTTCCTATCCCAAGCAAATGTGTCAGTTTCGCAAATGTAACCAACCACAGTGTAAATTCTTTCTTTGCCTTCTGGGTTACTTAAATTTACGATATGATGATACGAATCGTAAAGCATTGGTCTAATTAAATGGTTCAATCCACTATTTACGCCAACAAAAACGGTAGCAGTAGTTTGTTTAATTACATTTGCTTGTACTAAGAAGTAACCACTTTCGCTCACCAAAAATTTTCCTGGTTCAAACCAAAGTTCTAAATCTTTGCCATATTCTTTGCAAAACTCGGTAAAACGGTTGCTTAAACTTTTTCCTAATTCTTCTATATCGGTAGTAATATCGTTTGGTTTGTAAGCTACTTTAAAACCACTTCCAAAATCAATAAAATCTAATTCAGTAAAATCTTTAGCTGCATCAAATAAAATTTCGGCACCTTGTAAAAACACGCCAGCGTCCAAAATATCACTTCCTGTATGCATGTGTAAACCATTAACATGAATGTTATGCGATTTTACCACACGCAAAACATGGCGTAATTGGTAAACAGAAATTCCAAATTTTGAATCAATATGTCCAGTTGAAATTTTACTATTTCCTCCAGCCAAAATATGTGGATTTAAACGAATGCAGCAAGGCACTGAATGTCCGTATTTACTACCAAATTGCTCTAAAATGGAGATATTGTCAATATTGATGTGAACGCCTAATTCTACTGCTTGCTCTATTTCTTCAAAACCAACACAATTAGGAGTAAAAATAATTTCGTTAGGCAAAAAACCTGCGTTCAAACCCAAATGTACTTCGTTAATTGATACTGTATCTAAGCCACTGCCTTGTTGTTTTAATAATTGTAAAATGGCCGAATTATTTAAAGCCTTACATGCGTACTTTATCTTTATATTTAATGGTTTAAATGCGTTAACTAACTTGTTATATTGGTTAATAATGGTTTCTGCGTGATACACGTAAACAGGCGCATCATAAGTTTGCGCAATCTGCAATAATTGTTCGTTAAGTTCTTGATTAATCATTAAAATTTGTTGAATAAAATACGAGGCTGCAATATGCAACAAAAAAGGCAATTTACAATTGAGTAAACTGCCTTTTTAAGTTTTTTATTTATGAATTTATTTGTTGTTTCAATTCACCATTTAATATGAATCGGGATTTGAATGAACCAAGAATCCTAAAGTTTTATTGGTTGGCATTCCACTGCTATAACTCATTAAGTTTTTTTGTTCTAATGAAATAAACTGCATGTTATCAAAATTGGGAACCAATAAATCAAAATTAAGTGCAAAATTAATTGATTCAACAATAATTTTGTGAGCAAATTCAGCATTAAATACTTGTTTTTCAAAGTCGTTAAACAAAAATGAAAGTTGTTTTTTTCCTTCTAAGAAAAAATGATTTTCAAAGTTGATAAAAAATCTTCCAACTAAAAATCCAGCATCAGCTTCGCGGTTGTATTTAATTGAATCACTTAAAAAATTATACACCTGAATTAATCCACAAAATTCTCTTAATTTATTTTGGTGAACATATTTTGATTTTGAAATAAAATGTTCATTATTAAAATCAAACACATTAGTATGCATCATAAATACCAACGTATCTCCACTAAATTTTAGATGAAATTCAAAAGGAGTTTTTTCAATAAAACTAACTTCTACGTGTTTATCTACTTCGGCTATTGGTGGAGCTAATTCGGCCACAATAGCTTTAACACTGGCTTTAAAAATTTCAAAAGCGTCTTTGGTATTTCTAAAAGCAAGTTGCTTGGTAGATGATTTTAAAAGAAGCGTATCTTTAATTTTTTCTAATTCAATATCCATTTCTATTATTCTCTTTCAACTTTAAGTTCGTGAATTAAGTTGTCTTTCATAAAAATATACAACCTTAATTTTAAACCAGAGGCAGTTTCGTAACTTGCAATAGCATACTTAGCTCCTTGCCCTGAGGCTCCTCTGTGTTTAATGGTGATTACTTTCGAAGGATACTTATCAAAAAATTTTTTCAACATTTGTTCTGCCTGTGCTTTGCTACAAAGGCTTTCAGTTTCCAGTAAAGTTATTTCAACATTTGCGTTTAAATATTTACTTACTGCATCGCTATTATTTGTTTTTATGGTTGCTACTACATCATCAAAAACATCGGCTTTACTAATAAAAGGAATAAATAACAATAAAAATAATATACGTTTCATAAATTTAATTGCTTGTAAAAAATTATGATGCAAGCATAAACAAAATTTAACTAAAACCGTGCCATAGTTTAAAAAAAATACCCAAACAGCATGATTTTGTAGACAATTTTTTTGAAGCAACATTAACTTAATTATGCAATGCAAATTGAAAATTATATTTTGCCACGTTTTTAAAAATAATATTAAATGAAATTTATTTACGCTATAATAGCTTTATTTATTATAAATACTTACAGTTTAGCTCAAAACACGGGTTTAATAACGGGTAAAATTGTAGATGCCAAGCGAAACGAAACGTTAATTGGGGTTACCATTGTGGTTAAAGGTACTTCGTATGCTACGCAAACTAACTCCGATGGTATTTTTACTTTAAAAAATATAAAAGCAGGAGAGTATAATATTGAAATAAAATATTTAGGTTTTAAAACTGTTTTAAAAACAGAAGTAAAGGTTAAAGCTGGCCAAACTACCAATATTGGAACCATTGAAATGGCAGTGGCCAGTACCAATATGGATGAAATAGTAATTGTAGGTAAAAAACCCTTGATTGATGTTGATAAACCACAAACTATCAATACTATAAGTCAAGATAATATTGAATTAGCTCCATCTCGTCAGTTACAGCAAATAGTTAATACCCAGCCAGGTGTGGTTCAATCGCCTGCTGGAGTTAATATTCGCGGTGGAAGAACTTATGAAACAGGAACTTATATTGATGGTGTAAATGTTACCGATCCTTTGGCTGGAACTGGTTTTGGATTGGATATTGGTTCAAATGCCATTAGTGAAATAGAAATTACTACTGGCGGAATTGGAGCAGAAGTGGGCGATGCTACGGCTGGTGTTATTAGCACTAAAACCAAGCGTGGGGGCGATAAATACGAAGTAAATGCAAGTTATAAACGCGATGATTTTGGTTTTAACCGAAACTCTCGTGCTAACTGGAATAGCCAAGTGGCAGAATTAAACTTAAGTGGTCCGTTAATGAAAAAAACACTTAAGAATAAGGTGAAATTTTCGGTAGCTTTAAGAACTGCTTTTACTGATGAGTTTTATAAAAATCCAGCTAATCAAGTTGTTTCTTCATTATATAATAATACCAATCTTACACCATTCCAAGATAACAGGTGGAGTGCTTTTGTAAAATTAAATTACGACTTAAAAAATAATAAAAAGTTTACTTTTAGTTTATTGCGTTCAATTACCGTCAATCAAGATATAAATATGTTGCGTATTTTTGGTAATGATGTGCCTTTTCAACCTGGTTATCAATACAATTTTAGTAAGCAAATGGATAATGCTAATACATTTACCCACGATGCTTATATGCAAGTAATAAACTACAAACAATCGGTAAATAAACGCTTTAGTTTTGATGTAACAGGTTCAAGATTTTTTGTACAATTAAGAGCAGATGCAAATGGAAGAGATTGGAGACCTAAAAATGTAGATCAAGTTTTTGATGCTGGTTCAATCAATTTATTTCCAACAACCATATTTACACCTACTGCTGGTAGCGAAGTGGTTTTTGTGCAATTGCCCGATGGATTTAATAATAACAACGGAATTGCCAGTTTATGGCATCATCATTATTTAGAAGAATATGTTTTAAAAAGTCAAGGAAATATTTTTTCGCGTAATTCTCAAAACAAATTAACTTTTGGTTTTGAAATGAAATTTCAAGAAATGCTTTGGATTGACATCATTCGTCCATGGATTGGCGCACCAATAACGCTTGCTGATGGTAGTCAATCGCAATCTTTTAGGTTAGGACAACAAAGTGATGTTTGGAAAGTGAATCCACGTAGAGGTGGTTTTTACATTACCGACCAAATAAAATACAAAGGCTTGGTGGCAAGTATTGGTGGTAGGTTTGAATATTGGGCACCAGGAAAATACATTGATGATGCAGTGGCAGATCAACGCTCACCAATTAGAGATGAAATTAGACAAGATTATTTAGCATTTAGTACACAAATTGGCGATGCTAGGTATAAATTCCGTTTTTTACCTAAAATATCTGCAAGTTTTCCAATTGCTGAAAACAAAATGTTGTATTTTAATTATGGACACACCACTATTTTGCCTCATCCATCATTTATTTATCCAGGTCTAAATCCACTTTATCAAGATAGAAGTACTGCAGCCGCAGTGGGTAATCCTAATTTAAATCCTGAAGTAGATATTAGTTATGAAATTGGTTTACGTTCGCAATTAACAAATAATGATGCACTTACAATTTCTGCATTTTGGAAAGATAAGTACGAGTTTATTACCACAGCATCGGTAATTGTTAAGGATATAACTGGTCGTGATGTAACAAGAACTATGCGTATTAATTCTGACTTTGCCAGAAGCAGAGGATTGGAGTTAGGTTATATAAAACGTATTGGTAATTGGTACCAAGGTCAAGCATCATTTGCTTATATGGTTACTACAGGTCAAAGTGCTAGTGCCAACGAAAAGTTAAAGGAATTATTAGCAAGTGGAACCATTGAAGATACCAAAGAATATTATTTACCTTGGGATATTCCAATTGATTTTAAAACCAATCACGTATTTAAAATTAATCGTAAAAAAGGTTTATTCGGAAAAAGTTGGTTAAACAATATGAGTTTTTATTTTGAAACGGTTACACGTTCTGGAATGAGATATACGCCAGCTATTTTTTCAAGAAATGATCCTCAAACTGGACGACCTATTTATGTTACTGATCCTAATCCTGACGCTCGTTGGAGTAAAACTGGAGAATACTGGTTTTGGGCTGATTTTACATTTACTAAATTTATTAAAATTAAAAAAATGAACTTAGCATGGAATGTTCAAATAAGTAATATTTTTGATAATCAAAATGCTGCAATTATTAATCCAGTAACCGGTACGGCTTATCAAAATGGTGATAATGTTCCTGATACTTGGACTGACCCAAGATTTATAGATCCAAGATTAGGAAATGGAGGTCCTGCACCTACCAATCCTGCACGTTTTTTACAACAACGCCACATTGTGTTAGGTGTTTCTGTTAAATTCTAAAATAGATTTATTGTATAAACAAATGAAGAGGTTGCCTAACAAGCAGCCTCTTTTTTTATATCATAACTTAATTATAAAGTATGAATTATAAAGTATAAATGATAAAGTGTGAAGTATTAAATGAATGAGTAAAAGTTATCAGAATAGCCTTGTGGAAGCGAAATTATAAAGCAAAATAAATATTTCATCTTGACCAAACTCCCAAGGGGACGAGCCTATTTGTTAAATTATAAAAAGGTTGAATAACTAATAGAAAAATTTTAACTGTAGTTCAAGTTTTTAAGTTACAGTTTATTTAAACTTGTTTCTTAAATCGGTCATTGGCTTTTCAAAGAACACAAATATAAGTGTTGATACACCAAGGCATAAAGCCCAAAATAACAAATAAACCAATAGCGCAGTGGTAAAATTCCAATTGGCTCCACCGTTTGAATAGTATTTAAAACTTTCGGCAAATAAACCGCCATTTGTAAGGTATAATGAGTACGAAATAATAGAAATACCTGTAATAGGTTTTGCTAAAAATTGGTATTTGGTTTGTTTGTATTCCGACAAATAAGGAATAATAAACGAAATAAAAATACTTAGCATAGGCGAGAACAAAACGTTTGACAATAAACTTTGATGGTCGTCAGTTATTTTTTTCTGAAAGGTCATTAAAACGGCTATTCCCACTAAACCTATAATAAGTGCAGGAACACTTATTTTTTTCCAAAACGAGTGATAATAATGTGCTATATAAGCCAATATAAAACCAAAGTAAATGGCATCTAATCTTATTAAAGCTACTTCTCTAAAATGATAACTCCAACGGTAATCGGGTTGTAAAAAGTATTTTGAATAAATAATCCGCAAAATAGTTACCATTACAATGAGTAAAACACTGATATTTAAAAAATACGTTGCTTTTCCTTTGTTGTTTTTACCAAACCATAATACCGAAACGCTTAATAATAAAGGCGAAATTAAGTACGAAATTTCTTCAATACATAAACTCCACGATTCTTCAAAAAAGTAAGGAGGGTAGTTCCAAATGTTTTGTAAAAAGAAAAAATACCTCCATAAAGTATCTGGTCTATCTAAAAAGTAAAATAATACATAAACCATTAATATTAAATAGTAGGTAGGTAGGGTTCTAAACCAACGCCTAATCCAGAAGTTTTTTACAGCACTAAAATCGAGTGAAAAGTTGTTTTTTTCAAATTGTTTTAAAAGAATTCCTCCAATTAAAAAACCACTTAATACAAAAAATAATTCAACACCTAAAATGCCACTTCCATGTAAAATTGCTCTTAAAGGTTTTGGAAAGGTGGCTGTCATCCAGCGGGCGTGGCCTAATACCACTAATACGATGGCCGCAAATCGCAATAAATCTAATCCAAAAATTCTATTGTCTGTTTTAAATATATCAGCAAAACGTTTATACATACTTTAAAAATAAACACAAATAAAAATAATTAATGCCTATTTATTAAATAATACTATATACAATATTGGTTGAAATACTTAAATATAGACACTTTTTTTAAATAATTGATTATAAGTTTTATAAGAAAACTATTTATTTAAAATTTAAATATACTCAATATATACAAAAGCTATTTTTAGCATTATACATAAAAAAAGTAATAAATTTGAAACTATATGCAAATGATTAAAAGCGTGCAAAATGTTTTGGTGGTATTTATTTTAGTTTTGTTATCGTGTAATAAACAAAGTAGTAATACCAATACTAATAATACAGCTAATGAACAATTTATTAAAGGCGTTGATGCCTCCTTTATTCCTGAAATTAGAACTACCAATTTAACGTTTTACAATGCAGAAAATGTAAAGGAAGATATGTTGTTAACGCTTAAAAATGCTGGCGTAAATACCATTAGGTTGCGTATTTGGAATAATCCAACCAACGGACACAGCAACTTAGCAGAGGTAAAAGCATTTGCCGATGAAGTAAAACAATTAAACATGAAAGTGTGGCTTACTGTGCATTATTCCGATACTTGGGCCGACCCAGGAGCGCAAACCAAACCAATGGCTTGGAGCAATAGTAGTTTTAGTCAGTTAAAAGATAGCGTTTATAATTTTACCAAAACAATTGTAACCAATATTAACCCTGATTATATTCAAATAGGAAACGAAATTAACAATGGTTTTTTATGGCCCGAAGGAAGCACTAATTATATCAACCAAATGGTGCAATTGCTGCAAAGTGGCGCTAAAGCAGTGCGCGATGTAAATGCCAACAGTAAAATTATGATACACCATGCAGGTTATAAAAATGCCGAATGGTTTTTTAGCCAAATAAAAACAGTTGACTATGATTTGATTGGAATTTCGTATTACCCTACTTGGCACGGCAAAGGATTAGATACTTTGCAAACCAATTTGATAAGCTTAAATACTTTATTTAAAAAACCAGTAGTTATAGCCGAAACTTCTTATCCATTTACCTTTGGTTATAACGATTGGACAAACAATATAATTGGCGATAGCAGTCAAATATTAAAGCAGTTTACAGCTACTGAGCAAGGACAAAAAGAGTACATGCAAGCCATTTTAACTTTAACTAAAATTACTCCAAATGCTATTGGGTTTTGTTATTGGGGAGCCGATTATGTAAGTTTTAGAGGTAACCAATCCAAAGATGGTTCAAGTTACGAAAACCAAGCATTTTGGAATTTTGACAACAAGGCATTGCCTGTTTTACAAGTTTTTGAATAAGGAATTGGGAAGGCTAAAGAGTTCCAATGTATGGCTTCTGAGCCTAGTCGAAGCATTTTTTTTCGTCAGCTTTCTATTATTTTAGTCTATTTGTCTAAAGGTTTCCATTGTCCTTTTTTGAAATAAACGTTATTAAATTTTGGTGAGCAAAATACTAAATAGAAGCTCCAAGCATTGCGATAAGTTGTAGGATTACTAGTTATAATGTGGTGAGCTGGTTGCTCCATATTTATTATCAGTCGTTCCGAACCATAATATTTGGTTGTTGTAATTGTCCCCTTGTATGTTTTAAAAATTTTCTCTTTGTCTGTTATATAAAAGTAAATAGAGTCATTCTTTTTTATTTCAAATCTAAAATTGTTGTATTGCCAGTCCGCTTGTGGTCCACAGAAATAATCACGATTAATTACATATTGTCCATAATAATCTTCTTTTTCTAGTACTGTCTTACTGTTAAACCAAGCTAAGGCTATTACTGAGCATATAAGTCCTAATATTACAATCCAAAAACCCATTAATATTTTTAAGAATATTCTTTTTGTTGTAATTAACCAAGCCGAAAAAAGTAAACCTGACGCTGGAAATAGAATAAAGAAAAAAATTGTTCCCCAAAAAAATAATGCCATTTTTCATTTATATTTTAGCTGCCACTTTGGGTCAGCGTTTGAATCTCTCTAAATAGTTATTATTCACAAATTGGATGTAAACATGCGGATAAAAACATGAAAAACAAAGTAAAAATTTAAACTCCCAATGCAAGCGCCCTCGCCTGTATGGAGAGTTTAGTTTATAGAGAATGTTCTTGTTGGTGACGGTTCGCTCAAACACCAACAAGGGCAAAAACACCAACACATTGGAAATTATCTTGTAAACAACTCCCTAGCCAAGTTAAGGTTAGTTGTATTGTTGTTTTTAATTGTTAAAAAGTATTTTGTTTGCCAACTTTGGGTTTTAGCTGCTTGTTTATTTGTTGCTATGTCCCAAGGAGGATAAACCCTAATTCCGCGTTTTCCTTCTTTGCCATCTTGGGTTATTATGCCATTATCTGCTAAAACAGATTTTGGGAAAATAAACTGCCCTAAGTTATCATCGTTTCTTGAGGTAATAACTATAAAATCAAAATCATCTAATATATTAAAGGGTTCCGTTAATCCGTTGTTATTTCTTTTCCAAATGCTTACAAACTGACCTGTTTTAGTAGGTGTAATTTTTGAATTTCGGTATTGAATTATTTTTCCATTTAGTATAAACGAACAAGCTGCATACCCCAAACTTTCTGAACTTAGCTCAAAGTTGGTTAAGCCAAAGCCACATGGGTTATAAACCAATTCTTGGATAACTTTCAAATTATTATCAATTGTATTTTCTATGGTCATATTTTATTACCGATGCAGCCGTTTTAGTATTGTTTTTTTACTGCCTTTGTTGGTGTTTAGCGAAGCGTCACCATAAAAACATATATTTTTAAAACAATTCATTATATTGTGTTAAAAATTGAAAACTATGAGACAAATTATTATAAAACAACTCAGATGAATAAACATAATTACCTTTTTGGTTGATGATATTCCATTTTTCATGATATTGATTTTTATTAATATAATTTAGTTTTTGAATAAGCACTTCCTTACTAAATAATTGAATACACAAAGGGTTTCTCTCCCAAATTTGATATTTTCTATCTTTAGCACTTACTTTAAACTTTTCTAAAACCAATGGATGATTAATGGTTAAATCTGCCTTTATCTGTTGTGCAGTATATTTCATAAAACTTTGTTGAATTTTATCTAAACTATATTCACTATTTATTTGCCATATTAAATGAATATGATTTGGCATAATAACAAATCCATAAACTTTAACTTTATTCTATATACATAAAAACGCTAAACAATCAATGATTATTTGTTTGTACTTATCTGGCTTTAGCAAATGTTTCCATTCTAAAATGATAGCAGTATAAAAATAGGGATAATTCATATTTAAAAATTTATTCAAATTTTAGAAGTTTTTGTTATAGTAATTCTTGTTGGTGTTGCTTCGCTAAAACACTCACAAGGGCGAATGCAAAGTAAAAATACGATTTTGTTGCAAATGAGCAAACCAACGACTGTAATGTTGAATTACATTGAGTATAGTGTTTTTAAAAAAGTGCCATAGGTTCCAATATCAATAAGTTCTTTTTTTGTCGATTTTATTGCAAGTCCGAACATATGAGTCTCTTCGTCAAAATAAATCTTATAGCCATTTCCGTCTTTTGTCTCTTCTAATATCGTCCATAGTTCGTAAATATTGGTCAAATCATCTGCGTTTTTATACCTCAGTTTTGTTGGCTCAATTAAACATTTAGTTAAGTCAAGTCCAAACACATTTTTCAAGTCTGGTTCAACTTGCAATTCAAGACTTATTATCTCTTTTATTTCTGTAGATGTCATTAATTGAAAGCTTAGTTTTTAAATATTTTATGTTGGTGCCTATTCGCTAATACGCTAATACGAGAGAAAAAAAATCAAATTGAATTTAGTACAGCAATAATATCATCTCCATACTTAGTAATTTTTCTTTCACTAAATCCTTTCACTTTTAAAAGTTCATCTGTAGTTGTTGGATTTAATTTTGCAATTGCTCCAAGTTGTGAATTATGCGCTATAATATAATGAGGAAAATTTTCTTTAAGAGCTTCATCTGCTCTCCATATTCTTAATGCTTCATAACGACTTTTTTCTTCTGTATTTAAAGTTGAAAGGTCGAATGTTATTGGTTTTTCTGTTGTTTTTTCTTGATGTTCTTCTAAAATAGGGGTGTCTAAATAAAAAACAAGAATTGACCAATAGTTTGCTTGTGCAGATATAATATGTTGTGTTGCGGTTTTTTTACCGAAACAGTTTGCATAAAAGAATTGATTGCTTCTTCATCTTGATGCAAGTTTTCTTTGTTAAGCCTTATGTGGAAATGTTTTACTTTCATTGTAATTTATTTATAAGTTATCATGTTTTTTTCTATTACAAGGCTCACAAAGTAGTTGTAGATTACGATAACTAGAAGAACCTCCTTTTGAGAAAGGAATTATATGATCGAATTCTAGTTTTTCATTACTGCCACATTGCACGCACATTCCACTATCTCGTTGCCAAACTTTATCTTTAATATGCTGTTGTATTTGTTCTCGCTTCTGTTTTACTTTACTTGTCACGCTAGACTCCAAATAAAAACTGTAAACGAAATTTTTTCTTTGGTCAAAAGTCGTATAAACATGTTTCCACTTTAACCATAAATCATCTCGACTTTCGGAACGATTCATATCATCATTACTATTTCCTTTAAGTATTATTTTTTCCCAATCATCATCACGTAAATACGCTTGAACAAATTCAAAATTATGGCAGTCATTAACTCCCCATTCTTTTATTCTATAATATTCAAAGGGTGAGTTTAAAAAATCAGGGGGGGCTGTTTCGCAATATTCAATACATGATTTTATATACTTTTCTCTACATCTTTCTTCTTCTTTAAATATTGTATCATCATTATAATTTAATAAATTTTTAGATAAAGCTGAAAAGTCAGGTATAGGATAGTCTTTATAATATGTATCTACAATATTTAAAATTTCCTCAAATAGAAGTTCATAAACTTGATTTTTTTGAATATCTCTTTTTTGAGGATTGAAATAATATGAACCTGCCATCCATGAAGCAATTTGTTTTTGAATTGTAGTAATATTAGTTGTCTTAAACCAATTATATAGTTTTGGTTGTATTGCAACTGCAAAAACTTGATCGTAAGGAAAGTCAAATATGCCCTTGTTTACCAAATCATGAAACTTTATGAGATTATTATATTCATCTATTGATGTTATATAAAATGAAATATAATTAGTATTATATTTAGTTCTTAGGTATTTAATATTACTAACTCTTTTTAAAAACTCTATTTTAGTTAGTTTAGCTTTATTATTAATAAAAGCATCAATTAAAACAACTTGTCCTTTTAATGTTTCGTTATGGTCGAGATACATTTTGTCAAATATTTCTTATGTTATTATTTTCTTTTCAAATCAAGTTGTAACATCTTAATCAATAGGATGATTTCTTTGTGTTCTTGTTTGAGTAGCTTTATTAAAATTCCTAAAAAGTCGAAATTATTATTCTGAAAGACCACTTGAATTTAGGTTTCCTAAGGTCATAATAAATTTCATTAAAGCTTTACCTTTTGATTTAAAAGCAACTTGAATATGTAAACTATAAATAGATATAGTATTTAATTTTGATTTTATCTCACCAATTTTTAGGACGTCTAAACATTGTATTAAGTTTTTATTTAGACCAAATAGAATTGAACTATACGTTTCTTTATCGAATTTTGTTTTAAAAATTGGTATATCAGGGAAATCCTTCTCGGCTTCAAATAACAAACAGGTTTCTATGCTATTTAATTCAGAATTAAACCATGTAATAGTATTATTATCAAGTAAAAACCTATTCAACTTATCTTTTGACATTATTCTTGCACAATTAATAATAGCTGGACCATAATAGTTTTTTTTATAACAATACACATTATCATATGTTAGTGAATATCTTAAACTAATTTCACCAATAAGATGATGAAGATCGGTGTGTAATTCATTTCCACTATTGTATCGCACGATATTAGCTTGAAAATAGATCGCGAATATTAATGCTTCGATAGGAGTATTAAAAAGCTGAAATCCTCCATCTCCTGTATCAATAAATCTATTTTCGAAATCTGACTGAGTTTTGTACTCAAGGAAGAAACTTTCATTTTTAAGACAGTTCTTTATTGATAGATAATAAAGTTTTTTAAATAAGTGAGGTACTAATGTCTGTCTAATAGAGTCAAACTGACTATATTGATATATATCAAAACCCAATACAGCCTGAGTTTCGATATGCTCTTGTAGGAAATTCTCTATATTGGGCTTATTGATTTGTTTTCGTGATTTAATCCTATCTGAAACTGATTCTTGAAGGATTTGATCTAATTCCTTGTCATTTAATTCTTTCATATTACTATTTTTTACATTGATTATTATATTCTGCCGTTGTTGGTTTTTTGCGAAGCGTCACCAACAAAATTGTTTATTTCCCCTTTAATCAAATAAGCAAAACAAACAACACATTTCACATAATTAATTTTATTTCTTATTATTTTTACATCAAATCAAAACAAATGGAAATTAGTTAATAAAGCAAACAAGGTTTGCAAATGTTGAAAAATAAGGAATACCTAATTTCAATTGGCACTTCCATAAAGCTTTTGGGACTAGCCTTTAGAATAAAATCCTATTATTTCAATCGCCACTTGCTTTAGCTCCTGGAACAAAAATGCCATTATATCAATCGCCACTTGCTTTAGCTCTTGGATCAAAAATGCCATTATATCAATTACCACTTGCTTTGGCTTGTGGAACCAAAACGCAAAAATTGATTTTCCTTAAAAAAATTACTGCCAATTCTAACGTTTTTACTCTGTTAAAAAATTTTATATTTGCAGCTTGTTATGAGTGAACCATTAAATTATTTAGTATTAGCATATTATCATTACACACGAATAGAGGATGCCGAAACATACGCACCTCAACATTTGGCTTATTGCAAAAGCTTAAAAATTCGTGGTAGAATTTATATAGCCCACGAAGGTATAAATGGAACCATTAGTGGCACACGCCAAGCTTGCGAGCAATATATGGCCGATTTAAAGGCTGATCCTCGTTTTGAAAAAATAGAATTTAAAATTGACGAAGTAGCCGAGCATACTTTTCAGCGTATGCACTGCCGTTATAAAACCGAAATAGTACACAGCGGCTTGCGCGACCCCAATTATATTGATCCAACCAAAGAAACTGGCAAACACCTAAAAGGGGAGGAGTTTTTAAACTTAAAAGACCAAGAAGATGTGGTAATTATTGATGTAAGAAGTAATTACGAAACACGTTTAGGTAAATTTAAAAACTCTATAACGCTCGATATAGAGAATTTTAGAGAGTTTCCCGAAAAGATAGCTGAATTAGAAAGATTTAAAGATAAAAAGGTGATTACTTGTTGCACAGGTGGTATTAAGTGCGAAAAAGCTTCAGCTCTTTTAATCAAAGAAGGTTTTAAGGATGTGTATCAGTTGCACAATGGCATTATTGGTTATGCCAAAGAAACAGGCGGAAAAGACTTTGATGGAGTGCTTTATGTATTTGATGGCCGTGTGAGCGTTCCTGTAAATGAGGTTAATCCAACAGTAATATCTAAATGTTTAAAGTGTGGCGAACCTGCTCCGCGTAATTTAAATTGTGCTAATGTGGAGTGTAATATTCAGTTTAACATGTGCGATACTTGCGCAGAAGAAATGGAAGGAGCTTGCAGCGATGAATGTAAAGCCCATCCTCGTAAACGTGAATTTAACGGCACCGGCTATTATACCCGTTTTGCAATTGATTAGTTTTTAGTTGATAGACCATAGACTATTGACCATGTTCTATAAACTATTATTATTGAATTTCTCTTAAATCTGCGGCTATAATAATTTTTAGTTTACTACCTAAACATCTTCAGTAAAAAAAATCTGCTTCTTCTTTTAAATCTAAGGCAAAAACTTATATTCGAGCAAATTTTTTTTAAGCAGAAATGAATAATAATTTTATGAAAAAAGAATTGCCTCATTTTGTGGCAGTTGGGGTAATTTTACTTGCCATGTTTTTTTACTTTCAACCATTTTTTGGAGGTAAGGTATTAAAACAATACGATGTAAGCCAATGGCGCGCTACCTACGAGGAAACTAGCAAATTTGAAACCCAAACAGGCGAAAGAACTTATTGGACAAACAGTATTTTTGGTGGTATGCCTAATTATTTAATTGGCGCTACTTATACTGGCAATTGGACAAATACCATTTATTTTACCTTTCAACAAGTATTTAAACACCCAACTGATACCGTATTTTTACTGTTCATTTGTTTTTATATTATGTTATTGGTATTTGAGGTAAATGCTTGGCTAGCCATTATTGGGGCTTTGGCTTTTGCGTTTAGTTCATTTAATTTTATAAATATTGATGCGGGCCATATTACAAAAGGAAATGCCATAGCATTTATTCCATTGGTAATAGCTGGTATTCAAATGTGTTTACACAAAAACCGAATTATGGGTGCTTTGCTTACAGGTATTGCGCTTTCGTTGCAATTAGCGGCTAACCATTTACAAATTACCTATTACCTTATTTTTATAATTTTAGCTTGGGTTATAGTTGAAATAGTAGATGCGGTAAAAAACGGTACCATTAAAAATATTTTGTTAAGTGGTGTGTTTTTAGGAGTGGCTGCTTTGGTAGCTGTAGGAACCAATATTACAGGTTTATTAACTACCGAAGAGTATGGTAAATACAGCTTACGTGCGCCAAGCGAACTCACAGTAGCAGCCGATGGAAAAACTACAGCCGATAATGGAAGTACTGGTTTAGATAAAGATTATGCTTTGGCTTGGAGTAATGGTGTAACAGAGCCTTTAACATTGTTAATTCCAAATTTTTATGGAGGAGCAAGTAATGGCGAATTAAGCACTAATAGTGAAACTTATAAATTACTAAAAGCTGCTGGTTACGATAATGCAAATGCCAAACAAGCTATTAAACAAATGCCTGTTTATTGGGGCGATCAACCATTTACAGCAGGTCCAATTTATTATGGAGCCATCATTTGTTTCTTGTTTGTGTTTGGAATGATAGTAGTAAAATCAAATGCTAAGTGGTGGATTTTAGCAGCTTCTTTATTGGCTATTTTCTTGTCAATGGGTAAAAACTTTATGCCTTTAACCAATATTTTCTTCGATTACTTTCCGTTATACAATAAATTCCGTTCGGTTACCTTTATTTTATGTATTACCCAAGCATTGTTTCCGCTTATGGCCTTATTGGGTTTACGCGATTTGGTAAACAATAAAATAAGCAAAAACGATTTAATGAATGGTTTAAAATTTGGTGGTGGCATAGTAGCAGGTTTGTGTTTGTTATTTTTCATTATGCCTGGATTATTTGCAAGTTTTACAGGTTTAAACGATGCTAAAATGGATCCTAAATTAGTTGAGGCTTTGGTAGCAGATAGAGAAAGTATTATGCGTGCCGATGCATTCCGCTCATTTGCTTTAATTGCTGCTGCTTGCGCATTAATTTGGTTTTATTACAATAAAAAGATCAAAGAATTGGTATTCATAAGCGTTCTAGGATTATTAGTGCTTGGCGATTTATGGCAAGTTGATAAACGTTACTTAAACGATAGCGATTTTGAGAAAAAGAAAGCTGCTGTTTTGTTTGAAAAATCGGCTGCTGATGAAGAAATTTTAAAAGATCCAGATCCTAATTACAGAGTTTATAATAATACTACCGATTTTGATAAAGATGCCATCACATCGTATTATCACAAAACAATTGGTGGCTACCATGGTGCTAAAATGCGCAGATTCCAAGAGTTAATTGAATGGCAATTGGCTAAAAACAACATGGAATGTTACAATATGTTAAACGTTAAGTACATTATTTTAGGCGATTCAACAGGCCAAAAATTTGTACAACGTAATTATGCTGCCAATGGCAATGCTTGGTTTGTAAGCAATGTAAAAATGGTAGCTAATGCCGATGAAGAAATTAAAGCATTAACAGGTTTTAGCTCAAAACAAACTGCAGTAGTTGACAAACGTTTTGAAGGCGAATTGGCTAATTTTAAAATGAATTTTGATAGCATGGCTTCTATTAAATTTATTAGCTATGCACCTAATAAATTGGTTTATGAAAGTAATACCTCAACTCCTCAGTTAGCTGTATTTAGCGAGGTGTATTACGATAAAGGTTGGAATGCCTATGTTGATGGAAAATTAGTTCCTCACTTTAGAGCTGATTATGTGTTGCGTGCCATGGTAGTTCCTGAAGGTAAACATAGCATTGAGTTTAAATTTGAACCAGCTACCGTTAAAAAAGGAGAAACCATTGCCTTGGCTTCATCAGCCACTTTATACGTTGGCTTATTGGTTTTATTAGGATTTTATTTTATTAAAAAACCTAAAACCGAAATAGAGAAAAAATAAGGAATAAGTTTTATGCTCGTTATTTAGAAAAACAACTTTTTTAAAAAGACTTGCATTATAATTCATATTTAAGAATATAAAGTTTGAACCACATAGAACATAGAAACATAGTTTATAAGCTATGTGCCTCTATTCTATGTGGTTTTTTTATGCAATAATTCAACTAAACAACAATTCATCAATTCAACAATAAACCTTATAATTGCACTTCGATTTTTTTAAGATTAAGATGAACTTTATTGAAGAACTAAAATGGCGCGGCATGTTACACGATGTAATGCCTGGAACGGAAGAATTACTGGGTAAACAAGTTACGCGCGGATATATAGGTTTTGACCCAACTGCCGATAGTTTGCATGTGGGCCATTTAACCCAAATAATGACGTTGATTCATTTTCAGCGTTCGGGTCATCAGCCTGTGGCTTTAGTGGGCGGTGCTACTGGTATGGTTGGTGATCCTTCTGGTAAAAGCGATGAACGTAATTTACTTTCAGAAGATATTTTGCGCCATAACGAAGATTGTTTGAAAAAACAATTGAGTCATTTTTTAGACTTTAATGCGGGCGAAAATGGAGCCATTTTAGTAAATAATTACGATTGGTTTAAAGGCATTACTTTCCTTGATTTTATTCGCGATATTGGAAAGCACATTACTGTAAACTACATGATGGCTAAAGATTCGGTTAAAAAACGTTTGGAAGGCGATACTGGAATGAGTTTTACTGAGTTTACTTACCAATTAGTGCAAGGCTACGATTTTTACTATTTATGGAAAAACCTTAACTGCCAAGTGCAAATGGGCGGTAGCGACCAATGGGGAAATATAGTTACCGGTACTGAATTAATTAGGCGTAAAGATGCTGGTGAGGCTTATGCCATGACCACGCAATTAATTAAAAAAGCAGATGGTACTAAGTTTGGAAAAACCGAAAGTGGTGCAGTATGGTTAGATAGAAAAAAAACATCGCCATATAAGTTTTACCAATTTTGGTTAAATGCCAGCGATAGTGATGCAGCTACTTGGATTTATATTTTTACTTTATTAACCAAAGAAGAAATAGAAAGCTTAAAAGAAGAACATGCTAAAGCACCACATTTACGTATTTTACAAAAAGCATTGGCTAAAGAAATTACCATAAGAACGCACAGTGAAGTTGATTACAACACAGCGGTAGAAGCGTCCAATATTTTGTTTGGCAATGCTACTGCCGAAGCTTTTGCGCAATTAGATGAAGAAACCTTTTTAGATATATTTTCAGGTGTGCCGCAATTTACCATTGCTAAAACTGATTTAGAAAATGGATTAAATGTGGTAGAATTATTGGCTGAAAAAGCAGCAGTATTTCCATCAAAGGGAGAAGCTAGAAAAATGATTGCAGGTGGAGGAGTGAGCATAAATAAAACTAAAGTGGAAAACGATGCAGAAGCTATTTCAACCAATCATTTAATAAACAGCAAATTCTTAATTGCTCAAAAAGGTAAAAAGAACTATTTTTTAATAACGGTGAGTTAGAATGACTTTTGGCAACTAGCCGCTAGCTTCTGGCTATTGATTTAAAATAATCTAAAGTCAGTTCGAGCGAAGTCGAGAACCGTTAACCGTTCTCGACTCCACTCGAACTGACATAATTTAACCTAATTAACCAATAATCCTAACAACTGACAACCATCAACTGACAACTATTAACTATCAACCAAAATGAAAACCATAACACCCAAAGAACTTCCATTAGCTGAGTTTCACAATGCTTTGTTAACTGCCATTGCGCCTCGTCCTATTTGTTTTGCAAGTACTATAGATGCAGCAGGTAATCCTAATTTAAGTCCTTTTAGTTTCTTTAATATTTTTGGTTCAAACCCAACTACGTTGATATTTTCGCCTGCTCGCAGGGTGCGCGATAATACCATTAAACATACTTTAGAAAACGTAATGGCTACTAAAGAAGTGGTAATAAATGTGGTTAATTACAATATGGTGCAACAAATGAGTTTAGCTAGTTGTGAGTATCCAAAGGGAGTTAATGAGTTTGAAAAATCGGGTTTTACAGCATTAGCATCAGAGAAAGTAAAACCGTTTAGAGTGAAAGAAAGTCCGGTTCAGTTTGAGTGTAAAGTGCGCGAAATTATTGAAACAGGTAACGAAGGTGGTGCTGGAAATTTGGTGATTGCAGAAATTATTTTGATGCATATTGATGAATCGGTTTTAACCATTGATGGAAAAATAGATCAACATAAAATGGATTTAGTTGGCCGTTTGGGTAGTGATTGGTATGTTAGGGCCAATGGCGATGCATTATTTGAAGTACCAAAACCTAATAAAAATTTAGGAATGGGTGTAAATAGTCTGCCTGATGCCATTAGATTAAGTAAAGTACTTACTGGTAATGATTTAGGATTGCTAGCCAATGAGCAAACCATGCCTGATGCTGATAGTGCTGAAATTTATAAACGCATGAATAAAGAAGTTATGGAAATTCATACCCGCTTTGCGCTCGATTTAGAACATCTTCAATTGGAATTGCACCGTTATGCGCATCATTTGTTGCTGCAAAACAAAGTAACTGATGCTTGGAAAGTTTTGTTAGGGTAGGCGTTTTATTTTGAAAATTATCTATATTTGAGATATAAAAATAGAACTAAAACAACCGATTACAGTTGAAAAAGTAAAACAAGCAATTGATTTAGTTGTGCCCAATAAACAAAATAGTAAAAATGTTATCAAACATTTTGGAAAATTGAAGCGAGGAATTGATGGCGTAAAATTTCAATCAACTGTAAGAAATGAATGAAAAGCTTAAATTAATGATTAATCCACTCTATTTCCTAATTTTAACTGTTGTAGTTTTTACTTCTTGTAACCAAGAAAAAATAAATATTGCATATTTTAAAAATGGTAAAGTTAGTTCTATAACTAATTATAATGAAGTTGATTCATTTAACTATTCAGTTGTTTTTTTTTATGAAAATGGCTCGGTAAAGTGCTTCGGAAGTAGAAAAAATGGAGAAAAGGATGGTAAATGGATTTATGTAAATACAAATGGAATAGTAAGAGAAAATTACAAAAATGGTTTACTGAATGATACTATTGCATATTATTATTTGAATGGAATAGTTGAAAGGTATAAAATTTTAGATAAACCTATTCCTTGTTTTTGTGATAGTAATGTGAATGTTGGATTTAAACAGATAGCTTTTTTTGCAAATGGTAATTTGAAAGAAATTAACCATATAATGAATTGTAAGTTCAATGGAAAAACTCAAATATTTGATAGTTTAACAGGTGATTTACTACAAGAGTATTTTGAAACTGATGGAATAGTTAATGGAGCCTATAAACAGTATTTTGAGAACAATACAATTCGTTATGGTTATTATAAAAATAATGAGCCAGTAGGCCGATGGACTACCTATCAAGGCGATAGTTTGATTTCAGAAAAAATCTACTAATGAATCTAGATAATGCCTAAAATAAACAAACAATATGTTACAAATTTTGTAAATAGTAAATCTATATTTTGGACAATTTTAAAAGTTTTATTTTACATCATCTTAAATTTACTTTTGCTTTATACAAGTCTAAAAATGTACATATCATTTTGTAGTGAATTAGTTAATAAAACTGAAGATGTCTTTGATATAAAAAACTTTTTGGTCGTAATACTTTCAATAAGTACGATATTCATTATTGTAACAACAAAATATAAAATCATTAAAAATATTGGTATAGGTATAAGTTCTATAATTATTGTTTGTTCATTATTTATAATATTTACTGTAAATAAGAAATTTGGAAGTATTGGTAAATATTATGATTATAAAATAATTGAAGCCGCTAGTTCTAATAAAAAAAACTATTTAGATATTCATTATAATAATAAGAGAGTTTCAATGGAGGTTGATTTAGAAGATTGTTTAACAGTTGATTTCGTAAAAATTAGAATTGATAATGGATTATTTGGAATGCCATTTATTACAGACTATCATAAGTTGGAGGAGAGTAATAATTGCAAACAATTTGAAATAAAGGATTCATCAACATTCCTAAATAATCATGCACAATACCATCTTAAAGCAGGTCATAATTATGCTCGAATTCGCTGTTTTACAAGTGCTATTGAACATTACACTTATTCAATAATTCAAGATTCACTTTACGAAAATAGCTACTACAATAGAGGATTAATGTATACAGTAAAACATGATTACAAAAAAGCGTTAAAGGATTTCTATTCCGCTGCAATTATTACAAATAGCAAAATTGATTCAAGTTTACGTTATAAGGGTAATGATAAAAAAATAAGTGATTTAATAGATAATTTAAAGAAAAATTCTGGAAGTATTGACTTCAAAGATTTGGAATCCTTTATGTATAAATTGACATTTATAAGCAATAACGAAGATTATAAAACCTACATAAATTACTGCATTGAAAAAATAAAAAACGAAGACCAAATAAACTCAAAAGATTTATAGGTTAATTTTTAAATAATTGATATTTCAATCCATTTAAAACTTATTTCACTATTCTTGTTGGTGCCGCTACGCTAAAACACCAACAAGGGAGGAAGGGCGAAACTAATCATGCAAAAATATGTAAGTATAAAATTACTTAATAATTCATCCTTCACCCATCTCAAATAAATCTTTCAATTCTTTATTACTTAAATTTCCTATCCAACTTTCGCCAGTAGCTACAGTCATATTAGCCAAGGCCTTTTTACTTTGAATCATATCATTAATGCGCTCTTCAAAGGTATTTTTAGTAATGAATCGGTGAACCATCACATTGCTTTTTTGTCCAATTCTATAAGCCCTGTCAGTGGCTTGTGCTTCTACTGCTGGGTTCCACCACAAATCGAAATGAATTACATGGTTAGCTGCTGTTAAATTCAATCCTGTTCCAGCAGCTTTTAGCGATAAAATAAATACTTTATCTGCCCTGTTATTTTGAAATCCATTTACCATTTCAGCTCGTTGTTTTACACTACAACCACCATGATAAAACAAAGGTTCTTCTTTGTATCGTTCAGTAATAAAATGCTTTAGTAAATTACCCATTTCGGTAAATTGAGTAAAAATCAAAACTTTTTCTCCGCTTTCTATAATACTATCTAACTTATCAAAAAGTAAATCCAATTTGCCACTTAATGAAGCGTCTAAAATATTATTTTTTAAAAACTGAGTAGGATGATTACAAATTTGCTTCAATGCCAAAATCATTTGTAAAATTAAACCTTGGCGCACAAACAAGGTTTTATTATCCGATGTTTGAATTCCTTCAATTTCTTTTAACGCCTCTTCCAATGTTTTTTCGTATAAACTTGCTTGTTCTTTTGCTAAATTAGCATAACAATTCATTTCTATTTTATCAGGTAAATCAGATATTATACTTTTGTCTGACTTAAGCCTTCTCATCATAAAAGGTGCAGTTACTTTCTTCAATTTTTCAGCTACCGCAATATCGTTATATTGCTCAATTGGATTTCCATAAGTTTCGCTAAACTCTTTGGTATTGCCCAAAAAGCCTCTATTACTGTAATCCATTATGCTCCATAATTCACTCAGTCTGTTTTCAACTGGAGTGCCACTCATGGCAATAAAATTATCAGCGCCAATTGATTTGATAGCTTTAGTTTGTTCAGTATTTACATTTTTTATATTCTGAGCTTCATCAATAATTAAAGTATGCCAATTTTTCTTTTTCAGCTCTTTAGCATCACTTCTAATAATGCCATACGATGAAATAAGTACATCAAAATCTTTTTCCATTTTTCTGTTTGTACCATGGTAAACTTTTACTTTCAGGCTAGGTGCAAATTTATCCAATTCGTTTACCCAATTGGTTAATAATCCAGTTGGAGCAACCACTAAAGCTTTCTTTTTCTCAAGTAATCCATCTTCCTTATATTTTAGTAAAGTGGTAATAACTTGTAGAGTTTTCCCTAAACCCATATCATCGGCCAGCACCGAACCAAAACCAATTTGCGCATTTCTATACATCCACGAAAAACCTCTATGTTGGTATGGTCGTAATTTTGCCTTAATTCCTTTTGGTAAAGGTATTTCATTAAAATTAGTCAACTCCTTAATCATTTTTTGTATTTCATCCGTCAAGCCAATTTTACTGCCCAAATATTCGCCACTAAGCGCAGCCCTTAGCATTTGAAACGCATTTAACTCTTTAGTACTTGAAAAATGTTTATGTATTTTTTCTAAATCACTCTGATTTACATAAATATAATTTGTTTTGTATTTTATTAAACCTTCCGATTTTTTGAGTAATTTTTTAAATTCAGCTTCACCCATTAAAGTATCCCCAATGGCAATTTGCCAATCAAAATCAAGCAACTCATCTAATTTCAAAAACGATTTACCGCCAGCTTTTTTCTTTACTTTTATACTAGCTTTGGGTTTTAAAATATACTGCAATGATTTTGGCAACAAAATATAGATATCTAACAATTGAATTGCAGGAATCATTTGCATAAGAAATGGTGTAAACACTTGGTTTTCCATTACTATTTCTTGCTTTCCCTCTGTATTTATGTATTCATCTAAACCACTAATAAATGAACTTAATTGCGTTAAACTCTGTAAAATTTCGTACCTGTTTTTATCGTATTTGGTTTTGGTAAGTACCTCTTTTAAAGCTATTGGTGCACTTGATTTTTTGTTATTATTTTCTTCGATATTTACCAATATTTTAAAATCATCGTTTGGTAATTCTTCTACTACAATTTGTGGTTTAAAATTTCCTTGGGTAATATAATACTTTTGTGTCCAAGATTGAATTCCACCACTTAAGGATTCTTCGCCAGGGTTTTTAAATGAATAAGCATGTTTTTTAAAAAACAAATTTATAAACAAATCATCTTGAATATTTTCTTCAAAAACAGCAATTATTTCTGTTAAAAATAACGATAATAAGTTAAAGGCTGTGTCCTTATTTATCTCCTTTAATTTTGTCTTCTCATCCCATAAAAAAACTGATGGAGGTAATAAGTTTTTAAGTTGTTCTACCAATTGCCTTACCTCTTTACTAAGCATGGCTGGCAACCAACGAATAGTAAATTCTTTGTTTTGCAATTGAACAATTTGAGGCACCACTGCGCCATTGGCTAATAGGTGAACTGCAAAATGTAAAACAGTATGTAAAGCAGCAGTAGATGGCTGGTAATCGTTCGTTTTTGAAGATTTGATTTGAGAAATTTGCTGTAAAAAATCTAGAAAAGAAAAAGCATTTTCATTCACCAATACCTTCGATTTATATTGCTCATCAATGGTTATTGTATTGTTAGTTTTGTGGTTTATATGTTGCCCTTGAATACTTGCTTTATAAAATAAGTTTTCTAATAATATTTTCCCTTGAATTACTTTTTGTGCGTTTTTTACTGTTTTATCAATTTTTAAAATGTATTTTTCTTTAAAATTTCCTGCTCCTTGATAAAATGCAGGAAAGTCTGAAAGCAGTATGGTTAATGGTTCGTGAACAGGTGTTAGCTTGGTAAACGAAAGTTTAGTGTAAGCATTTTCAGAATTAAACTTTTCTGTTTTTACTTTTTTTGTTTCAAAATACAAGTCGGTAATTTTCGAAATTTCAGTTGCTTGCTTATTTACAAAAATGCCTAGTTTTTCTAACTCTGCAATTAAATTTACATTGTGTAATTCAAAAACTAAAAAGGGATTATTATCAATTTCGGCACTTACTTTATATATAACGGCTGCCAAGTGTTTGCAAGGTACAGCCCAATCGGGGCAAGAACATTGCATTTTAAAATCGGTCCATTGTTTAGGAAAAACCTTTAAACCCATTTGCTCTGCAATAGTTAATACTTGGGGATCCAATTCACGGTTTAAAAGCTTGGAAATAATGGTTGGTTTTTTAGAAAGTGCTATAATAAATTCATTTAATTCTGGGTCAAAAAATGGGGGTAATATTACATCTACATTATAAGGTTTGGGTGCACTACCAGCCACTTTAGCATTTATTCTATTTCCTTCAATTTTTATTTTTACAACTGAACCATTTCGTGCATATCTGCTGCCTCGGTCAAGTCTGTTTTCATAATCTATATTGCTTAATGAATTTAACCATTGCTCGCCCCACCAGGTTTTCCCAAAATATTTACTCATTTATTAAATTAATTTTACAGCGAAATTATTGTTTCAATTTCTTTGGGCTGTAGAAATCTGTAAACTAAATTTCAACATTAATCATGATTTTAAGATTAACTTATTCTAATGAAATATTTACTATTCCACCACAAAAGATTTTGTTTGATTGGTATTTCCGTTTTCAAAATTGAAATAATAAATTCCTTTTGTAAGTTGCTCAATATTTATAGTTTGTATTGTTTTGTTTAATACCACTTTTTGAACTTCTTTTCCATTCATGTCGTATATGATGGCATTGGCATTTAGTAATTTTTCACTGATTTCAATATTGATTTGGTGTTTAGTAGGGTTGGGGTAAAGAATAAAACCTGTTTCTTTTTTTGCAGCATTTTTTAAACCAACTTTATAATCATACACGCCAATAGCATACATTCCTTTTTCGATTTTATTGGTGGTAAAGCGGCCTATTTTATCTGTTTTGCTACCGCCAGTTATTTTTGTATTATCAGTATGAATAACCCAAGTATTAGTGCTAGGCGCTTTGTATAAAAGCACCAAACTATCTTCATTGGTAAATGGTAAAGTATAATCTAAATAGCCAGCATTTGGATTGGTAGGAGTGGTGCCATCGTAGTTAAAATAAATTTGGCCTTTGGTTTTGTTGGTATCAAAGTATCCATCTATATTCCAAAAACGGTAATTACTAATTCTAACTCCTTTTGGTGCTACCTCGTATTGCGTAGCACCAACCCAATAATGCTCAGCTAAAATGGTAGCTGAATCAGCATTTTGTTGCACATTTAAACTTAATAAAGCATCTGGAAAGGTTTTAAGACCAGTACCTTTTATAGTTGCTAAATTATAAGTTCTTGCCAATGGCAATTCGTTATTTTCATTCACCAATAAAAATTCCGGAAAAAAATCATAAGGTACTCTAATCATCAATTGTTGTTCGTAAGTATTGATAGAATCGGTGTAAATAAAAGTTTCTCCTTTATTGTTAAACAAAGTAATTTTATAAGGAATATGGCTGTAGGTAATATTATTTCCGCGACTGTGTTGTCTTAATGTAACTTCTACAAAATTTGCTGCATTGCCTATAAAAACACGGTATTGGCTTGCTACAATAGCAGCACTACCGGCAGTAAATACCCATTCGTTAAAGAAGGATGTTAAGTTTTTATTGGTGAATTTTTGAAATTCATCTCTAAGTTGAATAGAGTTACTTGATTGAAATTTATATTTAGTTAAATAGCTATTGCAAGCTTGGTAAAAGGCTGAATCATCCATGTAATAACGCAATGCAGCCACGGTTAAGGCACCTTTTTTATACACATGGTCGCCATAAGTTGATTTATGAGGAATTTGATTTAATACTAAAAATCCACCATCTCTAATATGTGCTGAACGCATTACATAAAGTAACTTTTCGTTCATATCGGTATAATAAGTTTGTTTGTTATACATTAATTCTAAAAATAACGCTTCGCAAAAACTTGCCCAACCTTCGTTCAGCCACATTTCACTTGAATTGTCGCAAGTTACCATATCGCCCCACCACATGTGGCTCAATTCGTGAGCCATTAATGTTTCGTAATTTAAAGTGCCATCTACTCCAAATAAAGGGTATGTTATACAGGTAGCATGTTCCATAGCACCTCCATCAAAAGGAACCATAACATAACCTGCTCTATCAAATGGATAAGGTGTAAATTTTTCTTCAAAAAACTGCAAAGCTTTATTTAAGTTAACCATGCTTGCCTTTACCTTCACTGTATCTTTAGCTTGGGCAGCAAGTATTACCTCAAAGTTTTTGTTTTTACCTTGGTAAGTAAATTTTACAGGTGTATATGTGCTAACAGCTACACATGCCAAATAAGTCGGAATGGGTTGATTTAATTGCCAATGCCATGTTAAAGTGTTATTGCTGTTAATAGTAGTTGGTTGAGGTAAACCGTTACAAACAGCCATGTAGTTACTATCGGTAGTAATATGAAAATCATAGGTTGTTCTTTCTGTAAAATTATCTACACATGGAAACCAAGCCCTGCCATAATTATGTGGTTTAACTGTAAAACCTACGCCCATATTAAAGGCATAATTGCTTGTAAAATAAAATCCTCCCCAACTTGCATCTTTGGTTGGCATACCTTTATAAAATATATTGATTTTAACTATATCATTTTTATTGGCAGGTGCTCCTAGGTTTACAAAAACTTGGGAATCGTTTTGAGTAAAATTAGTTTTATTGTTATTAATTAATATGGAATCAACTTTAAGAATGGCTAAATCAAACCAAGCTGTACTTAAATTATTTTGCAATGCTTGAATGGTAATTTCGGCATTCCCTCCAATGGTTTTTGAGCTTAAGTTTTGAATGTTTAAATTTATAGAATAATTCAGCACATCGAATTGCGTATTTCTATTGTCTTGCCCAAAAGTAGTTTGATAAAATAATATAAGACTTAATAGTGTTGTAAAACTTATTTTTTTCATGTTCAATAATACAAAATACCTGTTTTATTTATTGTAATTTTTTTAGGCAAAGTTTTGATTTAAATAAAATTACGTTACTTTGCATTAAACATTATTATAACTCATGAAAAAAGTTTTATTACTATTATCAATTTCAATTTTTATTCACAATTTAAAGGCACAAGTTAACATCAATAATTACGTGTTTACAACTAGTTCAAATGCATCGTTATCTCGCTCTAATGGCAGCTTAATTGATGATATTGATATGACCACAGGAACAACTGTAGTGTTAGGAGGTAGTGCAGTTACCAATACCACTAGTACGGCAGCCAATTTAAACTTTGATTTTTATTCAGGAGGTCAACGTTTTACCAATTTTACTGTTACTCCTAATGGATGGGTAGGCCTAGGTGGAGGTGTAGCCCCAAATACACTATGGTCGGCTGCTGTGTTTTCAGGTACACGAATTGCTCCATTTTTAGGGCCGTTATTAAATACCAATGTGCCTCCATTAAGCAGTATGACTACCAGTTCTATTGGTAGAGTGCATTATAAATTAATTGGAACAAGTCCATCAAGAGTTGGGGTTATTGAATTTTTAAGAATGTCAATCAATTCATCTGTTGTTGATGATACCAATACTTTTCAGGTTAGGCTTTACGAAAGCAATGGAGCTATAGAATTTGTATACGGCCGAATGAAAATAACAGCTGGTGCTCCGTTAAATTTTAATGTTGGATTTAAAATAGCTGCTGGTGCGCATAGCGTTAATGCAGCTAACAATACTTCATCTACTATAACTACAACTACTAATAATTATACTACAAATACTTTTATACCTAACATTCATAACTCATCTAGTGGTTTTCAAAGATCTTATTTATTCACACCTAATGCGCCAAATCCGCCCACTAATTTTACTATTACAAATGTTACTAACAGTGGAATGACACTTAATTGGACCGATGCAAGTAATGAAACAGGATATGCTTTATACCGATCAATTGATGGTGGCTTAACTTATACTTTTGTTCAGCAATTAGCAGTTAATACTACTATTTTTAATGCAACTGGTCTTCCTAGTAACACCGATGTATATTGGCGTATATTTTCAATAAGGGAATCATTAAGTGCTCAACAAGATAATGTTGCTACCACATTAGGTTCAAATGTAATAACTAGTGTAACCGATGGTAATTGGAATAACACTGCAACTTGGAGTTCGGGTACAATACCAACAGCAAACGATAGTGTACTTATTTCTGCTGGCGATACAGTTAATGTAAATATCAATACTGCTACTTGTTTACGTATGCTAGTAGACGGAGCCTTACATTATACAGGAGCTACTAATAACTTACTTACCATTTTAACTGATTTAGAAGTTAGTCCTACAGGTGCAGTAAGAAGTCTTTCAACTTTAACAAATGCAAGTACATTAAATATAGGTGGCGCAAATATCAACTCTATTACTAATGGTAGTATAATAAATAATGGAATTATAGACTTAGAAAGTGGGACTAATGGAGTTACATTAAATATGTTTGGAAATGGTAATGCAACTATTTCTGGCACGCCATCAGTATTTAAATTAAGAAATTTACAATTACAAAAAAATAATAATGTAAATAATATTGTAGATGTGTTAACACCTTTTAGTGTTTTTTTAACAACAAATACTAGCACATTATTATTAAACAGTGGTACTTTACGTTTATCATGTGACATTAATTTAACACCTTATGGAAGTCCATTTGGTTCAACTATAGTTGGAAGTGCAAATGCAAGATTGTGGTTCAATCATCCAAATGCTGTAATTAATTCTACCACAACTCCACCAGGTTTTACTTTTACAACCAATTACACTATAAATGGTGAATTACGAATGGATAATGGCACTTTAAATGTTGGTTATGGAAATTCATTGTTAACACTTAATAATTCTGTTTTAAATATAAATAATGGAACTATCAACGTGTTAGGTGGATTTTCACAAAATAACCAAGGAACCTTAAATATGTCGGGCGGTACCATAAATTTAAATCCAGTAAATGGTACTAATGCTTTACCCAATACAACAGCAGCTTTTTTATTAGGTGCCACAGCCAATGTAAATATTACGGGAGGTACAATTAGTGTTATTAACCCACAAACAGCAAATAACAATACTTCGGTAAATATTCTATTAGGAGGGTCAAAAAGTTTTACTGGAGGAACTTTAAGAATTGGTAATGGTTTGGGTAATGGAACTGCTGCAAATCCTATCAATACAGCTGGTTTTGGTCTTACTTCGCAAGTGCCATTGTGGAATGTAGTAATTGATGCACGTTATGATTCTTCAAGCGGACGTTTGGTAAGAATTGTGGGTGATTTTCAAGTTGCTAACAATTTAACTATTGAAGATAAAAGTATTGTATTACCTGCAAGCGGCAATATAGGTGGATCTTTAAGATTATTTAATCAACTTACTTTAAACGGACAAATCATTGGTAATTTTCCTTCTTCTGCTAATCAAATAGCAGGCTTGGTAAGCTTTGAAGGTACAACTAATCAATTAATAAGTGGAATAGGTACATTTTTTAATGTAGCCAATTTATCAATTAATAATGTTAACGGAGTTACTAGCACATTAGCTAATTTGGGAAGTGTGATAAGAGTTAATTTGTTCCGCGGATTATTATCTACTACAAGTCCAATTATTGTAGGTTCAAGTTTGGTAAAAGGAACTATTCAAATTGGGGGGGTAAATGAAACAACTCCTGCTGGTTCATTTAGTTTGGTGCCATTGGCCAATGCCATATTTCCAAATATTACTTATGTTTATGCTTCATCATCTTCAAACCATATTACTGGAGCATATAATGAAATGCCTGCTGGAGCCCTTTCAGCCAGCAGTTTAATTATAAGTGACAATGAAGGTTTAACTAGTAATAGAAATTTAACCATAATTGATACGTTAAGTTTAGGAAGTAGTAATTTAAATATTGGAAACAATACTTTAAATATTGGAACAAGTTTATTAAATACAGGCTTATTGCAAAGAACAACAGGTTATGTGGTTATGAATAATAACGGTCAGTTTAATAGATGGTATGCAAATTCAACAGTACTAGACAATACAACTAATACTGGATTTCCAATTTTAGCCAATAACCAAGATAGAAGTGTGTTACTAAATTCTGATGGTATTCCCTTGATTACAGGTGGAAGTTTTTCAGTAAAACATGCAAATATTTCAGGAAATACCGATATCAGTCCGAGCGTTCCTGATGGTTTTGAAAATATTAACAGAATAAGCAATTCTTATTGGTTATTTAATTCAACCGGAATTACAGTGCAACCATTTTTCGGTTTGCAAGTAAGTGGTAATATGCAGGGAATGGGTTCTGTTTCAAGTTTGTCGCAATTACGTTTTATGAAACCAACTTTAAGTAGTGGAGGAACAAGTAATGGAACAGGATCATTAAATACTCCTTTTATATCTCGATTGTTTACACCTACTCAGGTGTCATCAGGAGTTCAAAACGATACTTTTTATGTTGGTGTAAATACAGCATCTAATACTTTAACGCCTACTTTCATAGCAGTTGCTAATGGCAGTTGGGATAATCCATTAACTTGGAATAATAATGCAGTACCTAGTGGTAACAATACAGTTATTATTCCTTCGCCTTTCACAGTTAATTTAAATACGGGTTCATTTTTAAAAGCTTGTGACTCTATTGCTATTTTAGCAGGTGGTACCTTAAGTGTTAATAATAATAGTTTATCAGTTAACAAAAATATTTTATGCGAGGGTAGTATTATTCAAACAGGAGGGTCTATTAGTTTGGATGGTACTGACTTTGCTGGCGTAAACATTAGCACTACAACTGGTAATTTAAATGTAAGTGGAGGATCATTTACAATTGGTGCTATTGGTGGTTCTAATAAAAAACTATTGGTAAACGGAATATTATCAATATCTGATAGTGCAACTTTACTAGTTAATGGAAATGTGTCAATAAGTTCAACTGCAACATTTAACCAAAGTGGAGGAAACTTAATAATAGATGGTAATTCAGGAACTGCGTTTACTAGTACACTTCAAGGAGTTCATTTGCTTGAAATAAATACCAATAATATTAATTGTAATAATGGAAATATTATGTTTATAGATCCTCCGCACGCATCATTAGGGTTGCTTACTACCAATACTTTACGTATTACTGCTTCTTCTAACTTAAATGCATTTTCAGGAAACCATACCGTTATTTTTGGAGATGGTATAAGTACCACAATTGGTAATAATAATGGATTTAATGTTGATAACAGAAGAAGTGGAATTGTGCCTTTACAAAATATTATTGTAAATGGAGGTAATACAAGTGGAAGATGGCTTTCTCCTTCTTTTTCTTCTGGCTCATTTGGTTTATATGCTAAAGGCAATTTAACTATTAATGCTAATTCTGAAGTGCGCCAAAGTAACGCAAGTCAATTGGTTATTGGTGGAAATATTGTAAATAATGGTGTTTTAACCAGTACTCAAACATTAACATTAGGAGGTTTAGGTTATACTATTTCAAACCAACAAACAATAAGCGGAACAGGTATATTTAGAAATGCAATTACCTCGCCAACTGCTGAGTTTAGAACTTTGAATATTGATAATGGAGGAACAATTTTTAATTTTATCAATACTACTTTCAGGGTTTCTTTCTCGAGTGGTTTTGTTGCAGGGCAAGTCAATTTAGGAAGTAATGTTTTAAAACTATTAGCTGGTGCTAATGTAACAAGAACAAATGGCTTTGTGTCAAATGGGTCGTTAGAGTTAAACTTTCCTATAGGTGCAAATGTGGCAAGAACTTACTTTTTTGGAAGTAATAATGGTTATGGGCCAGTTATATTAAATTTCCCAACTGTTTCAACTGCCGGAGATTTTAGAATAAGTTTAACCAATTCAGATAATCCACAAATTTCATTGGGTTGTATCAATGACCTCAAATCAATTAATAAAAACTGGACTTTAAATAATATTAGCGTTGCTCCTTATTTAGTAAATGCCGATTTAGCTTATGTGTCGGGAGATATTGATGCTGGTACTAATATTAGTGGCATTATAGGAAAAACTTTTAATGGCACAACTTGGTCTAATACCACATTAACTTCTGTTTCTAACACAAATACTGTTATTAATGGTTTTTCAGCTAATGGTACTATACAATTAGGAGAAACAGCTAACACTACAGTTTCTATAACTATTGCTGCGAATAATACAAATATTTGTAAAGGTACTAATGTTACTTTTACTGCCACCGCTACTTCTACAGGTACAAGTCCTTTGTATCAATGGAAGAAAAATGGTGTCAATGTTGGAACAAACTTACCAGCTTATAGTGATAATAATTTGAACAATAATGATACCATTAGCTGTATATTAACTTCAAGTTTAACATGTGCTTTGGTACCAACTGTTACTTCTAATTCTATAGTGATGAGTGTATCAACTCTAACATTAGCAGGAAATATTAACGGAAGCACAACTATTTGTGCTGGAAGTATTGCACCTAATTTAAATCTTGTTGGAAGCAATGGTAATGTACTTAATTGGGAAAGTTCAATTGCTCCTTTTAATACTTGGAATAGTATTGCAAATACCACCAATACTTTAAGCACTGGTACAGTTAGTCAAAATACTAATTATAGAGCTTTGGTTCAAAATGGAGTTTGTTCAGCTATTTATTCTGATACTGCATTTATTAATACCAATGCACCAACAATTCCTGGTAGTGTATCAGGTGGTAATGCAATTTGTTCTGGTTCAAATAGTGGAATATTAACATTGGCTGGAAATAATGGAAACATTGTTAACTGGGAAAGTGCTGTATCGCCATTTACCACATGGTTGCCAATTGCTAATAATTCTTCTACATATACCTCTGGAACTTTAACCCAAACTACTCAATTTAGAGCAGTGGTTCAAAATGGCGTTTGTCCTACGGTTTCATCGGCTTCTACTACAGTTACTGTTAATAATACTACCATTGCTGGTAATATTTTAGGAGCAAATGCTGTATGTACTGGTTCAACTGCTGGCACGTTAATTTTGTCGGGTTCAAATGGAAATATCATAAGATGGGAAAGTAGCATTTCTCCATTTACATCATGGAATGTTATTGCAAATACTTCAAACATTTTAAATCCAGGAATATTAACTCAAACTACCAGATACAGATCATTGGTGCAAAATGGCGTTTGTGGTTCAGTTTATTCTGATACAGCAACAATTATCGTTAACTCTCTTACTATTGGTGGCTCTGTAACTGGTGGTTCAACAATATGTTCAGGTTCTACAAGTGGTTTATTGCAATTATCAGGTAACAATGGAAATGTTTTAAATTGGGAAAGTGCTGTGGCTCCTTTTAGTACTTGGACAACTATTCCTAATACTTCAAATATTTATACTTCAGGTCCCTTAACGCAAACTACTCAATTTAGAGCAGTGGTTCAAAATGGAAGTTGTGCCAATTCAACTTCATCATCTACCACAGTTAATGTAAACTCAGTAAGTATTGGTGGAACTATTTCAGGTTCTACCTCAATATGTGCAGGTAGTTCAGGTGGAACTTTAACTTTATCAGGGCAAAATGGTACCATTACTGGATGGGAAAGAGCAACTTCGCCATTTACTAGCTGGACTGCCATTGCCAATACCACCAATACATTATCAGTTGGGGTATTAACAGACTCCACCAAATTTAGAGCAGTTGTTCAAAATGGTAGTTGTACAGCAGTTAATTCAAGTGAAGCTTCTATTGATGTAATTCCTGCCTCAGTTGCCGGAACCATAAGCGGACCAACCAATCTTTGTTTAGGCTCAAATCCTGGTAATTTGGTATTAACTGGAAATATTGGTAATATTTTAAGATGGGAAAGCGCAGTTGCTCCATTTACCACCTTTACACCAATTGCTAATACAACCAATACTTATTCGCCTGGTGCATTAACACAAACTACTCATTTTAGAGCAGTGGTTCAAAGTGGAACTTGTACATCGGCCACCACATCGAGCTTAGTAATTAATATATCAACAAGTGTAGTTGGTGGAACAGTATCTGCTCCATTTAATACGGTTTGTAATGGCATTGCACCAACTCAAAGCATTAGTTTAAATGGTTTTTCTGGAACAGTAACCTCATGGCAATCGGCTACGGGTTCTGCACCTTATACTTGGAGTAATATTGCAGGAACTGCAAATTTAGCTAGCTTTATTCCAACAGCAACGAGTTTAAATACTCTTTACAGAGCACTGGTTGCTAGCGGAAGTTGCGGCACGGCTGTTTCTGATTCTGTTTTGATTAATGTAAATTCTGTTTCAGTAGCTGGAACCATTTCAACCACTACCACATCTACTTGTTTAAATTCAAACGTAACTTTGACCTTAAATGGAAGTAACGGTAATATTGTGCGTTGGGAAAGTAGTTTAACACCATTTACATCATGGTCAAATTTAAACAGTACTAATAATCCTTATAATTCAAATCCAATAACAGGAGTTACTCAATTTAGAGCTGTGGTTAAAAATGGTGTTTGTCCAGAAGTAATTTCTAATCCGCAAACAGTTAATATTACCAATACCAATTCGTGGATTGGAGGAGTTAGTAACAGTTGGCATGATGCAGCCAATTGGACTTGTGGTGTTCCAAATAGTAATTCCGATGTGGTAATAGGTGGTATTACTCCATCTTTTGGACAACCTCAAATATTTACCAATGCATTTGCTAAAAACATTGATATTTATGGAGGATTAAATCCAGTTCCATTTGGTGCTTTAACTGTTAATTCAGGTGCAAGTTTATCATTATTTGGTAATTTAAGTTTAAATTATGGTGTAAATGGGGTAGGGGCTTTGAATGCTGCTAATGGTACCATTAATATAGCTGGTGTTAATCCGCAAACCATTAGTACACCTTTTCATGTTTCGTTGGTTAAAGCAAGTGTTCAAATTGGTAGTTTAAATATTGGTGGTTCGGGCGATAAAACTTTTGATAACATAAAAACTACCATTAATAATTCACTTAATTTATCAAATGCAAATGTAGTTTTGAACGATACCTTAACCATTGCTTCAACTGCTAATATTATTGGAGGTAACGCTAGTTCGTATGTTAAAACTTTAGCAGGTAGGTTAATTCAAAATGGAATTGGTTTTAGTGGTAGAACAGGTTCAATTGTTTTCCCTGTAGGAACCAATAATTCGTTTAATCCCGTTGTGTTAAATAATAGTGGTACAAACGATAATTTTAGTGTAAGAATAATAGAAGGTGTTTTTGATAACTATACTGGTGAAACTGGAAATTTAATAGTAAATAATAATGCAGTAAATAAAACATGGTTTATTAATGAACAAAATGTGGGTGGTTCAAATGCTACATTAACTTTGCAATGGAACTCATTGGATGAATTAAGTGGTTTTTCAAATGGTAATTCATACATAGCAAGAAATACAGGAAGCACTTGGTTAGCTTCTGCTGCAGGCGCTGCTGTAGGTACTAATCCATACACACGTACTTTAAATAATATCACTTCATTTACTCCTTTTGGAGTTGCTTCATCAGGAACATTACCAGTTAAATTAATTCGTTTCAACGGAGCTATAGCTAATAATATCACCAATTTAAATTGGGCTACATCAAGCGAAATAAATAACAAAGGTTTTGAGGTACAACGTTCATTAGATGGTACAGATTTTGAAACTATTGGATTTGTAAAAGGTGTTGGAAATTCAAATGCTGTAAACAAGTATGCTTTCAACGATAATCTATCAATTAACAATCAACTACCAACTACAATCTATTATCGTTTAAAACAAATTGATTTAGATGGCAAATACGAATATTCAAATACCATAGTTATTAAAACCAATGAAGATTTAAACTTTGGTAACGATATTTCAATTGTTCCTAATCCGTTTACCGATGGTGTTCAAATTAACTTTAGCCAACACCAAAATGCAGCAGTTAATGTTATTTTGGTTGATGCACTTGGAAGAGAAGTTTATACCAAACAAGTACCATCAATTATTGGAAATAATATAATTACCATTGATAACTTAAACTTGTTACAGAATGGAATTTATTTTATACGTTTAGAAAGTAATGGAACCACTACCAAAGTAGTTAAATTGCTTAAAAACTAAAATAACTTACTTTCCAAAAAGCCCTGCTGTAAATTTTATAGCAGGGCTTTTTTGTGTAATTTGGTTTTTAAAAATGCTATTGATTAAGGCTAGCTTTTATTTCATCAAAGTTGGTTGAGTTACAAAAGCCAAGTAGTTTTTGTGCTTTGGCTATGTTAAAGAACTTTTCATCCATTTTATACAATGTATCAAATACATCAGGCAAAGACGTGTCAAATGTAAAGACACAGAGATGTTTGTGTCCTGCACTAATTGAATTTAGAGGAAGCCAAGCCTCGAAAATACTTTGAGAGAGTTGATAGTTAATTTTTATAAACTCATTTGGATTGTGTAAATTGAATATAACATCAAAATTTTTAGGTATTTCAAAGTTGGCAGAAGCATATAATGTAAATACCGCTATTTCGTTTTCTTTTCTAGTCCAATTAATAAATTTATAGTAGGCTTCACCTTTTTGTACATCATTGCAGCGTTTTATACATTCATGCTGCCAAATTTTTATAGCATTGTCCGAAAAATAGCATTCGGCAAATAAATACTTTTCGTTTGGTTTACATTGTTCTATTGAATCCATTTGTCTGTAAAATAGGTTGCAATAATTAAAGATAAAATGAGATTTCAATTTAAATTTTTCAGTTACAATATATCAATTGAACTTCTTTTCAAATGTCTCTGTGTAATCTTTATTCGAAATTTTTTTTAGTTTTTTAGATAAATATTTGTCAAAGTCGTCTTTCTTTTTGTCACTCCAAGAAACATTTATAGTTGTGGAAGTTTTTCCATTGTTGAACAGAAAATCAATTTCTAGCGTTTTAAAATTTCCTCCAGAATACTCGTGTAACTTGTATCCAAATACATCACTCCATTTAACATTAAATGCTGGGTTGTATGATTCAATACCTTCTTCATTAAATAGAATAATTATTTTTCTTTGTAAACCATTACTTATATAAATGTAAGCAAAAAAACCTAAAAATATTGTCATCATTACCGTGAAAATTAGAAACTTATACTGTTCTGTGTCAATAGCAATGTAGTCCATTAATATCGCAGGACAAATAAGCATAAGACCAAGGAATACATTTTCTCCTCTTGTATATCGAACTATAAAATCCATCTTCTGTTTTTGGTTAAATGAATATTTACTCCCACCATTTTTCTGCTTCTTTATACTTTGCATTTAATACTCCAGGTGTATCACTATTTGTTAACCATGCTAAATAATAACTTTCCCAGCCATGTTTAATGTATTTTGAGTTAATTGTAAATTCTCCTGCGCCAATATCTAAATCGCCACAATCAGGAATTCTAAACTCGCCCCAATTACATTTTTCAATGTTTTTTGTCTTAATATTTTTGAAGGTTCCTATAAATTGATTGTTGCAAAAGCCATCAGCAGCAAACATCAAAGCATCGTATCTTATGATGCCCATTTTATCAATTAAAAAGTTTGTTTCTAGGTTTCCAATTATTTCTCCAGTTTTAGCTTTATTATGAAAAGTAGTTATTACTATTTTACTATGAGTAAAACCTTGTGTATAATTAGCAACTTCCTTGTTTTTATAAACTCGTGCGCTAGTTAAAGTTATTGTTCCACTAAAGTTATGGATTATATTATTGATTTTGGTTTTACCTTTTACCAAGTATTGGTTTGGTATTTTGGTATTCTTTTTCACTGTGGTAAAGTGAATATAAAATCGTTGGTAATTATTGCCAATAAAACCCAATATTTCTTCACGCTTTAATTTTACAGTTTCATTATCTTCAGTTAGTAAACTATCCGATTTAAAAATTGTAGAAAGATTATATTGTTTTATTTGGTTAAAGAAAATAACAGTTAAAGTATCGTTTTGAGCAGCTAAATTATTGATGAATAAAATAACATGGAATAAGATTACAATACATTTTTTCATACTCATAACAATTGTTTTTTATAGATATAAAATTTCTTTTTAAATATTTGATAACCCTTAACCGAATACATTTTTGATTTTTTGTAAATCATTTTATCAGCCAATGGCTCATAGTCAAACCACTTCGTATAATGTATTTTTATATTTAAATAGTTTATAGTCTGATATGTAATTTGTTTATGATTAACAAATAATTGAGTGGTAATATCTTTACTTTTTAAATGTATTGGAATTTTAAAATCCAATAATTTGTCAGTCGGAAGCGAATCAATGGTAACAACTATTTTATTATTTATTGAAAAATGAAAAGACATTTTTCTTTTTAAATTAGAACGTTTTACTATACTGAAATAAAAGGTATCTACTATTTCTTCTTTTGGAATGCTATCAAAAAAATCGTCAAGTTTTAAATAGCTACTATCGTAATATTCGTCTTTAATTTTTGAATGAAAAATTATAGTATCTCCCTTTAGTTCATATAATCCTGAATCAATGGTTGTATAAATGCAAGAAGAAGAAAATGAACGGTATTCAAAATTTTTATTGAACTTAATATTGAAACTGCCTAGGCTAGGAGGCTTGTTCTCAAATATACCTTCTATACTTTTTTGAGCAAATGCATTTATTGAACTCAATAACATTATTTGCACAATTAAATATAATTTTAAAATACGGTATTTAGCCATTATTACTAAGTTTTATTTCAATAAAACATAAACAAACATATTTAAAAATTTATCAATTTAAAACTAAATCATTCACCCCAATTGCTCTAAAAATTCAAGGTATGTTTTACCTCTGCTTTCGGCAAAAAAATCGAGTAATAACATAAAGCTAGCCTGAATGGCTAATCCAAGCCCAACGCCTTTCCATAATACGTTTGGTTCAAAATAGAAAAACATAATTATTCCTGCTAATAATAAAATAATTTCTATCCAACGGTAAATAACAAAGTTTTTCATTATCACTTCCATTCTTGGAATTTCTTCAGCATTAATTTTTGATTTTTCACGTTCTACGATATTGTTTACCCTTAGTATATCTTTAGGACTTCTAAAATAAACGGAGGTTCCAACCACTATTTGTATGATGGCTACTGCTATTAATGGATAAGCCATTCCTGTGTAAAATGGGATTTTAACTTTAACTAAAAAGTAAGCTGCAAATAAAATGGCAAAAATGCCAACCAATACAAATAATAAGCTTTCGTATTTTTCGGCATTGAAATATTTTGAGATTTGTTCCATGTTTATTTTGATTTATCTTGAATTTTTCGAGTTAGTTTAACCACAATTGTTCTTGGCACAAATCTTACAGAATTTGCCATTATCCAATTCATTAGACCGTGAATGGCAACCGTTTTACCTTTCATCATGGAGGCATAACCATATTCAGCTACTTCTTTTGAGGTAGGCAGTTTTTTGCCCTTTACCAAATTACTTTCTTCCATTGCTGCAGCCGCTTGAAATCCACTTTCGGTTGCACCTGGGCATAAGGTGGTAATGGTTACACCTTTATCACTTACTTCATTGTTAACAGCTTCCGAAAAACTTAATACATAAGCTTTCGTTGCATAATATACCGCCATGGTTGGTCCAGATTGGAAAGCCGCAGTAGAAGCAACATTCATTATTTTACCACTTTTTCTTTTTACCATATCCTGCAAATAAAGTTTGGTAAATTGTGTTAAAGTAGTAATGTTTAAATTGATCATTTGCAATTCTTTATTCCATTCTGTTTCTACAAACATACCAAAGTCACCAAACCCTGCATTGTTTATCAAATAATCAATTTGAATATTTTGTTTGGTGGTTTCGTCATAAACTTCTTGGGCTGAATTAATGGCTGAAAGGTCTTTGCCTATTGTGTAAACAGAAACTTTATATTGACTTTCTAATTCTGTTTTTAGTTCGTCTAATTTTGATTTGTTTCTTGCCACCAAAACCAAGTTTCCTCCTTTTGATGCGTGAACTTTTGCTAATTCTAATCCAATTCCATTGGATGCTCCTGTTATTAATGCTGTTGCCATTTTATTTCAATGTAATAATTTCTGCAAAAGTATTTATAAAAATAAAACCTACAACATTAGAGTATAGTCTATACTTGTAATTTAGTTTTCCACATGCTACTTTTGCGCCATGCTTATAAATGAATTATCAAAAATAACAGGAATTACTGCGCATACCATTAGGTTTTACGAAAAATCAGGATTGATAAAAGGCAAAAGAGATGAAACTGTTAAATCGAATAATTATTTTCATTACGATGACGAAACGGTAGAAAAATTGGAATTGATACGCGATGCAAAATCGGTTGGATTTACCATTAGCGAAATAGGCGAATTAATGGATGCATGGTATAACAATAAAATAACCATGGAAGAAAAAATAACTGTTTTAGATGAAAAACTAGTTTCAATAGATGAAAGAATAAAACAACTCAAGCAAATGAAAAAAATGATAAGCCAATTTAAGAAAGATGTGATTGAGGATAATTGCTAGGATAGTGTACTTTGTTGATGACATGAAAACAATTGGCAATTGGCAATTAGCAATGGACAATGGACAATTGGTAATAAGCAATAGACAATTGGCAAAAAGCAATTAACCTTAGTTCGGGATAAGAATATGTTGATATTTTTGTTTATAAAAATCTGTAAATCAATTAAATAGTAGCATTGAAATTGTTAAATTTGTAGTGCAAACAATAAACAAAACAATAACAATGCTACGGGATAAAATTACTGAAATTTTTGTAAAA
>JAIXSO010000035.1 GCA_027484685.1 Bacteroidota bacterium
AACGAAAATTGAAATACAACGAAAAAATGATACCGAAGGTATTACATGTTGATAGAAAATAATATAATTGAAACAAATTGATACCGAAGGTATCAAATGTTTATAGCTACATAATGCAATAACATTCGACCCCATGGGGGTCGCACAACTGAAACTAACTCGTTTTGCTATAAATATATGACCTTTTCAAGGTCAATTACACTTAAAATTTGAACCCAAAAACTAAAAAATTTATTGTTATTTGCCAAAAATTAAAAAAACAATGAGTTTATACCAAAAACTACAGCAAGCCAAAAGCGAGGAAGATGTAAAAGATGCATATATAAAAGCACTGGGTTTAAAAGGGTACTCTAAAAATTTGATTGATATACAAACCAAAGAAATTTGGTTTGAAGCCAAAGATAGTGGCAAGCATAGCACCTATGCCATGTTTACCCAACTAATGCATTATGTGCAACAGGCCTTAAACAAAGGCGATGAAGTGCCACCTTTTTTAGCGGTAATTGATACCCAAAAGGCAGCCATTATGAAAAGTGCCGATGTAATTCCTTTCCTAGAGAAGAAAACCATAAAATGGGGCAAAAATGCAAGCGGTTACACCCAAGAGGCTTTAGATGCTGTTTCGGCCCACATAGGTACTCACTTTGTAAGTTTTAAAATAGAAACCCACGAAGAGGAGTTTATCAGCACCATAAAAAATGCCATTAAAAGTGGCGATATTATTCGTACCCAAATTACCCCCGATAACTTAAAACAAGTGTTTGATAAATGGGTAAACATGATAGGGCGCGAAATACAAGGAGTAGCCCAAGAGGATTATGCTTTGCTGACATTATGCACGATGGCACTACCTCTACCCACGATAACCTAACGGCTGCCTTAATGCACAAAAACAATGCACCCGTATTTTTGCTAGAAGGCAAAGTATATGAACTTGGCAATAAAGAAGGCTACCGCCAATTTTGGGCCATATACCATAAACCACCTAAAGCCGAATACCGCAATTACTTGTTGGAGCGCAGAGATAGCCTAATACCCATAGACGAACGCAGTTTTAAAGGAGCATTTTATACGCCCTTAAATGTGGTAGATAAAGCCTACGATAAACTAGCTGAAACCTTGGGTAAAAACTGGCAAAAAGAATATATAGTTTGGGACATGTGCAGCGGGGTGGGAAACTTAGAGGTAAAACACAGCAACCCACGAAATATATTTATGAGTACTTTAGATGCTGCTGATATAGACGTAATGAAAGCCACCAAAACTTGTGTGGGTGCAGTTAAATTCCAATACGATTATTTAAATGATGATATAACCGATGATGGAAAAATAGATTATCCTTAACCAATAAAGTACCTCAAGCGCTAAGAGATGCCATAGCTAGTGGTAAAAAGATTTTGGTATTGATAAATCCGCCTTATGCGGAGGCCGCAAATTCGCAGGGAAATGAGGGTAAAACAGATGTTGCAAGGACCAATATTGGTATTTTAATGAATAATGCTAATTATGGTTACGCTTCTCGTGAATTATTTGTACAATTTATTGCAAGAATTGAAAAAGAAATACCAAATGCAACAATAGCAATGTTTAGTACTTTAAAATATGTTAATGCACCAAATTTTGAAAAGTTTAGAGAAGTTTGGAAAGCAAAATATTTAGGTGGTTTTGTGGTGCATAGTAAATCATTTGACGGATTAAAAGGAAATTTCCCAATTGGCTTTTTAGTTTGGCAAACATCACTAAAGAATAAATCATCAATTACTGAAATTAAAGTTGATGTATTAGATAAAAATGCTATTCCAATTGGTGAAAAATCATTTTACAATTTACCAAACAATACATTTTTAAGTGAATGGATTGTTAGACTGAAAAAGAATAATGAAGATGTAATTCCTCTGATAAATTCGGTTACACCAACAACAAAAACAGAGCATGTAAGAAATACAAAATGGTCTAATGGTGCTATTGCGCATTTTTTCTGTAACGGGAATGACTTACAAAATTCAGGAACTATGACAGCTATATTCTCCTCAGTTCATTCAATTGGGCATGCAGGAGGATATTTTATTACACCAGAAAATCTATGGCAAGTTGCAATTGTTTTTACTGTAAAAAGAATTATCAAACCAACTTGGCTAAACGACCGTGACCAATTTTTACAACCTACCGAACCATTAAGCAACGAATTTAAAAGCGATTGTTTAATATGGATGCTATTTAACGGAAGTAACCTAACTGCCAGTGCCAATAATTTAGAATGGAACAATAAAAAATGGAGCATAGTTAATCATTTTATACCCTTTACCGAAACCGAAGTAGGCTCCCCTGATAGGTTTGAAAGTGATTTTATGGTGCAATACCTCAATAACCTACCCGTTATTGCGAGGAACGAAGCAATCTCAACAGAAGCACAAGCCGTAATGCACGAAGGAAAAAAACTATGGCAAGCTTACTTTGCCCATACCGATGTACACACCGTAAGAGACGAATTAAAATTGAACCGCCCCGATGTAGGTTGGTACCAAGTGCGTAAAGCACTCCAAGCCCGCAATGCTAGTGGCGATTTTCCACCCGTAAGTTTTAAACCCTTTGAAGATGCCTACAAAGCCCTAACCGAAAAACTACAACCAATGGTGTATGAATTAGGTTTTTTGAAGGTGTAATGGATTTTTGATTTGTGAATAAGTAAACAGTTTAGGCGTCATGCTGAGGCACAGCCTGTCCCGCCACAGCGGGAAAGCATCTTTATATGGAGCGGGAACGCAAGCAACACCAAGTAAAGTTCCTTCTTCCGCTTTGGCGGAATCAGGATGATGTTC
>JAIXSO010000033.1 GCA_027484685.1 Bacteroidota bacterium
CCTATTCTTTTTTTCCTAAAAAGCCATCTATCAGAAAAGATGTAGAAGAAACAAATCCTGAAATGTTAATGTTGTTTGATCAACAACTTTCATTAGTGGCTTAAACCGAACTCAGGTTTTTAGATTGCTTAATTAGTTGCCCATCTTGTATCAACTGCACATCAATTTCTTTCTCACCTAATGTAGTATAGTTTGCTATATAACTATTAGACAAACTTGGATTAAAGAAATGGAAACCAGTTCCATCACCAAAATTAATTTTTAACTGATACGGTAGTGTATAGTAGTTAGCATTCGCCAAATCTTTAAAAATCCAACTAGGATCAATTATGAATTTTGTATTTGAAGCATCATTAGTAGAACTGTAGAGAGGTGCAGCAATAAATAAATTTTTTGTTAAGAATGGACTTACCACCCTACCTGGTTTATCTGTTATAATATTATTTATAATATCGAAATCAAAATACTTGTTAGTATTGAGTGCATCACTTTTAAAATAATAATAATCTATGTCTCTTATACCAATTGGTACCTCATTGGCATTTAAATTTGCTACATTATTAAAAATTGCTTCATCTGTAAGTAAGGGTAAGGTATCAAAAGCCATGAAATAAGTTTCGAGATACATTTTATACCAAATATCTGTATTAATAAATGTTTTAGGATTTAAATTTGTCCATTGAGTTTTCTCTGTTTGATGACCAGCCATATCGTAATTATACTCTTTAGTAGGCATCGGTCTTAAAAGCCCACCAAATTTCACCCTAAGATTGTTGTTGAGAGTTCTAAGCGGATCAACAGTTTGAGCATTTAGACCAAAACTAAACATCATTGTAAATACTAAAGTCAATACTTTCAAAAAATCACCTTTTCCTAAAAGTAATAATGCAGTTGTTTTTGCAATAATTTTTTTCATTTTACTATTTAATTAGAATAACAAATCAATTAAACGTCTAAAATAAAAAAATAAAAAAATGATAATTCGGTACAGTACTTTACCAATAGGTTTCAGATTGTTTTTAATCCCAATCTAGCTATCAAAATATCTTTTTTTGAATCAGAAACATTTAATTTATCTTTATTTTGTAATTGAACAATCCAATGATTATTACAAATTATTTTTTCTATAAAATTCACATTAACTATATGCTTATCATGAATACGTAAGAAGGATTTTGGCAAAGTTTGTTCAAAATGCAATAAAGATTTGTTCAACAAATTACTATTACCATTGGACACATAGAGTTTACTGTAATTCCCATCTGCTTCTATTTTAAGAATTTGACTAATAGGAATCAAATGAATTTCATTATTAATGATAATAGGTAATTTGGCAATTAAATAATAATCAGGCTTGGTTAGAGCTTGATCCAAAATTAGATTTTTCATTTCTTTTACATTAAATTAAAATCAAATATAGTAAATCATCAAATTATTAATAATTAAATTTTTCATTTTATTATTGCCTATGCCAAATACAATTTCAAAATACCTCCTATTTATTATTATTGCTTGTATTCCTTTTATTCATTGGAGTGCCATAGTAGATACAACCATGTTATCAAGGCAAATTTGGCTCAGTGCATTTTGTTTATTAGCGGCCATTATTGTATTAATTGATAACGTAAAAAAAATAACATTATCGCCATTACACTATTTATTGATAGGGTTACCCATTTTATCTTTACTTTCATATACTTACACCCAAAATACGGCCGAAACCATTTATACTACTTGTAAATTTTTACTGACTACATGTTTATTTTTTACTGTTACCACTTTGTTGCAAAACAATAGAATAACCGTTTTAAATATCAGTCAGGCGGTGAGTGTATTTGCCTTAATTGCCTGCGGTTATCAAGTATTTGAATTATTTGAAAAAGGAAATTTAAAACTTTTAGAAGGCAAAAATTTATACGAGCTCAACAGTCTTTTTGGACACAAAAACTTGTTTTCATCTATCATGTTTTTGTGCTTACCTTTTTTAGTTTATTTAATTATAAATACTCAAAACGTTATAAAGTATTTATACATATTACTCACTATTTTACTTGTAGGACTGTTAATTTTTATACAAACCAAAGCAACTCTATTAGCCCTGTTATTGGGCTCAGGTATCAGTATTTTAGTGGTATTTAATGGGTTAAATTTATCTCCAAAAATAAAATACAGTAGTTTTGCTATTTTGGTGTTTATACTTGGCATAGCAGGCATTTTACTCAAAAACAAACTTACTTTACTAAGTAATAACGACACCATTGTAGAACGCACCTTACTTTGGCAAAACACTTGGCAAATGATAAAAGAAAATCCACTAACAGGAGTTGGTGCTGGTAATTGGCAATTGTTTTTTCCTAAATATGGCTTACACCATTTTATGCAAACCAATTATTTAATAAGCGATGGATACACCACTTTTCAAAGGCCACATAACGATTTTTTATGGATTTGGAGCGAGCTAGGTATAATGGGTTTATTGGTTTATATAGGCATTTTTACGCTTGCCATTTATTATGCCATAAAAAATATAAATACTGCTACCAATACTCAGAACAAAATAATAGAAGCAGGATTTTTAATGGCTATAATTGGTTATTCATTTATTGCATTGGTTGATTTTCCATTAGAAAGAAGCGAGCACCAGTTTTTTATAACTACTTTATTATCAATAATTTACATAAAATATTTTAAAGACAAAGCTACAACTACTTTAAACCCTAAATTGGTTTTTACAGCCATTATTATCATCAGTATTTTTAACTTAAATGTATTTTTTAACCGAGTAAATGCTGAAACACACGCACATAATATGTTGGTAGCCCACAATAAAACCAATTGGAACTTAATGTTAAATGAAGCTAAAAAAGCACAAAACAACTTTTACTCCATTGATAATTTTTCTATTCCATTGCCTTGGTACGCAGGAGTGGCATATTCGGCTTTAGGCAACAATGCAGAAGCTAAAAAAGCTTTTGAAAAAGCATATCAAATAAATCCATATCAAATACATGTGTTAAACAATATAGCCTCTACCAACGAAATGGAAGGCAACCACGATTTGGCTTTACAATATTACAATGAAGCACTTGCCATATCGCCTTTTCAGCCAGATGCTTTGCTTAATAAAAGTGCTGCACTATTTAATAAAGGCAATACTGATGAGGCTTTTAGCAATATTTTAAAATTTAAATTTGATGCTGAAAACACACAATTTAAAAATTATTATTTAACTATAGCCAAGGCAAAACTGAATAACGACTTTACAAAAAACAAACTACCTGCAACAAAATTGAATTTAGAAATGTCAAATATTAACAGCGATACATTTTTACTAAACAATTTTGAGGCTATTAAAAATATTTATTTAAATTTGTATTAAATACTTTAACTATGAAAATAAAATCTACATTATCACTTATGTTTTGGTTGGCTGCTTTAATGGGTTTTGCTCAATCCATTAGTATAAGCCCTAACAATGCCAATAAGGGGCAGAGTTTACCAGTATCGATTACTGGAATTGGAACTGGATTTTTAAAAGGCAGTAATACTATTACTTTTATTAAACAAGGAACAAGCACCAGTAATTTAACTATTAGTAATTTAACTGTAATTAGTAATAACTTGATGGGAGGTTTATTAAATGTGAGTTCAAGCGCTGTTGCAGGCACATATACTGTGCGAGTTACTAATCCTCAAAATGCTACTATTAATTTAACAAATGGCTTTACGGTAAATGCTGCTACAGCTACACCTAGTTTAATATCTGTTACGCCCAACTCAGGCATGCAAGGACAAAGTCTAAATGTTTCCATAACTGGACTAAATACTAATTTTAGCCAAGGAAGTAATACTGTTAAGTTTTTTAGCCAAGGAACTGAGTCGTTTGATATAATTCCAATTTCCAATACAGCCATCAATAACAATTTACTAAACTCAGATATTATAATTTTTCCTAATGCACCTACTGGAGTTTATTCGGTTGGAGTTGAAAACAATATTGATGGATTGGTAATGCTGAACAATTCATTTACAGTAACTCAAAATAACAAATCAATTACTACTGTTGCTCCAAATAATGGAACGCAAGGACAAACTTTAAACGTAACCATTACCGGTTTAAATACCAATTTTAGTACGGGGAGTCCTAGTTTTATTTTTATGAAACAAGGCAGTTCAACCACAAGTATAGATGTATTGAATATAAATGCGGTATCAGCCACACAAGCTAATGTTCAAATTAGCATAAATTTAGATGCACCAATTGGGCTTTATGATGTTGGGTATTATAACATAGACGATGGTGCCCTTATAAAAGCAAATGCTTTTACCGTTAATGAACTGGTAATTGGCACACCAGAAATAAACAAAGCCACAGCGCAAATTTATCCTAATCCGGCTTCTCAGGTTATCAATATTGCTAGTAATCAAACCATTGAAGAAGTGGCAATAACTGATATAACAGGCAGATTGATAGCTACCAAAAAGCCTGAAAATAAACAAACTACAATAGAGTTAAATATTGGAGACTTACAAATTCCGAAAGGTATTTATATAGTAAAAGTTCAAAGTGTAAACGGTTTGGTAACACAGAAAATTATTATTGAATAATTTATCAAAATACCAGACATCTTTTGAAAACTGTCAGGTATTAACCTAAAAAAGGCACTAACTAAAAATTAGTGCCTTTTTTATTGCATTTGAAACCAACCTTTTTCTTACTTTCGCTGTCCTTTGTAATTAGTACACATGACAATTAAAGTAGAAAATTTAACAAAAATATATGGCAGCCAAAAAGCTTTAGACAATATTAGTTTTGAAGCGCATAAAGGTGAAATATTAGGTTTTTTAGGACCAAATGGTGCAGGAAAATCGACCACCATGAAAATACTAACTGGCTATATACCAGCTACTAGTGGAAAAGCATTTATAAACGGAACAGAAATTACTGAAAACAGCATCAACATCAGGAAAGAAGTGGGCTATTTACCTGAACTGAACCCACTTTACACCGATATGTTTGTAAAAGAATATTTACTGTTTATAGCCAATAGTTATGGCATTACTTCGGGAGCAAACGAGGCTGCCGAAGAAATGATAACCAAAACAGGCTTAAGCTTAGAACGTAAAAAGAAAATTAGCCAATTGAGTAAAGGTTATAAGCAACGTGTAGGTTTAGCTGCTGCCTTAATTCATAACCCAAGTGTATTGATTTTAGACGAACCAACAAGCGGATTAGACCCTAACCAAATGAGTGAAATTAGAAACTTAATTAGGGAAATTGGTAAAAACAAAACGGTTATCCTTTCGAGCCATATTATGCAAGAGGTTGAAGCCATGTGCGATAGAGTAGTAATTATAAATAAAGGTCAAATTGTAGCGGACGATAAAATTGGAAAACTGCAACAATCTATTAGCAAGGAATATATTATTTCGGTTCAATTTAAAAATAATCCAACGATTGAAAATATTAAAAATTTAGAAAAAGACATAACAGTGAAAACAGATAAAAATGGTTTTACCATTATTTCTAAAACAGACATACGAGAAAAATTAGCTCAAAAAGCTGCTGAAAACAATTGGCTAATACTGAGTATGAATTTGGAAGAACGTTCGTTAGAAGAAGTGTTTCAAAGTTTGACTAAGTAAGTTTAAAGTGTTTAAGTTCGAAGTATTGAAGTTTAAGTATGGATTTTCGGTCGTTGAGCGAAGCCGAAACGATGCTTGAGCGAAGCCGAAACGAGGTCAAAAGAAATGATTTCAAAGCATAAATTACAAAGTTAAAAAATGAAAAAAACAGTTTATTTATTAGTTATTTTATTGGTAACCAAAATTGTGGTTGCGCAAAGTGATCTTGAATTACAATTAATGAGTGATTCGGCTAACGCTGCTTTGAAAAATACAATATTAGAAATTGAGACGCTATATGATGGAAAATTTCACAAATGTCCTGATAGTACAATTACTAAATATTACAAAACACTAGGTGCACTATCAGTTAGAAAAGAGTTAATTGAAAAATACGAAGCAATTAAATGGGACAATACAACAGACTCATTGATTAGTCTAAAAATATTTACATGGAAACCACAAACTAAATTGGGTTTTGGGGTTACTGACAATCAAGCTTTTTTTTCAGCTCAATATGCTTTTAAAGCCAATTGGTACCGAAATTATGACATTGGCATTGGTTCGGGAATTGAATATGTAAACAGAGGTTCGGGACTAGTGCAAGTTTTACAAATGCCTGTTTACATTACCAATAATGTATTTTTAGGTAAATTTACTTTTCTAAATTTTGATTATGGTTTAACCATTCCATTAAGCGGAAACTATAAAAATGCAAAAGATGAAACCATAGATTATAAACAAAATGAATTCAGTAATAATATGTATTTTGATTTAGGTTTAGGTTATTTAAACAAATCAAATATGGGTATTCAATTTAATGCTAGAAATCAATCGTTAGGTGTGCCAGAACCTTTAAACCAAAGGGTTTGGATGTTTGGACTTAAATTATCGTTTTAGTGATGAAAAAAATTATAATTATATTATTTATGCTAATTGGTGCTTTTTCGTGTAAAAAAGAAACTTATACTGAAGTAGCCAATGTAAATGAAGACAAAACTAATTTATTGGTTGGCAAATGGACTGTTAGTTATGTTGATATTGGATTTACGCAAACCGTAGGTGACCAAGTTTTATTCAACTCAGATGGAACGTTAGCTGTAATTTATAAAACTTCAAATCGAACAGGTTGGTGGAAAATTACCGATAATACCATAACCAACGATAGAATTTATAATTCGATTACTGCTAACAGTTCTGATATCACAAGCTATACCATTGAAAAAATTACTAGTAATGAATTGATTTTAGCCACATCAAAAATTAATGTTATTTATAGAATAAAATTTGTAAAGTAAAGACGTTGCACACAAAGTTTCTAACCAACAACTAAATCACGCAAGGCGTGAATCAACTGACAACTAACAACTATCAACTAAATGTACTCAATACTTCAAAAAGAAATACGCAGTTTTCTAAGCTCATTAATTGCTTACGTGGTAATTATTGTGTTTTTAATTGCTACTGGATTATTTATGTGGGTGTTACCCGATAATAATGTATTTGACATGAATTACGCCAACTTAGATGCACTTTTTACCTTAGCACCTTGGTTGTTTTTATTCTTAATTTCGGCTATTACCATGCGGAGTTTTAGCGAAGAAAAAAAGAATGGAACCATTGAAATATTAACCACCAAACCCATTAGCGATTTAAAAATTATTTTAGCTAAATACTTTGCAGGTGTGGTGTTGGTATTGTTTTCACTCATTCCAAGTTTAATTTATTTTTATACAGTTTATCAATTAGGTGCGCCTAAAGGCAATATGGATGTAGGCGCTACTTGGGGCTCGTATATCGGCTTGTTCTTTTTAGCAAGTTGTTTTGTAAGCATTGGTTTGTTTTCATCGGTAATTACCGACAACCAAATTGTTTCGTTTATAGTAAGCATGATTTTATGTTATTTGTTCTATAACCTTTTTGAGTTGATAGCCGATTTTAAATTATTTGGTTCGTGGGATAGTTTGGTAGCAGGACTTGGCATCAATGCCCATTACCAAAGCATTAGCCGAGGTGTTATTGATAGCCGCGATATACTGTATTTCTTAAGTTTTATTATCGTATTTATTTACGCTACCAAAACTGTTTTTAGCTCACGTAAGTTTTAATTTTACTTTCCTTTATTTACCATGAATAAAAAAAGACAATCGTATTTACAGTTAATAATGGTGCTTGTCATTGTTATTTTATTAAATGCCATACTTAGCAATTATTTTTTTAGAATAGATTTAACCAAAGAAAAACGCTATACCTTAGCCAAAGCCAGTAAAAATTTGGCCGCTAAAACCAAAAATGGTGTATTGATAAAAGTATATTTAGAAGGCGAGTTTCCGGCAGGTTTTAAGCGTTTGCAAAAAGCTACCAAAGAAATGTTGGACGAGTTTAAAATTTACTCCAATAACAATATTCAATACGAATTTATTGACCCATTGATTAGCGAAACCAATAAAAAAAGCAATGAAATTCTACAAGAACTAAGCGATATTGGTGTACAAGCTACTAGCATTCAGTTAAAAAAAGAAGATGGCTTTAGCCAAAAAATAATAGTGCCAGGTGCTGTGCTTTATTATGGCGATAAAAAAATTCCTATAAACTTATTAAAAAGTCAGTTTGGGCAAGCGCCAGAAGCGGTTTTAAACACTTCTATTGAGCAGTTAGAATACGAAATAGCCAATGCGTTACGCAAAGTAACCGAAACCAAAGTGAAGCAAATTGCCTTTTTAAAAGGGCATGGCGAACTTGACAAATGGAATATTATAGATGGAAAAGCCGAGTTAAAACAATACTACGAAATAGATGATGTAGATTTAACCCAAGTGCCACCTGAAGAATTGAATAAATATGCTGGCATTGTAATTCCAAAACCTACTTTACCATTTTCTGATTTTGATAAATTTAAACTAGACCAATATGTAATGCATGGTGGTAAATTACTTTGGTTTATTGAAAGTCAGTTAGGCGAAATGGATAGTTTACGTAACTCTCCGCAGTATTTTTCAATAAGCTACAATCAAAATTTAGATGACTTATTTTTTAAATTTGGGGTAAGAATTAACAACAATATAGTTCAAGACATTCAATGTAATACCATACCTATTTTAAGTGGCATGAAGAGTGGTACACCTGAGCAAAAACTGGTGCCTTGGCTATATTTCCCTGTGGTTCCTCCAACTAGCTCCCACCCTATTGTTCGTGGAGTTGATCCTGTTTGGTTTCAGTTTGCAGCAAGTATTGATACTATTCCAAATTCAAAAATAAATAAAACTGTTTTATTAGCATCATCTCAATACTCGCGTGCTGTGCCAGCACCTGCTAGAGTTGATATAGAAATGGCTAAATTGGAGCCAGACCCTGCCTTATTTAGAACAGGAGGTAATAAACCAATGGCGGTATTACTAGAAGGTGAATTTTCATCATTGTTTGCTTATTCGTTCGACAAAACTAAAAATCCAGTTTTGGATTACAGAGATAAAATTGCTAGTAATAAAATGATTGTGGTATCGGATGGAGATGTAATTAGAAACCAATACAGTGTAAGCAAAGGCCAAGTTTTTCCGCTTGGATACGATAGATTTGCCAACCAAGAATTTGGCAATAAACGCTTTTTATTGAACTGCGTAGATTACCTATGCGATGACAGTGGCATTATAGAAGTAAGAAGCAAAGAAGTTACTTTACGCTTACTTGACAAAGCTAAAATTAAAAAGGAAAAACTATTATGGCAATTTATAAATATTGGTTTACCCATTATTTTGGTTTTGATTTTTGCAGTTGCCAATAATTTTTATAGAAAACGTAAATACGCATAATATTGATGATGAATAAAAAAACACTTTTAACCCTTATAATACTGGTATTGGCAGCAGTTACCTATTGGGCTATTAATAAAAAACCTTGGGGTGTTAACTTTAAAGATATAGCCGATTTTAGCATTGAAGACACAGCAGCAATTGATAAAATATTTATTGCTGATAGAGATGGCATGTCGACCCTATTAGAAAAAACTGGCCCACAAACATGGATTATAAATGGCAACAAATTAGCCGATTTCAGTAAAGTTCAGTTGCTGTTAGAAACTGTAAAAACCATGACCGTACTTAGACCTGTGCCAGAAAGTGAACACAATACTGCTGTTGGCGATTTGGCAACCAGAGGCATTAAAGCTGAGTTTTACTCAAAAGGTGGAATGGTAAAAACCATTTATGTCGGTTCGGCTACACGCGAAGAAAATGGAACTTATATGTTAATTGAAAATTCGTCTAAACCTTATGCAGTGCATATTCCAGGCTTTTTTGGATATTTAACACCAAGGTTTATAAGCGATAGTTTAATATGGCGCGACAGAGTTGTTTTTAACTATACGCCAGATGATATAAAAAGCATTGAAATGATTTATAACAATGCCAATAACAGTTTTACAGTAAACAATGAAAATGCGCAAATGCCAGTACTTTTAAATGATAACAAGCAAGTTAAACCAATTACTGATATGGTTTATTTAAAATACTTTGTAGGTTCGTTTAAAAACTTAAGTTTTGATGGATACGATGAAAACCAAAGCCCCAAATTAATTGATAGTTTATTATCAACTAAACCAGTTTGTGTTATCAATATTACCAAAAAAGATGGCTCGGTACAAAGTTTAAAACTACATACCAAAGCCATTGATAAACATACCAAACAAGTGATAGACGAGGCAACGGGCAAAGAAATTGGTTACGATACCGAACGCTATTGGGCTTTTTTAAACAACGATAAAAGCCTTATGCTGGTGCAGCAATACAACTTTGGAAAAGTAATAAGAACCATTAACGATTTTAAGTAAGGAAATGCATCAGACCTGACAGGTTTTGAAAACACGGTTGTACGAAACAATACAATTTAACAACATTGATGTTTATAACGAAAGATTTAGAATCTAGAATTAATCTTTGAATTTTGAAACTTGCGACAACTAAAATTATATGCCGC
>JAIXSO010000048.1 GCA_027484685.1 Bacteroidota bacterium
AAAAAATTAGAACAAGAAATTAAAGGTCGTGGAGCAAAGAGATATTTACAAGATAAAAATATCATTTAATGTGGAGGTCGTATCACGCAGGGCGTGACTGCCACCCCGACAAAAACAGGTAAAGTCCAATTCTTCAAAAGAGTTGGACTTTTTTTATGACTAATTTCTAGAACTATAAAATATCCTATCTCCTTCCATTATAAGCCTTATAGGTTTACAATATAGTGTATAATCATATTTAGAAGAATCTTGTAGTAAACTATCAGAAATGCTGAATAAATTTTCATAGTTCAATAAGTAAACATAAACAGGAATATTTTTATAAAAAGATATTACTTGCGGTTTTTCTTCACTAAATTTCCTATTGGTTTTGTTCAAATAAAGCATCTTACCTTCGCCAAAGTCCTTAATAATTAAACTTAATGCATATGAACTGTCATAACCTTTATCTCCAATAATACTGTCAATTACTTTTACTAAAAACGGATTCTTAAATAAAATTTCTGAAGTTGAATTGCATTCTATATACTGGTTATTATTACCACAACTCCAGAAAAAACAGATTATAAAAACTAAGAATATTACTATTTCTTTCATTTGTGATTATTTCATTTCAGCTATCTCTTTATTAATTCTAGCATCTAGCCAAAAGGTACCAAAAGGAATAAATGATACTAAAAAGGCTACTAAAGTTTTTATAAAACTCCATTTTACAACTATAAAAACTTGTAGCAACAAAACACCATAAAGTACAAATAACACACCATGAACCCAACCTACATATTTTACAGGTTCTGGTATTTGCACCATGTATTTTAAAGGCATGGCTATAAGCAGCAATACTAAAAACGAAATACCTTCAGCTATTGCAATTATTTTAAAGTTTTTAAGCACTTTTATCTTGTTATTCATTGTGTTTTTATTTTACGTGTGTTTTATTGTTAATCAAATCGTTATTGTATTGCTGAATAATACATTTTACAGCGCTATCCATTTTGTTTATAATGGGCAGATATTGCACATTTTTTAGTTGATTGGTTCGCATAAAACTATCCTTTTTTAAATCAAAAAAGGCCAAACCAGCTTTGCCATCAAAATGATATACATAAGGCCAAGTTATGTATTGATAGAAACCGTTTGTAAGCTGCATTGCCCAATGATTTTGACCTAAATTTTCTCCAAAACTATAAAATGCTTTCGGATATGAGACATAATTTAATGCCATTGGTAAAATATCAATTTGTTGGATGGTAGTATTATTAACTGCTGCTTTTACCAATTGACTATTGGCACTATACACAAACAATGGAATTTCATATTTGCCTTGTGTGGTTTGGTAATAAGGTTTTTCGTTTTCGGCCGAATGATCTGCAGTAATGATAAAAATGGTGTTTTTAAACCATGGTTCATTTTTAGCTTTTGCGAAAAATTGTTGCAAAGCATAATCAGCATATTTAATTGTTCTGTGTATGGGCAAAGTACCTTCGGTAAATTTAGCACTTAAATGTTCTGGAATGCTATAAGGATGATGCGATGAAAGCGTAAACAAAGTTGAATAAAATGGCTGTTTATTACTTGATAATTGATTAGCAAAATACTGCAAATAAGGCTCATCATAAATGCCCCAATGTTGATCAAAATCGGCCTTATTTGGATATTCATTTAAACCAAAATACTTACCTCCTTTAGTTATTGCAGTAAAATTATCAAAACTCATGGTTCCATTTTTTCCACCATGGTAAAAACTTGTTTGATAACCATAATCTTGCAAGTATGCACCTAAACTTTTTAACTGATTGCTTTGATAATAACTGCTCATATAGTCGTTATCCATCCAAGTTGGTAAAGAGGCAACTATTGCAGGAATACCTTCAATGGAGCGCTTTCCATTAGCATAAGCATGGGTAAAAACCAAACTTTGTTTCATTAATGAATCAATAAATGGTGTGTATCCTTTACCTTGATTAAAATAACCAACATATTCTTTACCAACACTTTCTAAAATTAAAACAACAATATTGGGTTTAACTTTTAAAGTATCCAATTGATTAACTGCTTTCTGAGGATTGAAATATTGCTTAACCGTATTGGTATCAAAATAATTTTGAGCTATTAAGCCAACTTGTTGGGTACTCATTAAAAACTGGAAAGGCGTATTTACTACAAGCGGCACCAATTCGGCACGAGTGATTCTTGCAGCATCAAAAGTATTTATGGGTGTTAAATTTACTCCTCCCCTAGCCCCTAAAAAACAAATGGCCGATATAATTATTAAAGCAGTTAACTCGCTTACATATTGTTTCCAACTGTAAATTATTGAACTAAAATCTATCTTTTTTTCAATCAATTTATTTAATTTATAAAAAATATAAATAATCAACAAGAGTATAATTAAAACATACCAATAATCTATCACATAATTTTGCCAAACTCCACCCAGTTCATCGTGCATTTTCAACAACTCTAAACCAGAACGTTTGCCCGAAAATTTAAAGTAAGCCGAATCGATTAAATTAAGCAAAACAGCCAAGCTATTTACTATATAAAACAATGTATTAACAATACGTTTAAACCAACCGTAACTCCTTAATTTAAAAGGCAGTAATAACAATAAAATGAACAATGAATTGGTATAAATAATTGCAGAAAAATCGAACAATAGCCCAACATAAAAAGCATGAGCAATTTCTAAAAAACCAAACTGAAAAAAGGCTGGATTTAAAACTAGGAAAATTAATCTACACAAAGTATAAACCAATAAAACCAAAAGTATTTTGTATAAGAGTAATTTTTGAAAGCGAAGCCTTTTTAACATTATAAATATTGCAGCATTAAAGATGCAATAATAAAGCATTACTACTTTATGATGAAATTATTATGCAAATGTACTAAAAAACAAAAAAAGCTACCTCTTTTAAAAGTAGCTTTTGGTGGTCCCACCTGGTTCCGATGCATCGGAAGAACCTAGCACCTACTGATTAAATTTTTCAATAAACAAGTTACGTTCAGATTGTAGTTCAATTAATTTTTCAATAAACTTCCTACTTTTCATCTTTTTTATGTACTGCTCCATTTTTAAAGCAATATCCTTATTTTCAACTTCAATCTGAAGTTTTATTTCCCAATCAGATGCTGATTTGCTAAAACTTCCTTTATAAAATCCTGTGTTATGTTTTTCCAACCTATAATACACACTATCAGTAGTAATACCAACATGGTATTTATTAATTTTAGTGCTATGAAGTATGTACAAGTAAGCTTTCAAATTATAGGATTTAGTTCTTTTATTTATTCACAAAAATACCAAAAAACAAAAAAAGCTACCTCTTTTGGAAGTAGCTTTTGGTGGGCCCACCTGGAATCGAACCAGGCACCTACTGATTATGAGTCAGTTGCTCTAACCGAATGAGCTATAGGCCCGAATCAAATGATTATTATTTGATTTTTTAGGGAGTGCGAAAGTATGTAATTTGTATTATTCTTGCAAATAAATTTTATAAAATGTTAAAATATAAAGCTATAATTTTTGATTTAGGCGGTGTAATTGTAAATCTTGACCAAGATAGAACTATTAGAAGTTTTAAACGACTCAACATTGATTTAGACGAAGTAAATGAAAAATTGCCTATTTTTAAAGAATACGAATTGGGTAAAGTAAATACCGAAACATTTGTACAAACCATTAAGGCTGAACTAAAAGGCAATGCCAGCGATATAGAAATTACCCATGCCTGGAACAACATGATTTTAAATGTTCCTACCGATAGAATTGAAATTTTAAAGTTGCTTAGAAAAGATTACAAGATTTTTATTTTAAGCAACACTAACGAATTACACATTCAAGAATTTAAAAAAATATTTGAAAAAGATCATCCAGATGAAATCTGGGAGAGTCTTTTTGATAAAATCTATTACTCGCATCAAATAAATTTGCGCAAACCTCATTTAGAAGCTTGGCAATTTATTTTAGATGAAAATAACCTAAAGCCCGAAGAAACTATATTTATAGACGATACCAGAATGCACTTTAAAGCAGCTGAAACAATGGGCATAAAAAGTATTTGGACAAAAAAACCTATTGGACAATGGTTTGTAGATGAAGTAAAACAGCTCGAAAAACAATAATTTATAATTTAACCCTAAATTGTATATTGCAGTATGCTTTTGATTTTTGTAGCTGACGAAAAATCGCCACGATTACAATATATTTTAAATGAGGTTTTGTACAAACGCCTTCAAATAACTTATACTGTAACGGATAGCTTTGATTATTTTATGCGTTCTAAAATGCCTAAAATAAATTACTCCAACACCATTATGGAGCACTGCATAAATATTCCGGCTCACACACTTTTATTTGAAGAAAATTTAAAGAGAATACCTATTTTAGTTGAAAAAAGTGAACAGTTTATTCATACCTTTTTTAATTTAAAATTTGACACAGATAAATTTGTAGAACCTCCAAAACAACATTTACCATTCGATATTTTTAGCGCTAGTTTTTATTTATTAAGCAGATACGAAGAATACATTCACCCTCATTTCGATTTACACAATAGATTTAAGACTGAAGAAAGTTTGGCTTTTAAAAATGGTTTTTTACAAATTCCTTTGGTTGATTTATGGGCAATAGAACTTGGAAAAACTATCAATAGACAATATAACCATATCAACTATACGCTAACTAATTATTCTGAACTCAACACATTTGATATTGATTTTGCCTATAAATACAAAGGATTGAGCTCATATCGATTTTACAAAAAAGCATTGGGTAGTTTATTCAGACTTGACTTTAAGGAACTGAAAAAACAATTTGACAAAAACCTAAAAGACGAATTTGATACTTACGATTTTATTTTTGAATCATTGGGCAATAAACCGTCCCATTTCTTTTTTTTATTAGCCGAAAGCGAAAGTACCCACGACAAAAATTTACTTCCAGAAAGTAGCGAATATCAAAACTTAATAAAAAATATTGCTTCTAAATTTCCAATTGGAATTCATCCATCATACCACGCTAGTTCAAGCAAAAAAATACTTTTAACTGAAAAGACTGAGTTAGAAAAAATAAGTAATACTCCCATTAATACAAGTAGGTTTCATTTTTTAAAATTTAAATTACCTGCTAGTTTTAAGCATTTAATGGAAAGCAATATATTAGAAGATTACAGCATGGCTTATGGCAACAAAATTGGCTTTAGAGCAAGCACTTGTAAAGGTTTTCAGTTTTTTGATTTGATAGAAAATACAACCAAAAACTTAGAAATATTTTCGCCTTGCGTAATGGATGTTACTTTAAAAAACGGAGAAAATTTTACTCCTGAAGAAGCCAATGTAGCAATTCAAAAACTAAAAACAGAAGTTAAAAAAGTAGGTGGAAACTTTATAAGCATTTGGCATAACTCCAACCTTACCAATACTCCAGAATGGGAGCATTGGCAATCGGTTTGGTTAAACATGGTGAACGAATAATTAATCATTTGTTTTATTATAAATTATGATGAATAAAGAATATAAAATATGGCTATTTAATTTAAAAAATAAAATTCGTTCGGCTCAACTTAAAGCTTCCGTTGCTGTAAATGAGCAAATGATTATACTCTATTGGGAAATTGGAAAAAGCATTGTTGAAAAACAAGCAGAACAACAATGGGGAAGTAAAATTATTGAACAAATGGCAAAAGATTTAAAAAATGAACTGCCAGAAACCAATGGTTTTTCAAGAACTAATTTATTTGCCATGCGCCAGTTTTATTTGTTTTACAAGGATTTTCTAATTGTCCACCAGGCTGGTGGACAATTAGAAAATCCTGATTTAGTCCACCAAGTTGGTGGACTAATTAACAAACAAAGCTTATTATGCAAAATTCCTTGGAGGCATCATGTGGCAATTTTAGGGAAATGTACAACTGTAGAAGAGGCCAAATTTTATATACAACAAACTATACAGAACAATTGGAGTCGCAATGTTTTAGAAATTCAATTAGAAACTAAGCTAATTAATAGATTGGGCAAAGCCCAAAACAACTTTGAACTTACGCTCCCAAAACCACAAAGTGATTTAGCCAAAGAAACACTCAAAGACCCTTATAAATTTGATTTTTTAAGTTTAGAAAATGATGTACAAGAACTTGAACTTGAGAAACATCTTACCGAAAATATTACTAAATTTTTATTAGAGTTAGGAAAAGGATTTGCTTTTATTGGAAGGCAATATCCTATCCAAATTGGTAAAAAAGAAAGAAAAATTGATTTATTATTTTATCATACACGAATGCACTGCTATGTAGTTATTGACCTTAAAATGGGTGAATTTGAGCCAGAGTTTGCAGGCAAAATGAATTACTATCTTTCTGCTATAGATGATTTATTAAAAACAGAAATAGATCAGCCTAGTATAGGTATTATTCTTTGCAAATCGAAAGAGGCATTAGATGTTGAATACAACTTAAGAGACATAAAGAAACCATTAGGAATCAGTGAATTTACCTTTAACGAACTTCCAAAAGAAATGCAAAACAATATGCCTACGGTGGCAGAGTTAGCATCAGAGCTTGAAAAATACATCAACCAAGAATAACATTAAACTTTCTAATTCTTAATTTTTCATCAATATGCTAAAAGCAGTTTGGTTAAACATGGTGAACGAATAATTTATTCAACTTTAGTTTCTTTATCAAAAACACGTTTGGTACCTTGGTACATTTCGTATTGATGGAACTTACATTCTAAAGGGCCGTTAAAAACCAATAAACGCTGAGAAGTTTTTAATCTGATACTTTTCATGGCTTCTTGGTTCGATGATAAAACCCAAGCCTGCCAACCGGAAAAATCTTTTTTAAACTTATCGCCAATCATTTTATAAAAAGCATTTGCTTCTTCCAAAGCCAAACGCTCGCCATAAGGCGGATTCATTATTAAACAACCTCTTTTAGCATTAGGTGTTAAGTTTTCAAAAGGCGTTTTATCTAATTTTATTACACCAGTTAAACCTGCTTTGTCTACGTTTGATTTTGCAATTTGCAATGTATCCCACGAAATATCAGAACCGTTAATGGTTAATTTAATATCTTTTATTCCAGCTTTTCCTTCTTGTTTTACTTCTTGCCAAAGTTGATGGTCGTAATCTAACCACGACTGAAAACCAAAACGTTTACGTAAATAATTAGCAGGAATATTTTTAGCCATCATGGCTGCTTCTATCAATATGGTTCCACTTCCACACATGCCATCCATCAAAGCTTCTGAACCGTTCCAACCTGTCATTTTAACAATGGCGGCAGCAGTTACCTCATTTAAAGGTGCTTTATTTGCATCCTCGCGGTAACCTCTGCGGTGCAATGAATCGTTACTTGAATCTAAAGAAAGCGTGGCACTATCTTGAAAAATATGTAAGTTTAATCGCAAATCAGGGTTAACAATATCAACATTTGGGCGTTTGTTAAACTTAGTTCTAAATTGATCAACAATAGCATCTTTGGCTTTTAAAGCTATGTATTGCGAATGGTTAAAATAATCAGAACGCAATAAACCATCAATAGCCAATGAACCATTTACATCTAAAAACGTGCTCCAATCAATAGTACCAATTGCATCATACAACTCACGGTCATTTCTGGCTTTAAAACTATAAAAAGGTAAAAGTATTTTTAGTGCCAAACGCGAATGAAGATTTACTTTATACATTAATCTTTTATCGCCTTCAAAACTAACTGCTCGTTTTAAGCGCTGTGTGTTTTGTGCTCCAAGTTCTTGTAATTCTTTTTCTAATAAAGGCTCCAAGCCTTGTTGTGTTTTGGCAATCATTTTAAATTGCCCTGAAGTAATGTTTTTCAAAATTTTAGTATTTTTAAATAACTACTAACTCCTATAAATAGCTAGTAATAAGCTTAAAGTAAATTTTTTAAGCCTGCAATAATAACTAAAATTTATTGGAGGAGGCTAAATATTATTTTTTAAAGGACTGTATTTTCTGAAGTTCCTCTACATCCAACTTATCTTTGGTTCTATTATTTCCGATTTTAGATAACACCAAATGATTTACATGAATAAAAGGTATTTTTATATTTTCAATTTCAGCAATTACTTTTTCTTTATCAGCTGTTTCATAATCAACACCTGCCACTTTTGTTAACACATCAACTTTGTAGGGAACTTCCCAAAAATTAAAAGCCAATGCTTTGGTAAAATCCATTTTACCTATGGTGTTCAAATCATCCTTATTGAATCCCATCTCAATCAGCACTTTTATCATCTTATCTCTGTTTTCGTTAGCGGGTTTCACCCATAAATCCATATCACCAGTCGTTCGGTTGTAACCATGAAAATTTACCGCATAACCACCAATCAATATAAAAGAAACATCTCCCTTTATTAGATTTTGGATTAATAAAAGATGCTTATCTAAAAAAATATTCATAGCTATTTACAATTAATTCTATCTGAAAAAACAGGTTTATTATTCTTCAAATCGTAAGTTTGTACAATCATTTCATGTAAATGAATAAGCCTTTGAATAGGAGAAATACTTGCCCAATATGCCCTCATACTATCCTCTTGTTCTTCTAAAGTGGAAATGACAATTCGATTGTTTTTTTCATTTAATGCATTTTCCATTTCTAATTGTTTTTAACAAAAGTAAACAATGCACCAGATATTTCATTTAATAAAACAATAACTTTTAATAGAATAGCTGTAAATTGATTAAACTTTCTGTTATTTTGCTAATAAACCAAAAATACAATGAAAGCATTTTACACCATACTACTTTTAACCCTTTCAAATACCTTTATGACCTTTGCTTGGTATGGGCATTTACAATTTAGCAAAATAGAGTGGCTAAAAAATACTGGATTAATTGGTGTTATATTAATAAGTTGGTTAATAGCTTTGGCTGAATATGCCTTAATGGTTCCAGCAAATAAAATTGGTTACAAAGAAAATGGTGGTCCATTTAATATGTTTGAGCTAAAAACCATTCAAGAGGTGATTTCGCTTACTGTATTTGTACTCATCAATTATTTTGTTTTTAAATCGGACAAATTAGCTTGGAATCACTTACTTGGCTTTGCTTTAATAGTATTAGCTGTTTTTGTGGTTTTTAAAAAGTGGTAGTTTTTTAAGCAGCTGGCAGCTAGCTTCTGGCCTTTAAACAAATTATAGTAATAATCTTGTAGCTTTGTAATCTCTAAATCTTCAAATCAAAAATCTTTAAATTAGATACATGAATTTACAAAATAAAATAGCCGTTGTTACGGGTGTTAGCAAAGGAATTGGCAAAGCTATTTGCGAACAATTATTAGCAAATGGCGCAACTGTATTTGGCTTAGGTCGAAATAATAACGATATTTCAAATTCAAATTACAATTTTATCCATTGCGATGTACGCAGTTTCGATTCTGTGCAAAATGCTTTCAATACAATATTTGCAAAAACCAACCAAACCATTGATATTCTAATAAACAATGCAGGCTTAGGTTATTTTGGGTTTTTGGAAGATATGCCAATAGAACAATTTCATGAAATGCAAGAAACTAACTTAAATGGTATTTTTTATTGCTGTAAAATGGCATTGCCAAAAATGAAAGAAAAACAAATTGGCCATATCATCAATATTGCATCAACTGCTGCATTAGAAGGAATGGCACAAGTAGTTGGATATTCGGCTAGTAAATGGGCAGTGAAAGGTTTTAGCGAGTCGCTTTTTCGCGAAGTGCGCGATTTCAAAATAAAAGTAACTTGTATTTATCCGGGTGCAGTAAAAACCGATTTTTTCAGAAATAGTCCGGGCGTAAAACCTCACGATTATATGCTAATGCCCGAAGATGTGGCAGCTAATTTAATTTTTGCATTACAAATGCCTGATAATTTTCATACTGTAAATCTTGAAATAAGACCATTGCAACCAAAAGGACCTAAAAAATAATTAGCTCGAAAACCTTTATTATTAGGGCATCTTCAACTCCTCTTGAAAAAATGTGCAACATTAATTAAAAATAAATAGGCTAATATTTTGTTAAGCATTATTTTTACCGCAAAAATCAAACATAAAATATGCCAACTTTACGTTTCAACGCTTTAAAAACTGCCCTCAGCAGAAATCCAGTTCTTACCAAAGCCCCATCTGAAAAAGTATCAGATTTTTACAACAGCAATGTATTTAACGACAGTGCAATGAAAAACTTTTTAAGCAAAGAAGCTTACGAAGCAGTTTCAAGAGCTGTAAAAATGGGTGAAAAAATTGATCGTAGCCATGCTGATGCAGTAGCTTCGGGAATGAAAAACTGGGCAATGAGCCGTGGAGTAACGCATTATACCCATTGGTTTCAGCCATTAACGGGTGCTACAGCCGAAAAACATGACGCCTTTTTTGAACCTACCGAGGATGGTCGCTCAATGGAAAAGTTTTCAGGTGGCGCCTTGGTTCAGCAAGAACCAGATGCAAGTAGTTTTCCAAACGGAGGTATTAGAAATACTTTTGAAGCGCGTGGTTACACCGCTTGGGATCCTTCATCTCCAGCATTTATAATGGAAGAAAATAACGGTAAAACTTTATGTATTCCTACCATTTTTGTTTCATACACAGGCGAAGCATTAGATTTCAAAGCACCTTTATTAAAAGCATTACATGCTGTAGAAAACTCAGTAGTAGCCGTTTGTTCTGAATATTTCGACAAAAATGTTAGCAAAGCATCAGCTAGTTTAGGTATAGAGCAAGAATATTTTTTAATTGACGAAGCTATGTTTTATGCTCGTCCTGATTTAATGTTAACCGGCCGTACGTTATTAGGCCATGCGCCTGAAAAAGGACAACAATTAGAAGATCATTACTTTGGTTCAATTCCTCCAAGAATCCACGATTTTATGGTTGATTTTGAAACCGAAGCATACAAATTAGGTATTCCATTAAAAACCCGTCATAATGAGGTGGCTCCTGGGCAATTTGAATGTGCTCCAAATTTTGAAGAGGCTAATTTAGCAGTTGACCACAATCAATTGTTAATGGATTTAATGGAAAAGGTGAGCCAACGCCATGGTTTAAAAGTTTTATTACACGAAAAACCTTTTGCTGGTGTTAATGGAAGCGGAAAACACAATAATTGGAGTTTAATTACCAATACAGGTGTAAATTTATTAGCTCCTACCAAAAATCCTGAAACCAATTTACAGTTCCTTACTTTTTTTGTTAACGTAATTAAAGCTGTAAATGATAATGCCGATTTATTACGCGCATCAATTGCCACTGCAAGCAACGACCACCGTTTAGGTGCAAACGAAGCTCCACCAGCAATTATGAGTATTTTTATTGGTAGCCAAATGACTAACGTGTTAGATTCAATTTTAAACGATAAATCGAGCGCTAAGGTTAATACCAAATCAAAACAAGCTATCAATGTTATCAAAATTCCTGACATTTTATTAGATAATACCGATAGAAACCGTACTTCGCCATTTGCCTTTACTGGAAATAAATTTGAATTTAGAGCTGTAGGTTCAAGCGCTAATTGTGCTAATGCAATGATTGTATTAAATACAGTTATGGCAGATCAATTAAACAAATTTAAAGCTGAAGTTGATGCCTTAATTAAAAAAGGTAAGAAAAAAGAAGAAGCAATTTTAAGCACTTTAAAAGCTTACTACAAAGCATCTAAAAATATTTTATTTGAAGGAAATGGTTATAGTGATGAGTGGGTTAAAGAAGCAGCAAAACGTGGCTTATCAAATGTAAAAACTACACCAGAAGCATTGAATGCTTATGTTTCAAAACAATCGGCTGATTTATTTACTAGAAATAATATTTTTAGCAAAATAGAATTAGACGCTCGTTATGAAATTATGCAAGAATTGTATGTTAAAAAAATTGATATTGAGGCAAAAACATTATCTCAATTGGCTACATCGCATGTAATTCCGGCAGCTGTAGAATACCAAAGTAAATTGGCTACCAATGTACAAGCTTTAAAAGGGGCAGGATTAAGCAAAGCTAGCTACGAAACACAGTTAAAAACAATCGAAACTATTTCTAAACATATCAAAACTATTAGTGATAATGTTGAAAAAATAATTACTGAAACCGAAAAAGCACATCACGCTACCAATACACATAAAGCAGCAGTTGCATTATGTCATAAAGTGAAACCTTTATTTGATCATGTTCGCTCTTCAAGCGATGCTTTAGAGTTTATGGTAGATGATACTTTATGGCAATTACCTAAGTACAGAGAAATGCTATTTATTAAATAATTTTTTCGAATTTTATGCATTTTAAAACAGCCATTCAATACCAATTTGAATGGCTGTTTTATTTAAGAGTGCTCATATATAGACAATTAAAAAAACAAAAGTTCTAAAAAAAAACATTGTTTAATACGCTAAAAAAATTAAAATTGCGTTTGTACTAAATCAAACGCAAAAAGTATTTACACATGAAACAAAATTACATGATAAAATTAACTGGATTTGTATTAATATTATCTGCCTTATTATATGCTTGTAAGCCCGGGGCAAGCATTGGAGATGCACGAAAAGATTTTAAAGATTTAAAATATGCTCAAGCTGCTGAAAAATACAAAAAAGTTTATGGCATTACCAAAGACAAGGAAATAAAAAAAGAAGCAGCATTTTATGCAGCAGAATGCTACCGCTTGTCGAACAACTGGACAACAGCAGAAAGCTGGTACACCAAAGCAGTTCAAGTTGACCCAACTAATGCTGAGGCAAAATACCGCCAAATTCAAGCTTTAAAGTATTCCGAAAAATATGTTGAATCAATTACAGAAGCCAATAAATACAAAAAAACGGTTGGTTCTGACCCTAAAATTGATTTAGAAGATTGCGGAAGTACAAACGCTCAAAAATGGAAATCAGAAAAAACACGTTTTGTAGTTGAAAATGTAGCTAAACTTAACACTAAATACAGTGATTTTGCCACTATGTGGTACAGAAAAGACCAATTGATGTTTTCTAGCGATAGATTAGAAGTTGGAGTAAGTGGTAAAGATAAATATGGTTGGTTTAATAATGGCTATTGCGATATTTATACTACTACCTTAAAATTAAACAAAAAGAATAAAGAAACTATTGAGAATTATAGTCCACCTGTTTTGGTTGATAAAAAGAATGTGAACGGAAAATGGAACGATGGAACGGTTTGTTTTGATGCCAAATTCACTACTATGTATTTTACTAAATGTAATTATGGTGAAAAAAATGATGGTAAGGGCGCACATTGCAGAATTTACGAATCAAAATTAAATGGCACAGAATGGAGTGTACCAATACCTCTTCCTTTCAGTACCGATTCATTTGATTGTGGTCAACCCTTTTTAAGCAAAGATGGAACTACGCTTTATTTCTCTAGTAACATGCCTGGTAGTACTGCAAAACCGGTAACAAGTGCTGAAAATCCTGAAGGGTTAGAATTAAGTAAAGATTTATACAGTGTAAGTTACAGTAAAAGAGGTAATGCTTGGGGCGATCCTGTAAATTTAGGTCCTACTGTAAATACTGATGGTGACGAAGGTTTCCCTTTCCAACACGAAGACGGAACATTATACTTTGCATCAAACGGCCGTTGCGGCATGGGTGGATTTGATATTTTCTACACCAAAGGTCAAGGTACTGATTGGAGTGATCCTATTAACATGAAAGCACCTATTAATTCAGGTGGTGATGACTTTGCAATTATTTTTTCAAAAGATAAAGAAAGTGGTTTTTTCTCTTCAAATAGAATGAACGGAAAAGGTAGTGATGATATTTATAGATTTACCAAAACGCCATTGGTATTTACTTTAAGCGGTGTTGCTCGTGATGAAAAAGATAATTCAATCTTAAAAAATACAACTATTCAATTTACTAACAGTTCAGATACAGTAAAATTGGTTGTTAAAACAGATGCCGCAGGTTCTTATAGAATAACCCTAAGAGCAGGAACAGATTACGACTTTTATGGTTCTAAACCATTGTATTACGATAGTAAAATTTATGGAGCTACTACCAAAAACTTAGAAGTTTCAACAGATTTAGTTCAAGATTTAATATTAAAACCATTTGGAGACGATGTTTTTGATGTAAAAGGTATATTCTATGGATTAGATAGTGCTGATATCAGACCTCGCTCGGCAGAAATTCTAGACTCTTTGGTAATTGTTATGAATAAATATCCAATGTTAAAATTTGAATTGGGTTCTCATACCGATTGTAGAGCTGATTCATTATACAATATCAAGTTATCACAAAGACGCGCTGATTCATGTGTTGGTTATTTAATTCGTCACGGTGTTGATTCAATGAGATTAGTATCGAGAGGTTATGGAGAAAATGAATTAGCGGTTCCAAAATGTGCTTGTGAAGGACCAAACGAAAGAATTGAAGGACAGAAATGTACTGAAGCCGAACATCAATTAAATAGAAGGACTACAGTAAAAGTTATAGATAAAAACTTTATTGGCATAACCAAACCGAAAAGTAATGAACCTGAAGCTCCAAAAAACATTCCAGGTCAAAGAGTTAGACCAGGCACCCAACCAAGGAGGTGATGAATAAAACTAAAAGCCCGATAAATTAAATTTATCGGGCTTTTTTATGGATTATAATAGTTCATAAAAAAAGCCATACAAAATTGTATGGCTTTTATTTAATAATAGAAAACTAAATATACTTAGCTATTGAATCTGCTATTTCTTGCATTTCCTCTTTGGAAAATGAAAGCTTTTTTCTTTCAAAATTCATATCATTTACACCATTTATAGGCATTAAATGAATATGAGTGTGCGGAACTTCTAAGCCAATAACAGTTACTCCAACTCTTTCACAAGGAATAGCCTTTTTAAGGGCTATAGCAACTTTTTTTGCAAACAAATGTAAGTTTGTATACAATTCGTCATCCAAATCAAATATATAATCTATTTCCACCTTAGGAAGTACCAGTAAATGACCTTTTGTTAGAGGACTAATATCTAAAAAAGCTAAAAAGCTATCATCTTCGGCAACTTTATAACAAGGAATTTCTCCTGCTATAATTCGAGAAAATATACTTGCCATATTGCTTAACTAAATGAAATAGTTAAAATTTCTAATTTAATAGTACCTGCAGGTGCGGCAATTTCAACTATATCACCCACTTTTTTACCCATTAAACCAGCACCAATTGGCGACTTTACTGAAATTTTTCCAATTTTAAAATCTGCTTCGTTTTCAGAAACAACAATATAAGTAAATTCTTTCTTTACATTATGGTTTAAAACTAATACTTTACTTAATAGCATTACTTTGCTGTTATCTAGCTTAGTTTCATCAATTATTCTACTTATTGCTAACAAAGATTCAATTTGAGAAATTTTAGTTTCTAAATGTCCTTGGTCTTCTTTTGCTGCATGGTATTCAGCATTTTCACTTAAATCACCTTTATCTCTGGCATCGGCAATTTGCTTCGAAATAAATGGGCGTTGAACAAATTTTAAATCGTGTAATTCTTTTTGCAATTTCTCGAAGCCATCTTTAGATAAATAATTAAGAGATGGTGAAGCCGATAAAGTTTTTTTTGCCATTTTTTATAAAAATTTTGATACAATATAAAACAAAAAGAAACGTCCGGATTGATAATCCGAACGTTTCAATATAATAAACAAATATATAAAATTATTTGTTATTTCCTAAAGTAAGTTTAAGTCCAATACTGTGTATTCCGTTAAAAATAACAGTTGGTTGATAAGCATAATCAATTGCTAAATCAGTAGTATTACTAACAGGTATTCCAAAACCAACACCAAAGCTTATGCCATATTGGGGATTCTTATATTCAGTGTCACTAAAGTTACCTTCTTGATGCGCATAACCAGTTCTTAACATAAACATATTCTTGTAAGCGTACTCTGTTCCAATAGCAACAATGTTTGATGAAAATGCATTATAGTTAAAATTAGCATTTAAGGTTAATTTGTGATCATATGTTTCTTCACCTTTATCTAATCTAAAATCGTAAGCTGCACCAATATTAGCTAAAGCTGGCATATTAAATGGCTGAGAACCAAATAAAGTTTTTCTTGTAGCGCCCGTTGATGTTACTGTTGTATTAGCAGTTAAACCAGTACCTTGATATGCAAAATCAGGACCTAAATTACGAACAGCGATACCAAATCTGAAATCTTGTTTTTTAATTTTTTTAGCAGCATTTAAAGATGTTTGATATTGAACACCAGCATCTAAAGTAACTCCACTAGCATTAACACTTGAAGTACCTTCGCTAATGTATCTAACCATTAAACCACCTGTAATTGAATTAGAGAAGGTTTTTGAATAAGCCAAACCTAAATTCAAAATTTGAGTAGTGTAAGTTCCTAAGGTCATATCAGGAGCTTCGGTTGTGGTAATTGGAATATTTCCAATATCCCAATATGTTAAAGCCATACCTAATACGCCACCACTTCCATTTTCGCCAAGAGCTTGAGCAATACCAAAATTATTAAGGTAAATATCAGTTCCAACTAAGTAACGGGTTTGTGACGCTTGAATTTCCATTTTCTTTACATAAGCCAAACCGCCTATGTTTAAGTAATATGACTCTAAACCTCTAGCAGAAGCAGTATTTGAACCGCCTAAACCAACACCACGAACATACGGATTAACCAAAAGCTGTGTTGCTCCAGCACCACCGGCTCTATCAGGATTTCCTGCATTTACAGTAGCCAATAATCCAAAACAAGCTACCAAACTTTGTAAAATATACTTCTTCATACGAGTAATTTATTTTATAATTTTTTTTAGAATGCACTTTAATAACAACTATTAAAGTGCATTATTATTTTTTTAAAACGAATCGAAATCAGCTGGACGCATTACACCAAACCATTTGATAATTCTTTCTCCAATGCCTGGAGCATCAATATGAACTAGATAAACACCACTTGATATAGGAACATTTGCATCATTGCGTAAATCCCATTCAATATATGTTCTAGTATCATCATCTTTTGGAATTCTTCTTACCAAGAAACCGCTTTGAGTATAGATTGAAACTACACATTTTTTTGGAACGTTTATAATTTTTACTCTATTATCCAAAGCATTGCCAGGATCTTCATATCCACTATATGCATAATATGGATTTGGCGAAATATTAACCATATCTAAAGCCTTATTACCAGCAGTTTTATCGTTAATAACAGGAGCAATGCTATTCGTATTGAATTCGTACAAAGGTTGACCAGCATTTGCTAATGGTGTATCAACATTATTGATGTAACGAGCATATGGACGTTTTACTCTAATTTTTACCGTTGCATCATTTGGAACTAAACCATCAGCCATACTTCTTAAGCGAGAAGTTTGAGCTAAAATTGGCATTGTAACCCACATAAATTGAGATAAGAAATAACGTTTTTGTAAGGTATTAGGTTCATCAGAAGGATTGGTTACATTTAATAATTGTTTATAAGTAACACCTTCATCATACTTAGGGCCTCTAAATAATACATTATTACCCACTTTAAGTTCTTTAGCACCCATAACATACACGTGGTGTTTTCCTCCAAATGCTGGTACACCATTACTCGAATTACCATCAAACCAGTTTACAGTAGGATTCCAAATCATATCGTTACCATTTTCACCAGGTAATGAAGAGTCTTCACCAAAAACAATGTTCAATCTTTCACCTGTTTCTACATTGATAGCATATCCTGGGAACCAACTTAAACCAAAGCTACCAGACTCAGGTTTACCATTTTTATCTACCGAAGCAGATGCTCTGATATTGCCTTTAGAAACATTGCCAATATTTTGTTCTTTGTTTTCACCCATTTCTAATACAATACAACGAGTCCATTTTGATTTATCATTTGTAAATACAACATCAACACCTTGTAAACTTGAAATAGGATTATCTTCAGAAATTTGATTAGTATTTGGAGTTAAACTAATTCCGGGACCATAAGAAGCTGGGGTTGAACCACTTTTTACAGCCTTGGCGCATAACTCAAATGGAGCCCAAGTTCCACCTAATATATTACTATATTGTTTTCTAGGATCAATCGCCACTTTATTACCAGCAATTGATCTAAAGAAATCATGATCCGTTAAATTAGTAAATTCGGGAGTTCCAGTATTACCAGATCTTATCCAATTAAATGGTGCTAATGCTACAGCACCGTCAGGAATACCGCTTAACCATCTATTAGTAGGATCGGCAAAAGTTATAGATGCATCTATGTAACCATTAGATAAATCATTATTATTATTGGGGTCACCAGGAGCAGCTACTTGATTAACAGTAACTGATAAACCTAACTCATCAAAAATTTGTTCATTTGCCATCATTAAGTTTCTAGTTCCGGCATATACTTTACCAGTAGCAGTGTTAATTATTTTCCAAGAAGAAGTAGCTCTAGCTAATGAATCTGAAATCCTTGGGTTCGTTGAAGAATCAGTAATAAAAAGTTTAAAATTTGCTAAAGGAACTTTAAATGGATTGATAACCTTAATTGTTACAGGTCCTTGACCTTCAATATAACTTGGCCTTTTAACATAATAAGGTGCAATTAATGCTGAATCAATCGATGCTTTTGACAAGTTAATAAAATTTCCTCCATTACCAATACCTTCAATTCTGGTTAAAGCTGGCCCACTTGTGAAACCTGAATTTAATTGAGTACCTTGCTGATGACCATATGATAAATGTGGAGTAGCAGTTAAGATAACTGGTCTAGAACCTGATAAATATTGCGTAGCTTCTTGAGGACAATTAGTTACAGCAGCATAAGGAATAATTAAGTAGTGGTAATTTTTATAATTTACCAAAGTTTGGTCAGATTCAACAGAGAATGCATCTTTAGTTATTTGGAAAGAATGCTTGATTCCTTTGTCCTCACCACTTACCATTATCCTTTTAACATTGCCTAAATCTGCATCATTAACAGTATTAACAATAAATCCTATACCATCTTGAATGTCACATTGACCAACTAATCTTATTTGATCTCTATCAGAGAAATCACTTGGAGTAGAAGGTACCTTTAATTGGAATATTTGATATCCTTGGAATTTATAGTCAGTAGAATCAGCGCATAATCCTGCAACTTTAGCTTTAAAATTTTCTGGTCTTTCAGAGTTTACAATATTTAGAATTAACTCACGATTTAACTCAGTAATTTTTACTGCATTATCGTCAAATTCAGGACCTCTTAAAATTCTGAAGTTGTTCTTAAATAATACAGTTGCTTTATCACTAGCTTCTTTTAATAAATTAAAAGAACCAGTAGCACCGCCAGTAGTGGCTCTAGCCCAAACAACACCGATTGTGACTCTATTTACAGCACCAGGTAATAATTTGAATGAACCAGCAGTTTGTAAGAAACGTCTGTCAGCGGGCGTATTTCCGGCAATTCTTTCTGTCCATAAAGCTCTTCCTGCAGGGTCAGTAGCGCCAGGGAACATATAACTTGAGGTGTCAGAACCTCCTCTGCCATTGCCTCCGTATGTAATTGGTTGTCCATCTCTCCAACGTCCGTTTAAGTAATTCCAAAAATCGTTTGGTCTTGCAGGATTTCCTTGTTGTGATTGGTTATTATCGTAATAAACAAATTTTGTTAATCCTATTTGCTTTTGATTTTCGTCAAGGGGACCTTCAAAAAAATTAACCCCCACACTAGGAGGATTTAAACCATAACCTAAAATACCTTCATCGTTATCATCACCATTATAACAGATTCCAAGATTTCTCTTTACATCACACTCAACATAATCATCAGAATAATTACCTAAATCTGGATCTACCCATTGACCAAAAATACAGCTATCTATAATTTCTGTTCCACGATTGGTTATAGTAGTTCTGTAAAAAGTCATGTTGTTAACTTCATCATTAGTAGCAAAACCAAATGCTTGTAATTTAAACTCTAAATTCAAAGGTAAACCTTGAGTTTCAGAGTGAATATTACCTTTATCATTGTAACAGATAAACATCATTTGATCAGGAATTGAAGCTAAACCAGCTTCACCTTGATTAAAAGTTGGGTAATCTCCGTCTTCATAATTGTAATTTCCATCATTGTTCACATCAAAGAATGGAGCTAGAAATTTAGTCTCGCCTGGACCGCCATTTCCTGGCCAACTCATAATATCTGATGCTACTGCTTCTCCATCAATGAATTTAGAAATTTCAGTACGTGTTACTGTCCAAATTTTATCAAATTCTTTACATCTGGTAGATGTTACAGAAGCAGAACCATCAATTTGTAATGGTCCTGGAAAAAAGTCATTACCATTTTGACGGTAAGTTTGCGCAGCTAAACGTAAATTACCTTGGGTTATTCCACCAATCCAAAGTGCACCAGAGAATAATGAATTCTTGGCAACTTGACCAGTTTGAACTTTAGGAATTTCGTAACGTGCATTACTTAAATTCCACCACATGTCACCACCATTTAATATAATGGTTCTAACATTATTAATCGACAATTCTTTTTGTGCTGTTGCAGGAGCACAACCTGCGCCCATTTTTGCTAATGGATTAGATTTTATATTTGGTAAAACATTAGAGGAGTTTCCTGCTAATTTGCCGATACCAATATTTTCGCGGGCTTGTAAGTTTAAAAAACCTATAGCACTTAATACGAGTGTTGCTGTTTTTATATATTTAAAGTTTAACATAAAATTATTTTTTTTATTTTAAAACTGAACTGATACTCCAATACGGGTTAAACGTGGTAACAAAAATCTATCAGGATTAACCATCCTTGTATTATATAGGTCAACAAATGACTGTGCATTGGTTGCAGTTCTAATTTGATCAGCTGCAAAAGGAGAAGTTAAGTAACCATCGTTGTAAGCACTTCCTGTATATCTAAACACTCCAGTTACATTGGCAGCATTTAATAAATTAGTTACTGTTAAGAAAACACGCATTCTGTATTCTTTTACACTTGCACCAGCTCGCTTATTTTTAATAGTGAAGTTTTTATCTACGTTTAAATCAACGTTAAATTGTGCTGGTAAATTAGCCCCATTAGGAGTTCCTTTTATTGGACTTCTAACTGCAGCACCGCTTTGAACACCATCTGGAGTAGAAATTAAATTCTGTGTGTAAGGACGACCTGAGTATGCAGAAAAAATAAAGTTGAAACCAGCATTCTCTAGAATTTTCTTACCTCCAACTACAGGACCATCATATTTTTTACCATCTTTATAATGGAAATCAAAATTGGTTTTGAAAGTGTGGCGTGTATCAAAATCTAAAGGGAAAATGGTTCTAGTATTGGGTAAGCCTGCTTGAATTAAAGCAGCACTTGATTGTACGTTTGAACCAGTACCATCAGCAAATTGTAATTGATAATTAGCATCAACATTTACATTACCCATATCAATTAATTTATATTCCAAACCTACTGATTTAACTGTTGAGAAATCTATATTACCAACAGTTGTGTAAGTATTTGGCCAAGCTTGAATATAGCTAAATAACTGTGTCATATTTCTATTTTCACGATATGAAGCTATAATACCAATTGCTGAGTTTTTACCAATTTGTTGACGGAAACCAATTTCATAATCGGTAACTTGGGTCATTTTCAAATCAGGATTTGCTATAATTCCAGTTAATCGGTTTGACAAAAAGAAATAATCATCAATTTGTGCCACGTTACTACTAGGACGTTGTGTTAAAATATCGTAAGTACCATAAAACTGCGATGAAGTACTGATAGGGAAAGAGAACCATACGCGAGGCAATACTTTAACATCTGGCACATAATCTTTAAACGACTCAGCAGTAGGAACCTTTGAATTATTAGCATCTGCTACTAAAGGAATATTTTGACTAGTACCAGCAGCACGTTGAATAGCAGCAGGATCAGAAACTGGATTACCATTTCTATCATACCATTTATTACCATCGCGGTAACCAGCTATACCATAGCTATTTGCCGAAAAATTATCAGTAGTAATATATACCTTCCAATTATCTTGCACTGTACTAGGCATAGCATTGATTGTTTCTGGTGAAATTTTTGCCGATGCACCTTGTTTAACCTCACCAGCAGTTAAAATTGGAACCATTGAATATGGATCACGTAATACTAACTGGTTTGCATCAAACCTTTCAACACGGACACCAACACGTAAAATCAAATCTTTAAATTGGAATTTATCTTGAATCCAAGCTGCAGCATAAATTGGTTGGTACGCAGGTAAAATTCTGTTTTTGAAAAACTCATTAATTCCTGGTTTTCCCGAAACTGCATTACCTAAATGATCGTAACCAAAATATCCAACAAAAGAATTACCGTTATTCAATAACTCATTAGCAGAGAACATATTTAAGTTATAAGTACCAGGAGCATATGAATTAATATCTAAGAAAGTTTGTTCGGTTATAGGGTTACCATTATTATCGGTAGCGCCTTGGCTAATTAATTTTGCTCTTAAATTTTTATCAAACTCTGATTGATCAGCAGCATTGATTCTTCTATTGAAAGAAATGGTATCTTGAAAAACACCATTAGCATCAAACTTAGCAATTCCAATTGAATCTAAACCTGAAAATTGACGATTTGCTAATAATGGCATCAATTGCCATAAATTGCTTGCTGATAAATTGTAGCTACGTTGGAAACGTTGTTCGTATGTTAAACCAAATTGTAAATTATGTTTAGCTTTTAAATTTCTTCTAGGTGCTATTGAGGCATTAGATTCTAAATAAACAATGTAGTTTTCAAATAAATTTTTAGAATAACCTGCTTGCACATCGGCTAAGTTACCCCACATACCTGAATAAATTGATTGAGGATCATCTCCATTTTGCAAGGCACCTAAACCTCTTAATTGATTGAAATTATTAAAGTTATTAGCACCATAATAATTTAAGAATGCTTGAGTATAATTTCCTCTAAGTGTATTGAAATCAGCTTTTTGAAAAGTAAATGCTGTATCTCTAAATCCAGTTTGACGAGTATAGCCTGTTAAGTACATTTTTCTACCATCATTTAAAGTAATAGTATCAGCTGGTTGTCCAAAAGTTTTTCTAACTGCAGTATATGCAGGAGCATTGTATGTTTTAAATGTTCCAACGTAACCATATTTAAAGAAATCTTTTCCATGATTAGCATCAAAAGTTTCTGAATAATTACGCTCATAACTAACACGAACAGTATAATAAGCATCCGAAATTTTTACACCTTTAGTTAAAGTAGATTCTAACCTTGCTTTAGCAGTATCCTCTTTTTTATTAAACATTTGGGTAAATTGTAAATAAATTAACCCATTATAACCTTCTGTTCTTGAATTATTGGCAGAATTCAATAATGAGTGGAAACTATTCCAATTATTTCTGGCAAAAAACTGTGCCTGGTAGCCCAATTTAAAATTCATATTATTACTAGGTTGATAATTAAAGTTACCACTAGTATTAATATTGTAAGAAGAAACATTTTGACGGTAGTCAACTTTTTCCAAATCACCTTTGGTTAAAAATTCAGCCGCAGGAACAAGGGTACCCAATGTATTTGGACGAACAGGAGTTTCTTCAATTTCTTTCATTTTGGCATCCTTCACTTTATAAACATCAACCGCAGGTAAACCTGGGTCTAAGGCGTAAAAGCCTCTAACGGAGTTAGTAAATCCAATTAATACCTTTTCTCTTCCATCAACACCTTTATCTTTTAACATAATTGGCCCCGAAACAAAAGTGGTAAACTCATTTACATGCGAATTATCCAAGTAACCATAAAATGGACTAGCAGTTCTGTATTCGAAAAAACGCACCCATTGTTTAGTTGGGGCTTTAGTGGTAGCACTGATAGCTCCTCCAGTAAAATCTCCATAAGAAGCAGGAGTACCACCAGTGATAACCTCTAAATTTTCAATGGCATTAGCAGGTAAATTAATACCTTGAACACGCACACCATCAATATAATAAGCAGTGTTTTCAGCACGCGAACCACGAATATTTGGAGCAGCTCCGCCACGCGAATCAACACCACGTGAAATACCTGCAATTGCATTTAAATTTTGAGTTCCTTGCTTATTTATGTTTTTAAAGTTGTTCTGATTGGGATCATCTTTATCAATCAACTGTACTTTATTTCCAAGTACTTCAACTTCTTTCAAATTCTTATTTGACATTGAAAAAGTCCTTGTGGTAATTTTATTATCACCTTTTACTGGAACATCCTGCATAACTATTTTTTGATAACCAACCAAAGAAACAGAAATATTGTACAAACCGGCTGGAATAGCGGTAAACTCAAACTCACCGTCTTTGTCAGTGTACTTTGATTTTTTAATACCCCCACCACCTTCAATAATTACAAGCACAAATTCAATTGGCTTTTTTGTGTTATCATCAATAACTTTTCCTTCAAGCACACCCAGGTTAGATTGGGCTGTGGCCAAAGCTGAAAGGCCTATTAAGGCCGCTAATAATAAATATATCCTTCTCATGTAAATGTTTGTTACAAATTATTAATTGGATTGATTTTAAGAGCGTAAATTAAATGGGTTTTCTTCAATAAATCAAACATCACCCAAAATAGCCGCTCAAGTAATTTTATTGTGCTTATTTTAAGTCAGTTAATTTTAAGAGTATGGATTGCGCAATTTTTTCATAGCTCTCAAAAGTCCAACCGGCAATATGCGGTGATAAAACTACTTTTTTGTTGTTTATAAGGTAGTCAAAATCTTTTTGCTGCTGGTTGCTTAGGTTATTTATTTTTTCATTTTCCAATACATCAAAACAAGCTCCCTTTATTTTCATATTATTCAGATATTCAATTGTTTCAGGCATATTTACCACCTCTCCACGGCACATATTTAATAGGTAAATATTTTTTTTAAATTGTGTAAAAAAACTTGCATTCACCCAATTTTTAGTTTCAGGTGTTAATGGAACATGTAGCGATAAAATATCACTTTCTTCAAAAATTTGCTCCAAAGTTGCCTCTTGTGCATTTTGGTTAGAATAATTTTCCAAATATTTATCATATGCCAAAATTTTCACATCAAAACCGGCTAATTTTCGGGCAAATGCTTTTCCTGTATTTCCAAAACCAATAATTCCTACCGTTTTTCCATTTAATTCATAGCCTCTGTTGCCTTCTCTATCCCAAATTTTATTTCTTACCTCAAAATCAGCTTTAGCTAAATTACGCATTAAACTTAAAAGCATGCCTAAAGTATGTTCACCTACAGCATCGGCATTGGCTTGCCCAGCGTTAAAACAATAAATTCCTTTTTGATTGGCTAAATCCAAATCAATATTGTCTAATCCGCTGCCTGCTCGCGCAATAATTTTTAAATTTGGAGCAGCAGCAAAAATTTCTTTATCAATTAAAGTTTTGGTACGCACCACCAAAACCTCAAAAGGTGCAATTATTTGTAAAATTTCGCTTCTATTAATAGCAGGCAAATAAGTTACTTCATAACCAATTTTCTCTAATCCTTCTGTTAATAAACTACTTACATCGTCAATAATGAGTACTTTCACTGCTGCAATAAAGTTAATTTAACAAAGAAAAGAAATTGACTTAAAGCATATATCTGATAATCTACTATTTACAAAAAATGCTTGTTTGCAGATTTGTTTTAGCTAACAATTTCTTAAAACATTTTTCCCTGAAACGCTTTATTAAATGAAACAAATTATATGATACAACTGCTTACATCAGATTTTGAAAAACTAGAAAAACAAAAACGTACTAATTTAATCAATTGCCTTTCGGGTTTAAGGGCTGCTAATTTAATTGGCACTATTAATAATAGCGGAAAAAGTAATTTGGCCATTTTCAACTCGGTTAATCATATTGGTGCCAACCCGCCATTAATGGGTTTTATTCAAAGACCAGCTAGTGTTGAAAGGCATACCTATGAAAATATAAAAAATAATGGATGTTTTACCATTAACAATGTAAACGAAAATATTTACAAACAAGCCCATCAAACTGCTGCCCGATTTGGAGAAAATGAAAGCGAATTTGAAAAAACTGGCCTTAACGAATTTTACTCCAACGTAATTAAAGCACCATACGTAACCGAAAGTTTGGTAAAAATAGGTTTAACATTTGAAGAAGAAGTTTTGATTAAATCAAATAATACCATTTTGGTAATTGGTAGAGTAGTGGAACTTATAATTAACGAAGATTTTTTAACAGAAGAATATTTACTTGATTTAAGTAAAACCAAAAGCATTGCTGTTCAAGGTTTGGAGACTTATTACAAAGCAGAAAAAATAGCAACTTTACCTTATGCTAAACCTGATTTGAATATTTTAACTTAACCCAAAAATATTTGCTTGCACAATTTGAGTTAATTACTCTTATTTTTTTTAGCTAATATCGAAGCCAAATATGATTTTAGCTTTACGAATATTAGCTGCACCTTTTGCACTGCTTTATGGTTTTATATTATTTATACGAAACTGGTGTTACAGTGCGGGGTTATTGCCTGAGACATCTTTTGAGTTACCGATAATTAATGTAGGTAATTTGGCTTTTGGCGGAACAGGAAAAACGCCTCACATTGAATATTTAATAAAACTACTCAAACCTACCCACAAAGTTGCTGTTTTAAGCCGAGGCTATAAACGCAAAACCATTGGTTATTTTTTTGCAAGCAATGAAAGTAGCGCTACCGAAATTGGCGATGAGCCTAGACAAATAAAACAAAAATTTAAAGATGAAATTCATCTTGCCGTTAGTGAAAATAGAGTTATTGGCGTGCCAAACTTACTTTTTGATGCAGATGATACTGATGTAATTTTATTGGATGATGCTTTTCAGCACAGGGCTATCAAAGCGGGATTGAATATATTATTAACCGATTACCATAATTTATTTACCCAAGATTATTTAACGCCAGCCGGCACTTTACGAGAATACCGAGCAGGCTATAAACGTGCTGATATTATTATAGTTACCAAATGTAATGCCGATTTACAGCAAACTGAAAAAGATAAAATTAAAGCTCAAATAAAACCTTTAGCACACCAACAAGTATTTTTTAGCTATCAAAAATATGATGATTTGGTGCCCTATTTCAACGGAAATATTGAAAATCAAGTAAACCTAAAAAATGCTGATGTTTTAACATTTAGCGGAATTGCAAAAGCCGATAGTTTTGAAAATTATTTGGACCAAAATGCCCGTAAAGTATTAACTGCTTGGCGCTTTGGCGATCATCATGACTTTACGAAGGAAGAAATTACTAAACTTTTAGCTGAATTTGACAGATACGAGTCTGAAAATAAAATATTGTTAAGTACAGAAAAAGATGCCATGCGATTACAAACCGATGAGTTCAAAGATTTGCTAAAAAATTATCCTATTTATTATTTGCCTTTGCAAGTGGCATTTTTCGAAAATGATAAAGAAAAATTTAACCAAACCATTTTAAACTATGTTGAACAAAATAAACGAAGCTACTAATTATATTTTATCAAAAACTGCCATAAAACCTGAAACTGGTATTATTTTAGGAACTGGTTTAGGTGCTTTGGTTAACGATTGCGAAGTGGTAAATACCATCAATTATGAAGATATTCCACATTTTCCGATAAGCACAGTTGAAAGCCATAAAGGCAAACTAATTTTTGGCTATTTAAATAAAAAACCGGTGGTAATTATGCAAGGTAGGTTTCATTATTACGAAGGTTACAGCATGCAAGAAGTTACTTTTCCAGTAAGGGTTTTAAAATTTTTAGGTATAAATAAACTATTGATAAGCAATGCAGCGGGTGGATTGAACCGAAATTATCAAGTAAGCGAACTGATGCTTATAAACGACCATATTAATTTATTGCCCGAATCGCCATTAAGAGGAAAACATTACCGTGAGTTTGGAGACAGATTTCCTGATATGTGTGAACCATATAACAAAACATTGCGCGAGCAAGCTTTAAATATTGCAACGCAAAACAATATTACACTCCATGAAGGTTGTTACGCATCGGTACAAGGACCAGCTTTAGAAACTAAGGCAGAGTATAAAATGCTTAGCATAATGGGTGCTGACGCTGTTGGAATGAGTACTGTGCCCGAAGTTTTGGTGGCGGTACAAATGAAATTAGCAGTTTGTGCCATTTCGGTTATTACCGATTTAGGATTTCCCGAAACTTTAAAACCAGTAAGTTTAGAAAAAATAATTGCGGCCGCTAACAAAGCTGAACCGCAATTAAGTAAATTATTTATGGAGTTGGTATAGCTCAAAGCTGCGCCACTTCCTGACTATAATGCTCTTCTACTTGACTTATAACTGCTAAAACTTCTTCTAATTTATTTAAGGTAACCAATTTGGTTCTAAATTCTTTAAAATGATTTAAGCCTTTAAAATACGAAGTATAATGCCTGCGCATTTCTAAAACTCCTAAGCCTTCACCCTTCCACTCCACACTTTTGGTTAAATGTTTGCGACACACTTCTACTCTTTGAGCAATAGTTGGTGCTGGCAATAATTGGCCTGTGGCCATGTAATGTTTTATTTCGTTAAAAATCCAAGGATAACCAATAGCAGCGCGGCCTATCATTACACCATCAACGCCATATCGATTTTTATATTCTACCGCTTTTTCTGGGCTATCAATATCGCCATTACCAAAAATTGGAATTTTAATATTTGGGTTGTTCTTAATTTTTCCAATCAAAGTCCAATCGGCTTCGCCTTTGTACATTTGAGCGCGCGTTCTACCATGAATACTCAATGCGGCAATGCCTACATCTTGCAATCGTTTGGCTACATCTTCTACGTTTTTAGAGTTTTCGTCCCAACCCAAACGAGTTTTTACTGTAACTGGCAATTTAGTTGATTTTACAACTGCTTCGGTTAAACGAACCATGAGTTCAATATCTTTTAAAACTCCTGCTCCTGCTCCTTTACAAACCACTTTTTTTACAGGGCAACCAAAATTAATATCCACTAAATCAGGATTTACTGTATCCACAATTTGTGTAGCCATGGCCATTGCTTCTTCATCGCCTCCAAAAATTTGAATACCTATTGGTCGTTCATAATCGAAAATATCGAGTTTTTTTCTGCTTTTAATAGCATCTCTAATCAATCCTTCAGACGAAATAAACTCTGTGTACATAAGGTCTGCACCGTTATCTTTGCACACAGCTCTAAAAGGCGGATCACTCACATCTTCCATTGGGGCCAACAAAAGTGGAAAATCGCCTAATTCTATATTACCTATTTTTACCAATTATTTATTTTAAAATTATATTGCGCTCACAAAAATAACAAAATGTTTAAGATACCCACATTTGCATCCAACCCAATTGTTTACTTTTTATGGCAATTGCTCATACTAATTGGTATGGTTATAACCTTTTATATTGTTGGGGGTGTACTAAGTATTAGTATTACAAAAACATTTTTTGGAATTGATTTACAAAGTTCATTTTTTGATATAGTTAACCATCCAAGTGAATATCCACAAGGGGTTTTGGCTTTAAAGCTCAACCAAGGAATTATTTCAATTGCTATTTTTATAGTTCCAGCTATTTTATTTAGCAGGTCAATTAATCAAAATCCAGTTCATTTTTTACACCTAAAACATAAAACCCGTATTTATAATTATTTGTTTATAATCATATTAATTATTTCGGCTATTCCAGTTTCCTCTTGGCTTTTGGAACTTAACCAAAATTTACATTTGCCAGATAGTTTAAAAGAGTTTGAAACTTATTTACGCGGTGACGAAGCTTTTAGTAAACTCCAATCTGAAGCTTTTGTTAGGGCCAATGGAATAGGACAATTGATTTTGAATATTTTTATTGTAGCCGTAATTCCTGCCATTGCTGAGGAAATATTTTTTAGAGGTTGCCTTCAAAATTTTGTGCGCATGTGTTTTTATAATTTACATGTATCAGTAATTTTTACAGCCATTATTTTTAGCGCTATTCATGGTGATTATTTTGGCTTTTTACCGCGATTTATGTTTGGTGTGGTTTTGGGCTATGCTTTTGCTTACAGTGGCAATATTTGGGTAACAGTGTTAGGTCACTTTTTAAACAATACCATAACCATTTTGGCTTTTTATATTTCCGAAAAACATCCTGAAATTGAATATTTTAAAGATGATTATAATTTTCCAATTTATTTAACAGCAATAGCGGCTTTTGGAGTGGTTATTGTTTTATTTGCAATGAGTAAACTAAGGTTTAACCAAATATTTATAAAACATACAAATGATTGATTGGGTAAAGGTTACAGAGGTAAAAGATATTTTCACCTCGCAAAACATCATCACATTTTTGGCTGAAAATGGCATTGAGGCATCAGAAATTAATAAAACCGATAGCAGCTATGCGGGCGCTTTTGGAAAAATTGAAATATATTGCCACCAAGAAGATGCGGTTACTGCCTTGCATTTAATTGAAAAAAATAAAATTTAACGTAAAACTATATCATGAGTAATTTTTGGCAAAGAGCCATTACAGGTTTCTTTTTTGTATTAGCCATTGTGCTTTGCACAATAATGAACGAATGGGCTTTTTATATTTTGCTATTTGCAATCAATTTTTTGTGCTTGCGCGAATTTTATCAATTAATGCTGCCCGATAAAAACTGGATTGAGCAATATTTAGGCGTAATAGCAGGAAGTATTATCAATATTATGTTTGCCTTGATTATTAGAAACGATTGGGATTTTAGTTGGTTTTACCATTTAATTCCTGTGTTTTTATTGATGATAATTATAAAGCTTTTTGAAAAAACCAAACGTGAGTTTGATACCTTGGCTTATCAAGTTTTAGGTATTATTTATATCTGTTTCCCATTAAGCATGTTGGCCGATTTTGGTCGTTTTAACAGTTTAACTTACGATGGAGCCTTGCCAATTGGTTTCTTTATTATGCTTTGGACTTGCGATACTGGCGCATACTTAGTTGGCCGAAAACTTGGTAAACGCAAATTGTTTGAACGCATTAGCCCTAAAAAAACTTGGGAAGGCAGCATGGGTGCGGCTTTATTTGTAATTTTAGTAGCATTTGTTTTTACCCAATTTGATTATTTTGATATTTTGGAACTTCACGAATGGATTATTTTTGGTATTTTAACTTTAATATTTGGCACCTTTGGCGATTTAACCGAATCGCTTTTAAAACGCAATATTGATGTTAAAGATTCAGGTAATTTACTACCTGGGCATGGTGGTGTTTTAGATAGATTTGACGGCTTATTTTTAGCTGTTCCTGCAGTGTACTTTTATTTAATTTTTACTACATAAATAGCTTTCGTAAATGATAAAAGCTTTGGTAAGTAAAGTTTACCACGATACTGAAAACAACAAAATAGAAAACATAAAATTGCAAGCTTTTATAGTTTGTATAGCTTCGGCAGTTTGTATCAGTTTAGATGAGTATTTTGGTCAAGCTAACTTTACTTTTGATTTTTTACACCAAGTGGGTTTACATAAAATAGCCGATGCTTATGCCAATATAGTGAACGATAAATTATATGCCTTGGCTTGTTGGGTTGGCGTAATAGTTTTGTTTTATGGCTTGGTGCCTTTGGCAATTATCAAATTTGTATTTAAAGATAAATTTTCGAACTATGGTTTAGGAATAAAAGGCGCTTTAAAAGATTACAAAATTTACCTTTTAATGATTGCTATTATGATGCCTTTGGTGTTTACAGCCTCATTTACCGAAAGTTTTCAGCATAAATATCCTTTTTACAAATTGCAAGCTGGCGAAGGATTATATCCACGTTTTTTAGCTTGGGAATTGCTTTATTTAATTCAATTTTTTGCGGTGGAGTTTTTCTTTCGAGGGTTTATGGTGCATGGCAATAAAAAGCGTTTTGGCTTTTACAGCATTTTAGTAATGACTATTCCATACTGTATGATTCATTTTGGAAAACCCTTACCCGAAACCTTAGCCGCTATTATTGCAGGATTGGTACTTGGCGTACTGAGTTTAAAAAGCAATAGCATTTGGTTGGGTGTAGCCATTCATTTTTCAGTAGCTATCACCATGGATTTTTGCTCACTTTGGCAAAATGGTTTTTTGTTTAAATAATTCATGATAACATAAAAAGAGACAGTCTCAAAAGTCTCAAATTGGTAGTCAGTTCGAGCGAAGTCGAGAACTTAATATGCACGTTTTCAAAACATTTCGACTCCGCTCAATGTGACAAAAAACGAAAAGGTTGTCCTTTTGAGACAACCTCTTTTTCGGTTATTTAATATGTTTCGACTATAAGTTTCCAACCATATTTTCTGGTTTAACCCAAGCGGTAAATTCTTCGCTGGTTAAGTAACCTAACTCTACTGCTGCTTCGCGTAAAGTTTTGTTTTCTTTATGTGCTTTCTTAGCAATTTTAGCTGCTTTTTCGTAACCAATATGTGGGTTTAAAGCGGTAACCAACATCAATGAATTTTCCAAATGACGTTGAATAATATCGTTGTTGGCTTCAATACCAATGGCACATTTATCGTTAAACGAAACGCAAGCATCTCCAATTAAACGTGCACTTTGTAATACGTTTGCTGCCATAACTGGTTTGAAAACATTTAATTCAAAATGTCCGTTCATGCCACCAACAGTAACTGCCACATCGTTTCCAATAACCTGGGCGCAAACCATGGTCATTGCTTCTGGTTGTGTTGGATTTACTTTACCTGGCATAATAGATGAACCTGGTTCGTTATCAGGAATGATAATTTCGCCAATACCGCTACGTGGACCAGAAGATAACATACGGATATCGTTGGCAATTTTCATTAGCGAAACCGCTGTACGTTTCAATGCACCGCTTAATTCAACCATGGCATCATGAGCTGCTAATGCTTCAAACTTGTTTGGAGCAGTAACAAAAGGAAAGCCTGTAAATTCTGCAATTTTTTTAGCTACCAATACATCATAACCTTTAGGAGCATTTAAACCCGTTCCTACTGCTGTTCCACCCAAAGCCAATTCTAAAATCATGGTTAGCGCATTATTGATTGCTCTGATGGAGTTATCAATTTGTTGTACATAACCACTAAATTCTTGACCTAAAGTTAAAGGCGTAGCATCCATAAAATGGGTTCTACCTGTTTTAACTATGTTCTTAAAATCTTTTGCTTTTTTATCTAAAGTATTGCGCAATAAAGTTAAACCTGGCAAAGTAATTTCAACCACCTGCTTGTATGATGCAATGTGCATAGCAGTTGGGAAAGTATCATTACTAGATTGCGATTTGTTTACATCATCGTTTGGATGTAAAACTTTATTTTCGTCTAATAAATTACCACCATTTAAAACATGTGCGCGGTTGGCAATTACCTCGTTTGAGTTCATGTTACTTTGTGTTCCACTGCCAGTTTGCCAAATTACCAACGGAAACTCTCCATCATGCATTCCAGTTAAAATTTCATCACAAACTTTGCTAATCAAATCGCGTTTTTCAGCGGGCAATACACCTAAATCGGTATTGGCATGAGCGGCTGCTTTTTTTAAGTAAGCAAATGCGTGAATAATCTCCTTTGGCATGCTAGCCTCTGGACCAATTTTAAAGTTATTGCGGCTACGCTCTGTTTGTGCACCCCAATATTTTTCGGCAGGTACTTGCACCTCGCCCATGGTATCGTGTTCTATTCTGTATGTCATATTCTTGCTTCTAGCCGCTAGCTTCTGGCCGCTGGCTGTTTGTTAATATATTATAATTGTTTTTACTTTTTTAGCTTCTGGCAGCTGGCTAATTTTTATTTGTTTAAATTATTTTACTCTTTTCTTAACTAATTTTTTTGGCTAGAGGCTAGCTGCCAGCAGCCAGAGGCAATTAGTTGTTAATGGCAGCTATCCCAGGTAATTCTTTCCCCTCAAAATACTCAAGCAATGCACCACCACCTGTACTCACATAACTTACTTGGTCTTCAAAGCCAAATTTAGCTACTGCAGCAGCACTATCTCCCCCACCAATTAAGCTAAATGCACCATTTTTAGTAGCTTCAACTACTGCAATGGCAACGCTTTTTGTTCCATTTTCAAAATTGCTCATTTCAAAAACACCCATTGGACCATTCCACAAAATGGTTTTAGAGTTTTTGATTACATCAGCAAAAGTTTGGCTTGCTTCAGTTCCAATATCTAAACCCATCCAACCGGTTTCAATTTTATGGTTGCTGCAATTTTTAAAATTAGCATCATTGCCAAATTTATCAGCAACCACCGAATCGGCTGGCAATAAAAGTTTAACGCCTTTGGCTTCCGCTTTTTTCAATAAATCTAAACAAAGTTCCAATCTATCATCTTCGCAAAGCGATGAACCAATTTCGTAACCTTGCGCCTTTAAAAATGTATAAGCCATTCCGCCACCAATAATGATGTTATCAACGCTATTGATTAAATTTTCGATGATTAATAATTTATCAGAAACCTTAGCACCACCTGTAATAGCCGTGAATGGACGCTCTGCATTTTTCATTACCTTTTCGGCATTAGCAACTTCGTTTGCCATTACATAACCAAAACATTTTTCAGTTGGGAAAAATTGTGCTATAATAGCAGTACTTGCATGGGCACGGTGTGCAGTTCCAAATGCATCGTTTACATATACATTTCCCAGTTTGCTTAATTTTTCAGCAAAACCCACATCACCTTTTTCTTCTTCTTTATAAAAACGTAAATTCTCCAATAATAAAATTTCTCCAGCTTTTAAATTAGCTGCTTTATCAATTGCTTCTTGACCTATACAATCATTGGCGAACTGAACATTTACACCAAATAATTCAGAAGCAGTAGCAATTACATGTTTTAACGAGTGCTTTTCAAAATCAACTGTTCCGTCTTCTTTTAATTTTTTAAGTGGGCGACCTAAATGACTCATCAAAATACAAGAACCGCCATCGGCCAATATTTTTTTAATAGTTGGCACTGTAGCACGTATGCGCGCATCGTCAGTTACAGCAAGCGTTTGTTTGTCTAGTGGCACATTAAAATCAACACGTACAAGTGCTTTTTTACCACTAAAATTAATTGAATCAACTGTTTTCATGTATTTTATATTTTTGATGTTGCGAAAATAGGATTTATACAAAATAAAACTAACGACTAAAATCAGTAAATAGCATTTAAAAGACATGAACAAAAACGTAATTGCTATGAAATAGTAATGTAGTAATATTAAATGGAAAGATTAAATTAAAGTAAACATATTTCACTTCATCAATACACTTTAATCTTTTATTATTTAGCACTTTATATTAACTAACATTCATTATTAAAAGAATATAAATATGTTTTTGTAATTTTTATAAAATATAAATGACCTACTACATTCTGAAACAACCAACAATTTGGTCCTTATTCCATTGAAAACCTTAAACATTATGTAGAAAATGGAAACGTACTTTTGTCGGATATAATAGAGAGTTCAACCAACGAAGAGCTTAATGTGAGGACAATTTTAAAGATGCAAAATGTAAACTATAAAATAAAAAATAATGGAAGTGTTATCAATCAAATTAAACTTATTGATAAGGATTTAATTATTCCGAAAGTGGATTTTATAAAGAAGGATATTTTAAACGATAAACGACTCATTTATTTATCATTATTTGGTTTAGCTCCCACATTTTTAATTAAATTTACTTTTAGTTCTTGGTTTACTTTTTATGCCATTGCATTGTACTTTTCTGCTATTTGGGGAATATTTTTTACTATGTTTTTAAAACCAATCAAGTAAAAACAAAACAACCATTTTACTTTTTTTTGCAACACAACTCGCAGCTTATTTTTTAGCCAATTTACATCTTTTGCAAGGCATAAGTACATTGTATTCCTTAACCAATTCAGATTCCATTTTTTTAAGGCTAGTAGGCTTTTTATTTGGTGTTGGCTTACTAGAAGAAACAATTAAAGCACTTCCTAATTTTCTTTATTTTAAAATTATCAAAATAACCACTAATACCTCAAACTATAGCATATTATGGATTGATGTCGGGCATTGGTTTTGGAGTGTTAGAAGGCGTTTTATATCAAACTACTTTAAATACAGAATTAGGCTATAATGAAGCTTTTTTTATGAATATAGCAAGGCTTACTTCATGGCCATTTTTACGTGCAATTTGGGCTGACGTTTCTGCTTATTTTTTATCACTTGTTTTTTTGTAACTTTTTAATCGTAAAAGTTTATATGTTTTGACCATAGCTATTCCTACTATTCTTAATGGTTTATACGACACTTTTGGATGAAGTATTTTAGGCTTGACACCAACCATTATTTCATTAATATTGCTCATATTTTACTTGATGAGAAGTAGCAAATTTCAATCTAAATTTTTAAATAATATATAACAGTATCAATGAACGAATTATTACAAACTGCAACAAGCCTTTGGCAAGAAATTACTAATAATCCAGGAACTTCATTAGCAATTATTGGCAATCTAATTATAATAGAAAGTTTATTGTCGGTAGATAATGCTGCTGTATTAGCAACTATGGTAATGGATCTGCCTAAAGAACAGAGAGATAAAGCTTTAAAATTTGGAATTTTTGGAGCATACTTTTTTCGTGGTTTGGCAATGCTATTTGCTGCCGTTTTAATTAAAATTTGGTGGTTAAAACCATTGGGTGGTCTATACTTATTGTACTTAGTTTACGATTGGTATAAAGGAAAACAATCAGAAACAAAAGAAGATGATTTAATAGATAAAAATAGCAACTGGCTTTATAAAATGACGGTTGGCTCTTTGGGCAATTTTTGGGCTACAGTTTGTTTGGTAGAACTTATGGACATGGCTTTTTCTATTGACAATGTTTTTGCGGCTGTTGCGTTTACGCCTAACATTATTTTGGTATGTATTGGAGTATTTATTGGAATTTTAGCAATGAGATTTATTGCCCAATGGTTTGTTAAATTAATGGAAAAATATAACTTCTTAGAAACAGCTGCATTTATTGTTATTGGTATTTTAGGACTTAAATTATTGTTATCTCTTTACGAACATTTTTACCCAACTAGTTACATTAGCGAATTTTTTGGAAGCCATACTGCTGATATTGGTATTTCAATTCTAACAGTAGCAATTTTCTTTGTACCTATATTAACCAGTTTATTTTTTAATTGGCCAGCTAAAAGCAAAATCGAAAATGAATAGAGCTATTTCTGGATTTCATATCCTATCAATACTTTCAGAGATTGATAACGATTTTAGCCCAAAAGAGGGTTTGGTTATTGTTGACTATTTAAAGAAAAACTTTCCACCACATTTATTTGTGTTAGATAGAGAAATGGAAATTTTAAGCAATTTAAAAAAAGATGAATATTTAACACATTTTATCAAATGCCTTGAAGAGTTTTACAAAGATTCGACCGAGGAAGAAAGGGTAAAGTTTGTAAAATTTGCTATTAAAGTTGTAATGGCTAATAATAAAGTATCTAATGAAGAAAATATTTATTTGAATGAATTGTACAATGCATGGGCATTAGATAACAATAATTTTTAAAATTGGCGTTGATTGCAATAATTGATTAGAATAATTAATCATAAATATTTTTTTCAAATTTATTACGATGATAGAAATTAATTCATGATCAATCAGGAAGAGTTCATTTTTACCAATAAAATAGATGAAATCAACTGTTTTCATCTATTTTATATTTTTGCATTGCAAGGTTATACAAACTTAAATCTAAAATCTAAAAATGGCATTATAAAATATACTTTGGTTATCTTGCTATTAAATAAAAACTATTTTTGTTTTGCAATCAGCCAATTTTAGCACCTATTCAAATGAAAATTCTTGTACTTGAAGACGACTTTACCCTATCAAAAGAAATTAGACAATTTTTGGTTTCGAAAGAATTTGAATGCGATGCCATTTACGATGGAAGTTTGGTTATTAAACAGTTGCAAATAGCTCATTACGATTTATTTATATTAGACATCAATGTTCCAGGTAAAAATGGTTTTGAGGTTTGTAAACAAATTAGATTAGTTGACAAAGAAACTCCTATACTAATGCTTACCGCTTTTGGTGAGGTGAGCGATAAAGTAACTGCATTTAACAATGGGGCCGATGATTATTTGGTAAAACCATTTCATTTTGATGAACTTTTTGTGCGTATTTCAGCATTGCTACGCAGAAAATCAATGCCACAACAAGTAGAAGAAAAAATAACAATAGCTGACTTAGAAATTAATTTAACCGAAAGTAAAGTACACAGAAACGGAAATGAAATTGTGCTTTCGCCAAAGGAATATCAGCTATTGATTTTATTAGCAAAAGCTAAGGGTAAATCAATTTCAAAACAAGTAATTGCTGAAACCATTTGGGATTACAACATTGAAACCAATTACAATACCATTGAAGTTTATATTAATTTTTTACGCAAAAAAATTGATAAAGACTTTGAACAAAAACTTATTCAAACTAGGCCCGGATTTGGTTACTTTTTAAAAGCTGAATAATTATGACTATAAAACAGAAAATTGCGCTTTATAGTAGCTTGTTTTTTTCACTTCTTTTTGGGCTTACCTCCATTATTATTTATTATCAATTCTCTAATTTTAGAGAAGAAGAATTTAAGGAACGGCTGGAGGAAAAAGCCATTAATACCATGAAACTTTTAGCAGAAGTACAAGAGGTGGATAATACTTTATTACAATTGATTGATAAAAACTCTATTCATAAGCTTTACAATGAAAAAACATTGATATTCAATGATAGTTTACAGCTCATATATAGTAGTGTGGACGATGTTGTTATTAATTGGACAGTAGATGATTTAAAAAAGCTGAAAAAAGAAAAAACTTTATTTAAAACTGAAGGCGAATATGAAATTTTTGGTATTTATTACGTCTCACAACATATTGACTATTATGCCCTCATTTCGGCACAAGATAAATATGGAAAAAGAAAATTGCAGTTTTTGAGTGTAGTTCTAACTATTTCTTTTTTGATAGCAACATCCATTATTTGGTTGGTATCTTTTAATTTCACCAAACGATTAATTTTACCACTTGACAATTTTCAGAAAAAAATTACCAATATCAGCTCAAATAACTTAACCGAACGCCTTGCAGAAACAGGTAAAGATGATGAGATTAACTTAATAGCAAAGGCGTTTAACCAAATGATGAGGAGAATTGAAGATTCGTACAAAAACCAGCAAGAGTTTACAGCCAATGCATCGCACGAGCTACGAACTCCTATAGCCCGAATAATTACACAATTAGAAAATCTTGAACAGTTAGAAAAACATAGTGCTGAAACGCTAACTTATCTTCAGAATATAAAAACTGACGCCAATAATATGGCAGAGTTAATTAGCTCGCTGCTTACACTTTCCAAAATTTCGGAAACACAGATAGATTTTACTAATAATAAAAAACGTATTGATGAAATTATCTTTGATTCAATGGCTTTGGTAAAGAAAAATTATCCTGATTTTTCGAGTGGTTTTGAACTTATTGAAAACAACGAATTTGAATATGATTTAGATATTTTTTGCAATGAGTCTTTACTTAAAATAGCATTTTCTAATTTGATTAAAAATGCCTATTTGTATTCAGCCAATAAAAAAGCTTTGATAGAGATAGAGCAAATCAATACCAATCAAATCGCAGTAAGAATAAAAAACAATGGCAATACCATTGAAAATTCAGAACAGCACAAGCTTTACGATACTTTTATGCGTGGCAAAAACTCTCAAAATAAACCTGGTTCAGGATTGGGTTTACCATTAAGCAAACGCATTTTTAACTACCATAATGCCACTTTAAATTATTCGGTTACTGGCCAGAATTTAAACCAATTCGAAATTATTTTTTCTATTTAAGCTATTTTTAAGGCTTGATTTAAGCACTATTTAAGAAGCACCAACTCATCTTTGTTGCGTAATTAAGCGTAATTGATATGAGATATAGCTTTTTGTTTTGTATATTTTTTTTAATTGGTGGTTTGCAAGCACAGCAAACTTATACAGTTGAAGAATGCGAAAACCAGTTTTTAAAAAATAACCTTTTACTGGTGGCCGAACAGTTTGATGTAGATGCATCGAAGGCTGCTATTATTCAAGCAAAGGTTTGGGATAATCCTTATGTGTCGGGCGAAATAAATTTATACAACCCCAACAACCAACAATATTTTGATGTAGGAACTGCTGGGCAAAAAGCATTTGCTATTCAGCAATTGATTTACCTAAGTGGTAAAAGAAGTAATGAAATAGCTTTAGCCAAAACCAATAGTGCCATGGCTCAATTGCAATTTGAAGATGCATTACGCAATTTAAGAGCCACACTCAAACAAAGTTTTTATACCATTTATTTCGATAGCAGAAAAATAGATATTACATCTAAACAACTTTCGAACCTAGACTCGGTAATACAAGCCTATAACGGACAAGCCATGAAAGGCAATGTGCCCATGAAAGATTTGGTAAGGCTACAATCGTTATACTTTAGCTTAAAAAACGATAAAACCATTTTGGTTCAAAACTTAACCGATGAAATGCAAAAACTTAAAGTGTTAACTGGCCAATCGACAGATATTGTTCCTGTTATTACAAATTTAAATAAATACTTTTCTGCAAAAAAAATAGAAACCCTTTCGGAAGATACATTGATAAAAATAGCCGCAGAAAATAGGCCTGATTATTTATTAGCTATAAAAAATATAGAAAGTAATGAATTTAACTTACAACTTCAAAAAGCCATTGCCAGACCAGATTTAACCCTTGGAACCGCTTATGATCAAAGAGGTGGCGCATTTAACAATCAAATTAACTTAACTTTTGGTATGCCATTACCTGTTTGGAACAAAAATAAAGGCAATATAAAAATAGCCGAAATTCAGGTAAAACAAGCCAAAACATTAGAAAACTATGCCTTACTCCAACTTAAAAATGAAGTAAGTGCCACTTATAAAAAATGGATTGAGGCCAATAATAATTACCAGTTTTTAACCAAATCGAATACTGCCAGTTTTGAGCAGGTTTATCAAGGAGTAATGTTCAATTTTAAAAAACAAAATATTACCATTTTAGAGTTTACCGATTTTATGGAAAGCTATAACCAAAGTATTCAAAATTTTAACGAAATAAATAAAGTGCTCATTCTATCGAGCGAAGAATTAAATAAGGCCCTTAACAAACAAGTATTTTAGTATGTTTAATAAATCAATATTATTTGTAGCAAGTATGTTAGTAGTTACACTTTACTCGTGTAGCGATAACAAAAAAAAGGAAGAAACAGCCACTGCTTTTGTATTAAGTGATGTAATGTTAAGCACTACGCAAACAGCGCCCGCCAGAAGCATGCCTTTAAAAAACGAGCTGTCATTTTATGGGAAAATTACTGCCGACAATAACAAGTTAATTGAGATATATCCAATTGTGGGCGGTAATGTTATGAATGTGAATGTAGAGCTTGGCGATTATGTTACCAAAGGACAAGTTTTAGCTAGCATTAGAAGTACTGAAGTAGCCAGTTTTGAAAAAGATTTGATTGATGCTAAAAACGATGTATTAGTAGCTAAAAACAGTGTAAAAGTGGCCCAAGAACTTTTTGAAGGTAAATTAAACTCTGAGCGCGATGTATTAGAGGCCAAAAGTCAACTAGAAAAAGCCGAAAGTCAATTGCACAGGATCAAGGAAGTTTATAGCATTTACAATATCAAAAAAGGAGCTTTTTACAATGTATTAGCACCTATCAGTGGTTTTATTATTCAAAAAAATATTAACCAAGATATGTTATTACGCAGTGATAGGACTGACAATATTTTTGACATTGCACAAATAAATGAAGTATGGGCTATAGCCAATGTGAACGAAACAGACATTAACCAAGTTAAATTAGGTGAAGAAGCTTCGGTTACTACATTAAGTTATAACGATAAAGTTTTTAAAGGCAAGGTTGATAAAATATTTAACATCATTGACCCTGAAACCAAAGCCATGAAAGTTCAAATAAAACTGAACAACCCTGATTATTTATTGAAACCCGAAATGAGAGCTAATATTAAACTATCGTATAACGAAGACAAAAATATGATTGCCATACCATCGGCTGCTATCATTTTTGATAAAAATAAAAACTTTGTAATGGTATTTAAAGATAGAAATAATATTGAGACCCGACAAGTAGAAGTATTTAGGCAGGTGGGCGATATTAGCTACATATCGGCAGGATTAAAAGTTGACGAAAAGGTTATGACTACCAACGGCCTTTTGGTTTACAATGCACTAAATAACTAAGAGGTTTTGACCAACCAATTCATAAAAAAATTTTAATTCATAAACAGTAAGTATAATGAATAAGCTCATTAAAAGTATTCTATCATTTTCGTTAAAAAACAAAGCGTTTACGTTTTTTGGCGTGATAGTTCTAGTCATATCAGGATTTATTGCTTTTAAAAATATGCCTATTGAGGCATTTCCCGATGTTACCAATACGCAAATAGTAATTATAACCCAATGGAACGGGCGCAGTGCCGAAGAAGTAGAGCGTTTTGTTACCACACCTATTGAACTTTCGATGGGTTCGGTTCAGAAAAAAACAAGTGTGCGTAGCACTACCATGTTTGGTTTATCTATTATAAAAATAATTTTTGAGGATAATGTAGATGATTTATTTGCCAGAAACCAAGTAAATAACCAACTAAGAACGGTATCACTACCCGATGGAATAGACCCTGAAGTACAACCACCATACGGACCAACAGGTGAAATTTTTAGATACACTTTAAAAAGTGACTCACGCGATTCGAGGGAATTATTAACCATTCAAAATTGGGTTATTGATAGACAGTTACGTTCTGTTCCTGGTGTGGCAGATATCAATGTTTTTGGTGGACAACAAAAGGTATTTGAATTAAGTGTTGACCCTAATAAATTAGAAAAATACGACCTCACTCCTCTTCAAGTTTATGATGCTGTAAATAAAAGTAATTTAAACGTTGGTGGCGATGTAATTGAAAAAAGTGGTCAATCGTATGTAGTACGTGGTTTAGGTTTGTTACAATCTATTCCTGATATTGAAAATATTATTGTAGATCAAAATAATGGTAACCCAGTATTGGTAAAAAATTTAGCCAATGTTACTGAAAGTTCTTTACCACGCGTTGGTCAAGCTGGATTAAATAACCAAGATGATGTGGTAGAAGGAATTATAGTAATGCGTAAGGGTGAAAATCCTAAAGAAGTGCTTGCTCGTGTTAAAGCCAAAATTGATGAAATAAACGAACGCATTTTACCCAAAGATGTAAAAATGGAAACATTTTACGACAGGGACAATTTGATGAATTATACCACATCAACGGTGATGCATAATATGTTTGAAGGAATATTATTTGTTACCGTCATTGTATTTTTATTCATGGCCGATTGGCGTACTACTGTTACTGTTTCTATTATTATTCCTTTATCATTATTGTTCGCCTTTTTGTGCTTAAAATTAAAAGGAATGAGTGCTAATTTACTGTCGCTAGGAGCAGTTGATTTTGGTATTATTATAGATGGGGCTGTGGTAATGGTAGAGGGCATATTTGTAACTCTCGATCACTTGGCACATAAAAAAGGAATGGTGGCCTTTAATAAGTTATCGAAAGGGCAAATAATTAAAAAGACTGGCACCTCATTAGGTAAAGCCATTTTCTTTTCAAAACTAATTATCATCACCGCCTTATTACCCATTTTTGCTTTTCAAAAAGTAGAAGGTAAAATGTTCTCGCCATTGGCTTATACCTTAGGTTTTGCCTTATTAGGAGCATTGTTATTTACCTTAACTTTAGTGCCTGTATTGTGCCATATTTTCTTAAATAAAAATGTAAAGGAAAAACACAATCCTTTTGTTAACTTTTGGAATAAATTAGTGGAGAATGGCTTTAACTGGACTTTTAAACACAAACGTTTAACCCTTATTGTTTCATTGCTATTGATATTCTCAACTTTCTTTTCGACTAAGTTTTTAGGAACAGAATTTTTACCTCAATTAAACGAAGGTTCGCTATGGATTACCGCTGAAATGCCTTTGAGCACTTCACTTGATAAATCAATGATTACCACCAATAAGTTAAAAGCCATTTTACAATCGTTTGACGAAGTAAATGGTGTGCTATCGCAAACAGGAAGGAGTAATGATGGAACCGACCCTAATGGATTTGGATTTGTGCAGTTTCAGGTAAATTTAAAACCTAAAGAAGAATGGGCACGTAAAATAACCCAAGACCAGCTTATTGATGAAATGGATAAAAAGTTAAAACAATATCAAGGTATAACTTACAATTATTCTCAACCTATTGCCGATAATGTTTCAGAGGCAGTGGCAGGTTTTAAAGCATCTAACGGTGTTAAAATTTATGGCGATGATTTGAATAAACTAAACGATTATGCCAACCAAGTTTTAAAAACCATCAAAAATATAGATGGAATAAAAGATGCTGGTATTATTAGAAACATTGGTCAACCTGAGTTGAGCGTAATTTTAGACAGAGAAAAAATGGCTGCCTATGGTGTAACCATTGCCGATGCGCAAGCTGTATTAGAAATGGCTTTTGGCGGTAAAACTGCTACTCAAAAATTTGAAGGTGAACGCAAGTTTGATGTAAGGATTAGGTACGAAAAAGAATACCGCAAAAACGAAAAAGACATTGCCAACCTAATGGTGCCAACACTTAACAATACCAAAATTCCTTTAAAAGAAATTTCGGTTATTGATAAAGACAATGGCGCTGCCTTTATTTATAGAGATAATTTAAAACGTTTTATTGGTGTTAAATTTTCTATTAGAGATAGAGATTTGGGAAGTACCATAGCCGAAGCACAACAAAAAGTTTCGCAAAATATTCAATTGGCCGCAGGATATGACATTGGTTGGACTGGCGAGTTTGAAAACCAAGTAAGGGCCACAGGAAGCTTAACCGAAATGGTTCCCATTAGCTTAGTAGGTATTTTTATTTTGTTATTTATACTTTTTGGTAATATAAAAGATTCGTTATTAGTATTAGCCAATGTGCCCTTCGCTATTGTTGGAGGTATTTTGGCTCTACATATTACCGGAATGAACTTTGGAATTTCGGGCGGTGTGGGCTTCATAGCTTTATTTGGAATTTGTATTCAAAATGGGGTGCTACTTATATCGGAGTTTCATAAAAATTTAAAAGACAAGTTAAATTTAGAAACATCTATAAAAGAAGCCGTAAAAGTGCGCACCCGCCCGGTAGTTATGACTGCGTTAATGGCTTCTATTGGTTTATTACCTGCAGCTATTAGCACTGGTATTGGTTCAGAATCTCAAAAACCATTGGCCATTGTAATAATTGGTGGATTGATAACTGCCATCATTTTAACTTTATTGGTATTTCCTATTATATTTTGGGTGTTTAACCGCAACAAACATGAGGTTATTGATTAATCTTAAATCATTCTAGAAATAAGCTAAATCAAGCATTCAATGATATTGGACGATTAATTAAATATAAGAAAGACATTAGTTGCTAAAATTATAAACCCAAACCGCTTTAGACAAAATTAAAGTGTTTTGGGCTTAAAAAGTAGATTAAAGAAAACACAAACCATGGACTAAATTCGAACTAAAAACGGACAAAATACCAACACTTTGCAAAATTGAAAGGGAAACAAGGGCAACCAAAAGTCAACCAAATTTGCTTCAAGTTTTATTTTGCCCAATCACATACTCAACATACAAACTGATAGAAAAAAATGTTTTAAAAAAATTGCTAAAAATGCCTAACAACACATCCCAACATATTTTAAATACCTCTGCCAATCTTTTAGGATTTTGCCTTGTGGTAATAACCGCACTTCATGTGAATGACCAAACCGAGACAACAATCATAGACATGTTAACTGCTTTTGTAGCCTTGTTGCTTACATTTTCATGTTTGTTTTCTTTTATCTCCATCAGGTCAGAAAATGCTAGAATTGAAATGAGGTTTGAGACAATTGCAGATTACTTATTCTTCATATCTCTGACTGGCATACTATCAATAATCACTCTTATTTTACATAACTACATAAACAAATAACAAAAATGAAAACACTTAATAAAACAATCGCTTTGCTATCAATCTGCATTTTGACAGGTTGTGCAAGTACACAAATTTTCAGCGATAAAGATGATGCTATTGACTTTAATAAATATAAAACATTTGCTTGGCTACCTACAGGTAATTTTAGCTATGGAAACGGTTTTGATAACCAAATAATTGAAAGTAATATTAAAACCCATGCTTCTAACTTATTAGAGTTAACTTGGCTAAAAGCTGATACAATTGCCCCTGATTTACTTTTTGAATACCACATTGAATTTAAAAATAAAACCATTATAGAGCAGCAACCAATATATAATTATAACTACAATAATGGTATGTATTATTATGGCAGATACAATTATAACAGATACTATGGTTATGATCCTTATTGGCGACACAGCAACATGAACTCGCCATATATAATAGGTTATAAAAATGTTCCTGTTACTTATAAAGAAGGAACTTTGTTAATATCTGCAATTGACCGAAATACAAACAAATTAGTTTGGCGAGGATGGTCTGTTAGCACAGTTACAGATACTAATACATACGAACAGGAATTAAAAAAATATGTTACAAAAATTTTTTATAAGTTTCCAATCCAAATCCCAACGAAATAAATATGAAAAAAATAATTTCAATTTTTGGGGTTTGCTTTTTTGTGCTTAACTTTTTAAATGCTCAAACTTCACGCAACTGCAAAGTTTTAATATCAACCAAGTTTAATGATTCATTATATACCGTTGTATCTAAAGCAGCAACACTAACCTTTAATTTGGCTACAAACAACCTGACCTTAAAACTCAAACTCCAATCATTAGACCATGAAATTGATACGATTGAAAATTTCTTTAATCAATACCAACCATCAGACGAATTAATATATATGGCTAACACTGGTAACAATGTTTTTGATTTGATTGAAAGCGAAGCCAACAGAAATAAAATATATCCCTTGTCAGGAAATTTGACTTTGAACTCAATTTCAAAAGGAGTTGAAGGAACTTACTCCTTGCTAAAACTTACAAACGAAAGCCAAGATACTAAACTTAATTTACGCTTTAGTTTAGATTTATCTTTTAACCCCATTGATTTTGGCATTAATAAAATTTTCCCTTTGTTAAATCAAAAGGTTTATATCGAAATTGATGAAGCAATTGTAAACATAATTGAATAAAATGAAATATAGAATATCGATTTTCATGTTAACACTTATGTTATAAATTTTAAACAAGTCGAGGAATTACAATTTTCTTTCTTGCACTCGCTAGCGTAACACTAGTGAGTGTATCATTAAGCCTCTGGCTGATTAAAGTAATCCCTAATTTGGATTTGTTGTTTGATTTTTCCAATCTTTTATAAGACAAAATGTACTTATTGCAGGTGTTTATACGCATTGTGAATGCTCATAAGAACTATATGTTTAGCAACAAAACAATCATAAAAATGATTACAATAATTTAACTATCAACATATCATCATTAACCTAGTTTCTCCTGCTTTTTCCTTTGGTGCTCTATGCACACATGGAAACACTTTGCTTTCAGGATGGTCAATTGCTAATCGCCATAAATTACCAATACCTAGGCTAATGGGTTGTGCATTTGGTTTTTCTTGGTAATGTAAATCAAAAAAGTGCTTACTTAAAAATGCTTCAAATCCCTCCTCTGCTCCTTCATATAGTTTTTTGAGTTCATTGCGAATTTCTGGAATAAGAATTTTTTGTTGCCCCTGTTCATTAGGCAATATTTGGCTTGGTTCACCATAATACGTGCACAAAAAAGTATCTACAGCAATTGGAGATCTGTCTACATGATAAGAATAAACATCGGTTGGAAAGAATGGAAAATCATCATCTCTATTGTAATATTTAATCAAATTTAGAGTTGGTATTGCTCCATGAACTTTTAACAGCGTTAAATCATCAATCAGTATTTGACGAGCAAGTTGCCCTTGCTCACTTAATATAAGTTCATTTAAATCGGTTTCATCAATAGCTACTATATTATCTTTAAAGGCTATCTTATTTACTATTTCCGAAAAATCTCCTAATAAATTTCGTTTCCAACAAATAGCATTTATGTTGCCTTGGAAAGGCGTTAAAGTAAGTTCTTGAAAATTAGCAACACAATGAATTTGATTGTAAGCCTGAGATAAATTGAACATAATGATTTAAAGTAAATAATGAAACGAAAGTAATACCAATTGCATTTATAAAATAATTAGTCTTTTCTCTTGGCATTTCGTTTTTTTATGGCAATTCTACTTAAGGTATTATTCTTCAATAACATCAACTTGTTTAATTTATAATAAGTACCAAATTGCTTATTAATCCCAGTACTTCTAATTTTATACATTTGGTATTCTAACAATCGCTCATAAATCAACTCATTTCTTTCCACTGAAGTTTCTTTGGCTTGTCTTCTACAATATCTATTTATAGCACGAAAATTGTTTTTTAAACGAAATAATTCATTTTCATAAGCAGGCCATTGGTCGGTAAATTTTTCTAAATTCTGACCATATAATTCGTCAGCATCAGCAACGCCAAGTTTTTTTAAATAAGTATAATCGTAAGCTAATTTTTTATGGATGTTACAAAATAAATCGACATACCTTTTTAAAACTTTTAATTCGGCATAGTAATTTTTAAAAATAAAAGTATTCTTACTATCAAAAAGTAGTAAATCATCGTTGAACTTGTATTTTAGCAAAGTATCTTTACGACTTCTTACTTCTAAATCCATATCATCAACCATATTATATCTATACCCTTGTGTACTGTAAACCTTACCCGTATTTCGATTTGATTTTACACTATATTTTTCACTAGCCGTTTTATAATAAGCAAACAAACTATCCATTTTTTTAACTTGAAAATAAAGACTATCTTTAATTCTTAACAACGAATCATTTAACAATTCAATATTATTTACACATAAAATAGAATCTTCTCTAAGCGGATTTAAAAACAGCCGAGCATTTTCAAATCGCTTACTTTTCAAAAGGTCTTTTAACTTAAAATTCGATTTTTTGACGGTAGATTTTATAAGTTTAAGTGCATCTCTTTTAATTTTACCACCAGTAACAAGCTTGCTGTATACAGCCGATGTAGAAGAAATTAAACGTTGATTTTGATTTCTTAAAGTGTCTCGTTTTTGAACATTATTTTTAATTAAATCTTGCTTTTGGATATTTAAAAAATACATCATCGAATCAAGGTGCATTTTTGAACTATCAGTTAATAAAATTACGGAGTCGCAAGCAACTTTAGTATTGCTTTTGTTCATTTCCTTTTCATCAATTGATAGCAATAAATCTTGAGCCATCATTAAATAGCTGTTGGCAATGGCTATATGGTTTTTGTGGTTAAATTTATGTACCATAAAACCTACATCAATCATGTTTTTTTCAAATTCAGCATTGGCATAATCTACTCGTGCAGCATCCAAAACATCATCTGAAATACTATTTATGCTATCGTTATATGAATGTAGAAAATAAGCGCTGTCTTTTTCAAAATATTCAATATTCTGCTCATCGTTCAGTAGTTGCCACATAGGCACTGAGGCTATATGGTCTGTTTTAAAATAATGACCACCCTTTAAATAGTAAAAATTATTTGGACTCTTAACAAAATGAGGCTTGTACTTATATATTCCTTGTGTACCAAGTGTTAAAATTTTTACAAAAAAACCAATAAATGTAAGTCGGTAAGAACTTACATAACCCGCATCCCAACATACATCAATTAACTTCCATTGTTTATCAATATAAACTGCGTTCCAAATATGTTTATCAATATATAATTTATCGTTTAAATCGTCACTATTTCCTTTAACATAACCTGGCACCGAGGCTGAAATGATATTTGCATTTTTACATAATTCATTGAACAAATCGGTATAACCCAAACAAACGGCTTTGCGTTTACGTAAAATGGTTTTAATAGAAGTCCTTTCAAAGTTGTTTTTAGCCACCTTCTTCACATCGTACTTAATATGACTTACCATCCAACTATGAATAGCAGCTACTTTTTCTTCATCAGTTTTTAAGTGATGTGTTAATTTGTAAGCTAGTTTTTTAGCATTATAAGTATAAAAAAAGGGCACAAATTTATGTGCTTTTACACCTTGTGCATACGCTAAAAAGCAATGAAATAAAGCTCCAAGCAATAATATTGTTTTATAAAACTTTCCCATTAATTGAATTTATTGTTCCATTGTTGCCACCAAATGTATAAATCGAATATAATGAGTATAAAAATAGAAGTTAATCCAACCCAATAACCCCAAAGTTTTTCTCCAGAAAAATCAAATAAAATAAAGGCATGATATAAAAAGAAGGCTGCTATTATTTCTAAAAACAAATTGATTCTAACTGGAGATTTTTCTAAAAATTTCCCTGCCAAACTAATTAATAAAAATAACAAGGATAAAAAGGTTCCAAATTGAAAAACATAAGGCAATGCATTTATGCTCATTCCTATTCCTGTATAAACATTAGGCTCTGGATTCAAAAAAATCTTTAGGAAAGGATACTTTTTTGTAAGTGTTGCAGAGAGATATTCCTCTTTATTATTTGATTTATCAGCATCATTCTCGTTAAAACTATTTTCATTGGCAGAGGTATCAATATTGTTTGTATTAACTAAAGGTGTTTCAATTTCAATGGTATCAGAATCAAAGCTCATCAACGAATCCATTTCACGAGTGGCTTTAGCTATAGAATCAGCTTGACGTTGTGCTTCTTGTTTTGCTTTTTCTTCAGCACTTGGTCCACCACATCCACTTTGAAAAAAAGGAAGAAAAAAGGTACATAAAACCAAAACATGCAAAAAGCGAGAATATTTTATCATCATAATAAAAGAATATTGTTAAACCTTATTTATACTTTTGCCACTTCGCATTCCGCACTCCGAACTCCGCATTATCTTAAATGCTTCCGTTCCATTTTCTAATAAACCACTCCATGCTCAATAACAACAAAATAATAAAGAAAATCCATTTGTTATTGATTAACTCATCTAGCTTCGAATTAGTATAACTAACTGCTTGAATATTTTCGTTTGCAGTAATATTTCCCGGTATTTTATCCATATTGGCATACGTGTAAAACTGGCCTTTGGTATCGTTTGCCAAGGTATTCAATAATTGATAATCAGCGCGCGTTTGGGTTAGTTCAGCTTGCAATGCTTGTACTATAAAATTACCCGTTTTAGTTTCTTTTTGATTAATGCTTTTAGCACTGTAAGTATAAGTTCCCACAGGCAATTGACCTAAATTAGCCGTATATGATTTATCAGTTTTACTAAAGCTGTAATCAAACTGTTTGCCTTGTGCATTTTTTATAATTAACGAAATGTCTTCGGTGTTTTGCAACTCATAACTTTGGTTATAAATCTGTGCATCAAAAACTACGTTTTCGCCCTCATCAAATTTTTGTTTAATGGGTTTTACTTTAAAAAAACTTTTATCGGCTTTTAAAGCTATGGATTGAATTACCTTGGCTATTAAATCGCTGGTTATTACTTGCGAGTTATTTTTATCAAAATCAAACAAACGCCATTTCCAAAAACCTTCACCCATTAAAAATGCCAAATTACTAGCATTGTCAATGCTTAGCATAGGTTCGTTTGTTAATACATAGCCAATTTGCTGTTTTAAAACCAACTGCGATTGTGCATTTAAACTGTATTTTCCATAAGCAACTTGCAAAGGAGGAAAATCTGCAATTTGTTTAGCTGTTGTTTCATCAAAATATAACGAACTGTTAGCTGCGTTAAACCCTGCTGTGGCGGCTGTAGAAGTAATTTGTGGAGCCGAAAACTGCAAACTACTTTGTAATTGATTCAATTGCGCAAATCCTGTGCGATTGGTTAACACAAAAAAACAGGGTGTTTTGCTATCAATTATATATTTTACCAAAGGCATGGCTTCATTCCTAAATCCAGGTAGTTGATGGGCAATAACTACATCGTATTTTTTTATCAAATCATTGCTTGCTTCGTTGAACAATACAATGCTTGCTTCGTAATTTTGATTTTGATTGATGGCTTGTTTTAAAGCACTTAAATCAGGATGCGGACACAAGCCCACTATCAATATCTTTTGTTTCGATTTGATTACATCCACAAAAAAATCAAACTGATTATTTACATAACTAATTTCGTTATTTTGTTTGGTAATAGTTACCGTAAAATGTTGCGAACCTTCTGTGCTAGTAGGCAGTTTAGCTTTTATGGTTTTAAAAAATGTTTTATTATCAATGGTAATATTTTGCTTAAAAATACTTTGCCCTTTATGGCTAATTTGAACCAAACTAGGTTGATTTAAAAAATCGAAAGCAGCCAAATCAATTTCTACTTCAAATTCATTTCCAGCAAAAACTATTTGGTTATAACGTACATTTTTTATCAATGCATCGCGCTGTTGATTGCTATCGCCTAAAGCCACCGTATAAAAAGGAACTTTTAAGTTTTTAGCACTTTCAAGCGGACTATTTCCTTTGGTATAAATCCCATCAGTTGCCATTATTACAGCACCTAAATTTTGGTTACTGTAGTTGTTTTCAATTTCATTAAGTACAGATTCTAAATTACTTTGTTTTTGTTTAAAAGTTAAAGCAGAATCAGATTGAATTTCATTACCAAAAGCAATGGTTTTAACCTCGTAGTTATCTTTTAAATTATTGACCAACTGGTTAATTTTATTTTGCAAATTGGCCTTGTATTCTGCACCAAATTTATTGGTAATAATAGATTCGCTATTATCGGCAGCTATTACTACTATTGGTTTTTTTACTTGCTTGTTGGTCGATTTAATTAATATCCCTAACAATAAAAAAAGTAACATAAAAACACTCAAAAAACGAAGTCCATTTAAACTCCATTTTATCCATTTGTTTTCAATATTTAAAGGATTTTTATAATATAAAAACCACGATATACCCGCAGCCAAAGCAAGGCATAAAGGAATAAACCAAAGTGAAAATTCTGCGCTTAAATTGTACAATGTGTTAAGTTTTTTATTTGGTAAATAAAAATGGTGCGGGAACGTCATCCTGATTCCGCCTCAGCGGAGAAAGAACTATAATTGTAACAGTCATTTCGAGCGAAGTCGAGAAACGGTATCTCGACTTCGCTCGATGTGACACACCGCGCTTTATATGATAAATAAAACTACATCACCATACCACCGCAAACATTAATAGTTTGGCCGGTAATATAGGCTGAAAGTTCACTTGCTAAAAATGCAACACAATTGGCTACATCTACCGTGCTTCCGCCACGTTTTAAAGGAATTCCTTTAATCCATTCTGCTTTTACATCAGCATTTAAGGCGTCAGTCATTTCAGTTTCAATAAAACCTGGAGCAATCGCATTGCAACGGATATTGCGGCTTCCTAACTCTTTAGCTACCGATTTGGTAAAACCAATCATACCTGCTTTTGATGCTGCATAATTAGCTTGACCCGCATTTCCAGTTATACCAACCACCGAAGTTATATTGATAATAGAACCTTGTTTGGCTTTCATCATATATTTAGTAGCAGCTTTGGTCATGTTAAATGCCGATTTTAAGTTGGTGTCTAATACTTCGTCCCATTGTGCTTCGCTCATGCGCATTAATAGTGTATCGCGGGTAATACCAGCATTGTTAACCAATACATCAATTTTACCAAATTCTTTTACCACTTCGTCTACCAAAGTTTCGCTAGCAGCAAAATCGGCCGCATTACTTTGATATCCTTTTGCTTTAACGCCTAAAGCATTTAATTCTGCCTCAAAAGCATTGGCTTTTTCAACCGAACTAGCATAAGTAAAAGCTATATCAGCACCTAAATTAGCTAAATAAGTGGCTATTCCTTTGCCAATTCCACGACTAGCACCAGTAATTAAAATTGTTTTGTTTTGTAATGTTAACATAAAAATGAGTTTCTATAAAAATTGAGCAAATATATTAAACTGTTTTAAAGCAATTTATAATTCATAAAAATAGCTCCAGATGAAAATATAATACATTGAAATATTGAGCATTATAGTTTAAAATTAGTATAAAATACTGCATTTTAGGTTAATAATTAAAAAAACATTGCCTTAGCCCAATATTATTTTTGTAGATGTGGTTAAAACAACCAATAATTGTATAGGCAAAATACTTAAATCAGTTTGTGCTTTTTTAATTAACAAATGAAAAAATATTATTCAGTTATATCATTACTTTTTTTAGCAATCATATTTTTTAATGGCTGCAAAGAAAAATTTGAATGCAGTTCTAACAATAAAGTACCAATACCCCAAATAATGAAAGATTACTTTTATTATAAAGAAGGCACTTGGTGGGTATATAAAAATGTTAAAAACAATACCTACGACAGCATGTGGGTATGGCAAAGCAGTAGTAATTATTACCAAGGGCAAGGAGGAGAGGGTTTTGGCAGCACTGACAAATGTTATGAACGGATTGTAATGGGTATTGACCAAAGGGGTGGTGATAGTGTTTCCAAATTTAGTATGTGGGACTTGAGCAACTTTGTCGTAAATAATAACAACCGATTTGCTTTTGGAGTCTTTGGGAGAAATATATCTACAACCGCAAATTGGGATTTAGATTTATTTTTCACAAATAACGAATTGGAAAAATATAAGCCCGTTAGGCAGATTAGTTCTGTCTATAAGGAAATTGAAACAGTGCAGAATAATAATTATAATAACCTTATTGAAGTTGTAGGTTCAAACCAAGTTCATTACTGGCTGTTTTCCAAGCATATTGGACTTATTAAATATGTAGACCGCTACTCCAACCAATGGGAGCTAGTAAAATATAATATTAGCCAATAAAGAAAAACTACATGAAAAACCTATTACTAGCTGCTTTACTGCTATTGCTTTTTACCAATATGCAATGCAAACTTACAGGACCAAATGAAATTGATTGCAATAATAATAGTATTCATTTATCTGGTAATGCTAAAAGTTATTTTTTTTATAAAGATAATTCTTATTGGGTTTATTATAACGAAGCCACCAACGAGTATGATAGCTTTTTTGTTTCTAAAGCCGAGCTTAATATACGCCAACCGATTAAAGACATGGGAGATGACGTAAATAAATGTTATGAATGTGCTAGAATTAGTATTTGCAATACTTCAAAAAAGGAAGTTTTTTACCTTACAATAGACAATACATCAGAAAATCGTAATTCATTTCAAGAGTTTCAAAAATCTGTTGGTTTTGAATCAGATTTTGGATTATTTTATACAAAAGATAGTTTAGAAACAATCAATGGAGTGCGTCCTTATGAAATAACAATAATTGATAGTTTGGAAATTCAAAGTAAATGGTATAAGAATCTAATAGAAGTAAAATCAGACAAGGTAGGTTTTGATAATTTTAATTATAGGTTATATGCTAAAAATATAGGACTAATAAAATATATAGATAAACAAGCCAATAAATGGGAATTAGTTAAACACCAAGTAAACCAATAAACTTATGAAAACAGAAATAATTCTACAAGACAATTGTTGAACGATTATTACAAAAATATCCCCATTTCAAACCTATTGGTTATTAGTGTATTTCTTAAAAGCAAATTGAATATCAATTGCAATCTTTTGCTTTCAAGAACTATTATCATATTAGCATAATTTTTTTTGAGTGGTTCTATTTGTTGTTTATTGTTTTTTATATTGCTGCCATGATTTATTTAAAAAATATGCTTTCAAAAGTTAAAAGGTATAAATTGGTAATTGCATTTGCATTTTTAGGGCTTATTTCATTTAAAGCTACTGATACTTATTTTGAAATATCGAAAAACATGGACTTGTTTTCATCGGTTTTCAAAGAAATAAATACGTATTATGTAGATGAAATAGACGCAGGTAAATTAACCAAAAAAGCGATTGACGAAATGTTAAATACGCTTGACCCATACACCAATTATATCAGCGAAGCTGAGGCCGAAGATTTTCGTTTTCAAATGACAGGTCAGTACGGTGGTGTAGGTGCGCAAATTGGCATGAAAGGCGATTATGTGGTTATTACCGATCCTTACGAAGGTTATCCTGCTCAAAAAGAAGGTTTATTACCGGGCGATATTATAGTAGAAATAGAAGGCAAAAGCAGTAAAGGCAAAAGCACATCCGAAGTTAGTAAATTACTTAAAGGCCAAGCCGGTAGCAAAGTAAACATTACCATTAAACGCAATGAGGTAGAAATAAAAAAATCAATTTTACGTGAGGAGATTAAAGTAAAAAATGTGCCTTATTATGGCATGGTAAACAGCGAAACTGGGATTATCAAACTAACTGGTTTTACCAACGATGCAGGCAAAGAAGTGCGCGATGCTTTGTTGGAATTAAAGAAAAACAATAACCTTAAAAATGTGATTTTAGATGTGCGCGGCAATCCAGGTGGTTTGTTACACGAAGCAGTAAATATTGTAAATATATTTATTCCACAAGGGCAAGAAGTAGTATTTACCAAAGGAAAAGTAAAAGAATGGGAAAAATCGTACAGAACTTTAAACCCAAGCACTGACGAAAATATTCCTTTAGTAGTTTTAACCAATCATGGTTCGGCTTCGGCTTCCGAAATTGTAAGTGGTAGTATTCAAGACCTAGATAGAGGAATTGTAATTGGGCAAAAAACTTTTGGAAAAGGTTTGGTTCAATCTACAAGACCATTGAATTACAATGCCCAAATAAAAATTACTACTGCAAAATATTACACACCAAGTGGGCGCTGCATTCAAGCATTGGATTATTCGCATAGAAACGAAGATGGCAGCGTAGGCAGTGTGGCTGATAGTTTGAAAAAAGCATTTAAAACCAAAATAGGCCGCAAGGTTTTAGATGGTGGTGGAGTGGACCCAGATATTAAAGTGGAACAAAAACCATTGTCGAAAATTGCTGAAAGTTTGATTTCTAAACAACTTATTTTTGATTTTGCTACGCAATTTAGAAACAAAAATGTGAGCATTGGCGATGCCAAATCGTTCAAACTAAAAGAAAGCGATTTTGCTGATTTCAAAGCATTTATTGCCAATAAAGATTATGCTTATAACACTGCTACAGAAACAGCCTTACTTGAAGTAAAAAAGAAAGCTGAAGAAGAAAAATATTTTGATGCTATTAAAACACAATTTGAAGCCATGAAACAAAGTGTTAACCACGATAAAGCGGCCGATATTGAAAAAAATAAAGAAGAAATAATTGAACTTTTAGAAGAAGAAATTGTGAGAAGATATTATTATCAAAAAGGCAGAATAGAAGCCGGTTTTGATAACGACCAAGAGGTGCAAGAAGCCTTAAAAGTATTTGCAGATAAGCAGCGCTACAACCAAATTTTAACTACTGTAAAATAACACTCAAATCCCTAAAAAAATGTTATCAATTACAGATTTTATCATTCTATTTTTATTTGGTTCATTAGGTGGTTTTATGTCAGGTTTTTTAGGAATTGGTGGCGGTATTATTTACGTTCCCATTCTTGATTATTTTCTTTCAAAATATTTTGGTACAGGCAATGAATTGGTAAAAGCTGTTTTAGCCAATTCATTATTTATCATCATATTTTCGGCAGCAGTAGCCAGTTATAAGCAATTTAAAATGGGCAATTTCTTTTTAAAAGAAACCCTACAAACCATGCTGCCGGGAATAGCAAGCGTAATAGTTTTGCATACTCTAATTAATAACGGAACTTGGTATAGCCGAAGCGTATTTTTATATTTTTTCCTTACCATGTTAATTTTTGTGGTAGTAAAAATGTTTATGCCTAAGCCAAAAGTGGAAGCTATTACAGAAGCAAAATCAAATAATTACAAATACAATATTACTGGTGCTTTTGCTGGAATTGTAACTGCCATGTCGGGCTTAGGAGGTGGAGTTATTATGACTCCTGTTTTTACAGAATGGATAAAGCTAGATATTAAAAAAGCAAGTGCTATTTCTACAGGTGTAATATTTGGTTTTGCCATTGTAATTGGTATTTTAAACCTAAACGCCAAGCCTCAAACTTATATCAGTAATTGGCAATTTGGATACATATTTTTACCAATTGCCCTGCCATTAATAGCAGGTACTTTTCTTTTTGCTCAATTGGGAGTTAAAACTGCTCAAAAATCAAAATCTCAAACCATCAGAATTACGTTTGCAACTTTTGCATCCACTATTTTAATAAAAGTTATATATGAAATACTTAGTCTTAATTCTATTATTTAGTTTATTTGGCAATGTTTTTGCCCAAAAAATCATCAAGTCGGATGAGGATATTATCAACTCGCTTGAGCAAAATTTAAGTTATTTGGCCAGCGATAGACTAGCAGGCAGACTAATGGGAAGCCATGGTGAAAAACTAGCCTATGAGTTTTTAATTGATAATTTTCAATCGTTGGGTTTAATAGGAAAAGGAACGGATGGCAGCTTTTTACAAGCATTTACTTTAAATAAATTATCGTTCAATAATGTTTCGTTTACCATGAGCAAAAAGAGCTTTGAACTAACTTTAAGTGGCATAAATCCTACCAATTTTTACCCATTAAGTCAAAGTAATGTAGGTAAAGTAAAAGGCAAAACCATTTGGTTAGGAGCAGGCAATCATGCTGATTATGTAAATAAAAAAAGCTTAGATGGCAAAATATTGGTTTACAAACTAGCTGACCCAAATAGCGAAAACAATAAGGTAAGTTTAGAGAATAAAATAGATACAGCCATAGCTTTAGGGGCCAAAGCAGTAATTATTATTAACCAACATCAAGAAGTGCTAGAGCCTGATTTTAAGCCATTTTTCAAAGCTAATTTTTATAAAATTCCGGTTTATTTTTTATCGCATTTAAACAAACTAGATACACTTAACTTTGATAATGCTTCGGTTGAATTAAATATTGATACCATCACCAGAACGTTAACTGGCCATAATGTAATTGCATTTTTAAACAATAAAGCACCGCAAACAGTAGTAATTGGTGCTCATTACGACCATTTGGGGTATAACGAGTTAGGAGGTTCAACTTACCGCAAAACCGAAAACGAAAAACCACAAATTCATAATGGAGCTGATGACAATGCAAGTGGAACCGCTGCATTGATTGAATTAGCCGAAATTATAAAAAAAGCACATTTAAGTAAATACAATTATTTATTCATTGCCTTTAGTGGCGAGGAAGAAGGACTTTTAGGCTCTAACTATTTTTGCAAACATCCAACCATTGATAGCACCAAAATTAATTACATGATTAATATGGATATGTTAGGAAGATTAGATAGCACTAAAAATACTTTTGCTATTGATGGTGTGGGCACTTCGCCAACTTGGAACACTGCTTTAGCTAAAATAAATATTGATGGAATAAAGCCTAAAACATCAGAAAGTGGTATGGGTGCAAGCGACCATACTTCGTTTTATAATATTGGTGTACCTGTACTTCACTTTTTTACTGGCACACACAACGATTATCATAAACCAAGTGATGACGACCACCTAATAAATTATAAAGGCGAATTAGCTGTTTTAAAATACATTTATAACCTTATTTATAATTTAGAACAAGAACCAAGATTGATATTTACCAAAACCAAAGATACCCATTCCTCAACTGGAGGTGGAGCTGGTTTTAAAGTTACTTTGGGCATTATGCCAGATTATCTACACGAAGGTAAAGGTGTAAAAATAGATGGAGTTACAGAAGGAAAACCTGCTGCTTTAGCTGGCTTAAAACGTGGTGATTTATTAATAAAGCTTGGAGCGGATGAAGTTGCAGACATGCAAGCCTACATGAAATGTTTGGGCAAATACAACAAAGGCGATAAAGTAAAGGGCAAAGTTGTTCGCAATGGAGCTGAAATAGAAGTAGATATTACCTTTTAATAGCAACAAAAATGTATTTGGGTATTATTCATAAATACCCAAATACACTTCTTCATCTTGGCGCAAAATACCGCGGTACATGCCTTCAGAGTTAAAGCAAAGTTCAACATTTCCTTGAGCATCCATGCCAATTAAACCGCCTTCGCCACCCATTTTTACCAATTTATCTTTTACCACATAATTGCAAGCTTGCTGCAAACTATAGCCTTTATATTCCATTAAACAACTTATATCGTAAGCCACCACTGCGCGCATAAAATACTCGCCATGGCCAGTACAGCTAATAGCACAAGTATTATTATTAGCATAAGTTCCAGCTCCAATTATTGGGCTATCGCCTACCCTACCAAAGCGTTTATTGGTCATGCCACCAGTAGAAGTAGCAGCTGCCAAATTTCCATGAACATCTAAAGCCACAGCACCAACGGTTCCAAACTTTTTTTCGCCAGTTTCTAATACCGTATGATCCAATTGATAACCATCAGTATCTTTTAAATCTTGCCATTGTTTGTAACGCTCAGCAGTATAAAAATAGTCGTTGTTTTGAAATGGCAAATTCATGTTTTTTGCAAATAATTCAGCATCAACACCTTGCAAAAACACATGTCCTGATTTTTGCATAATAACTTTAGCCAAATGAACTGGATTTTGAACATTACTAACACCAGAAACAGCACCAGCTTCGAGGTTTTTGCCTTCCATAATAGAAGCATCCATTTCGTGAGTTCCCTTATTAGTAAACACCGCGCCTTTGCCAGCATTAAACAATGGAAAATTTTCAAGACTGATAACCGCAGCTTCTACTGCATCTAAACTTGAACCGCCTTTGCTTAAAATTTGATTCCCTGCCAATAAAGCATTTTGTAAACCTTGTTTATATTGAGCTTCCTTTTCAGGAGTCATTAAAGCTCGCACAATAGTTCCTGCTCCGCCATGAATGGCAATTGCATGTTTTTTCATGTTAGTTGTTAGTTGTTGGTTGACAGTTGTTAGTTTTGGTTGAGGGTTGCGAGTTGTTAGATTGCTGGCAAATTCGTCATTTCGTGCCTCGAAATGACGTTAGGTTTGATCATCATTGCAATGGGTGAAACAATCTCTTTGTCATGTCGAGCGGAGTCGAGACATGGTTAAATATTTCTCGAATGCGCTCGAACTGACTATTCAGCCATTGCAAGCAACCTCACCTGCAATAGCAGAGGACACCAAAAATACCGTTTAAGCAGTTACTGCCTCTTGAACAATTTGTGCTTTTGGCTCATCTTTTATTTGACCCCAGCCGCCCCAAACATTTTTAACATTGGTAAAGCCTTGTGTTTTTAATGCCGCAGCAGCCACCATACTTCGGTAACCACCTGCACAATGCACCAAGATTTCTTGATTTTTTCCTAAATCACTATTATTGGTTAATATTTCGCTTAACTGAATATTTTTAGCTTGCATTAAGTGTCCGCTAGCAAATTCAGTTGGTTTGCGCACATCTACAATCACTGCACTTGGGTTATGTAAACTATCTAATACCAACTCTTCCGATGAAATACTGATTATCATATCAAATTTTTTATTGGCATTTTTCCAGCTATCAAAACCGCCTTCTAAAAAACCTTTTATGTTATCAAAACCTACGCGTGTTAAACGCTCCACCGATTCTTGTTCAGTACCTGTTTTTGCTACTACAATAATTGGTGAATGGATATCTAACAAAGTAGCAGCCCATATGGCATACTGTCCATTTAAACCAAAATTAAATGATTTAGGAATAAAACCTAACTCAAAAAAATCGGCTATACGCGTATCAATAATGGTGGCACCTTCTACGTAAAATTCTTCAAATTTATCAACCGAAAGTGGTTTTAAACCTTGCTCAATTACTGTTTCAAAACTGGCATAACCTTGTTTGTTTAGTTTTGCATCTTTAAAAAAGTAACTTGGAGCAGGCGCAATTCCAGTTGTTATAGCTGTAATAAAAGCAGGTTCGGTCATTGGTTGTAAGGCATAATTACTTGCTTTTTGCTCCCCAATGGTACTAAATGTTTCTTTACCAATATTTTTACCACAAGCCGAACCAGGACCATGGGCAGGATAAACAATCACTTCATCTGCCAAAGGCTTAATTTTTGTATTTAATGAGTTAAACATTTTAGCAGCCAACTCTTCTTTGGTCATAATGCCATCTAATAAATCAGGACGACCAACATCGCCTACAAATAAGGTATCGCCAGTAAATACACAATAATCTTTTCCATTTTCATCCATTAACAAAAACGAGCTCGACTCCAAAGTATGGCCAGGTGTGTGCAATACCTTTATTTTTAATTTACCTAATTCAAATACTTCATTATCGGCAGCTACATGAACAGGAAAATTAGTAACTGTAGTTGGGCCATAAATAATGGTAGCACCTGTTTTAGCTGCTAAATCTACGTGTCCACTTACAAAATCAGCATGGAAATGTGTTTCAAAAATATATTTAATTTTAGCACCATTGGCAGTTGCTTTATCAATATACATTTGGTAATCGCGCAAAGGATCTATAATAGCCACTTCGCCATTACTTTCAATATAGTAGGCTGCTTGTGCTAAGCAATTGGTATATAATTGTTCTATGATCATGTTATTATTATTTGATGATTTTTGATTTAGAGATTTAAAGATTTTTTTGAATTGCTAAATTGTTAAATGGATGGATAGTTTAATTGTTATATTGCTTATTAAACTTTGCCAATTGCTAGAAGCCAGAGGCCAGCAGCCCCTATTATCCGCCCGCTTTTTTAGCTTTATACCCTAATTTAATTAAATGAGCCAAAATTTTATCTCTAAACTCGCCTTGAATTAATATTTCTCCATCCTTTACACTGCCACCTACACCACATAATTTCTTTAAAGCTGAGCCTAAAGCATTCAAATCTTCGGTGGTGCCCACAAAACCGCTAACAGCGGAAACAACTTTCCCCGCACGATTTTTTTTATCTAAAAATATTTTTAAATTTTGTTGATTATTGGGTAAGGTTTCTATTGTTTCTTCCTGCTCAAAATCGTAACTAAAATCTGAATCAGTGCTAAAAACAACACCACTTACTTTTTTATTTTTATTGCTCATTAACAGAAAAAATTAAGGGATTACAAGATTACAAAATTTATTTCTGTAAAAGATATGAATATTTTTTAAATTTTGAATTCAATGAATATTTATTCATTGAACCGAATATTAATTTTGTCAAATTTAATTGCTAAAAACGAAAAAAGCACCCTATTACAGGTGCTTTTAACTATTTAAAAAGTTATTTATTTCACTCTTTCAGAGTATGATTCTGTACGTAAATCAACTTTAATTTTTTCACCTTCGTTCACAAATAAAGGAACCATTATTATAGCACCAGTATCAAGCGTAGCAGGTTTTAAAGTATTGGTTGCTGTATCGCCTTTTACACCTGGTTCAGTGTAAGTAATTTCGTAAATACCAAAGTTAGGTGGTTCTATTCCAATTACTGAATCACTTTCTAATGCTACTTTTAAAATCATTTCTTCTTTTAAAAACTTAGCAGTATTTCCAACCATACTTTCTTCTACATAAATTTGTTCGAAGGATACAGGATCCATTAATACTAAGCTTGTACCATCTTTGTACAAATATTGCATTTCATGGTGTTCAACCCTTAACATTTCTACACTTTCGCCTGCACGTAAACGCTGCTCAATTTGTTTTCCACTTTTTACATTGCGCAGTACTACTTGGTAAAATGCGCGTAAATTACCCGGTGTACGGTGTTGGTATTCCATTACTTGGCATAATTCGCCTTCGTATTTTATATAACAACCCTTAAATAAATCGCCTGTATTTGCCATAACTTATTGTTTTTTATTTTTTTATTTTCTATTACTCCGTTGGCTAATCCCGAAAACTTTCGAGACTACGGCTATTAATCGTTAGCTAGTTTATCACTAATCAATTTAATAACTTATCATCTAAATTTGCGGTGCGAAAATACATTTTAGTTTTTAGTTTACAATATACAAGCAATTATAGCTCACTATAAAATTGTTTTTGTTCCACAAAATGCTTCCAAACCACACTTTTATTATAAATACCTGTTAAATTTTTGTTTTTGATGGTAGCCTGTACTTTTTTGCGCAATTTTAACCAAGCAAAAAAATGTTTGGCAAAATGATAATGCGCCTTATGAATTGCCAAACTATGTTTAGGAAATCCGTTTAAAAGAAAAAATACAGAACTCAGTAAATCAAGCATATGCCTAAAAGGAATTAACCAAAACGCTTGTGCAGTTGGTAAATTTTTAAGCATCATAATCAGCGAATTTCTAAAGTTTAAATACGTTTTTTTATCGCTTAACTTACTTAAAGTACCTCCACCTAAATGAAATACATAACTTTCAGGAACACTTATTATTTTATAGCCAAGCAATTGTAACCTCCAACACAAATCTACTTCTTCCATATGGGCAAAAAAGTTGGCATCAAAACCTTCGGCCTCATGAAATGCTTTGGCTTTTATAAATAAACACGCACCTGTAGCCCAAAAAATTTCCTCAATATTTTGGTATTGAAGCTTGTCTTCTTCACATTTTTCAAATAACCGTCCACGGCAAAACACATAACCAAATTTATCCATGTGTCCGCCTGACGCGCCTGCATATTCAAAAAAATTACGGTTAGTATATTGCAACATTTTAGGCTGAGCTGCCGCTACATTTGCATCGGCTTCCATGGCTTCTATAACTGGCATAATCCAATTTTCGCCTACTTCTATATCGTTGTTTAACAATACATAATAATCGGCTTCTACATGTTTAAGCGCCTGATTATAACCACCTGCATAACCATAATTATAACCATTTTGTACTACTTTTATTTGCGGATAGTTTTCGGTAATAAATTTTACTGAATCATCGCTCGAATGATTATCAGCAAGCACAATTTCTAAGTTTGGATAGTTACTTGCCACCACCGAAGGCAAAAATTTTTGTAAATATTCTACTTTATTCCAATGAATAATTACTACAGAAACTTTAGGGTAATTAGTCATTAGCTAAAATTTTTCTCCTTTTTTATAAGGTATATAAACAAATTGAGCCGAAGTGGGTGTGAGCCAAAGCACACAACAATGGGTTTTGTAGCTCTTATAGTTTTGTTTAAAATCTTCTTGTTTTGTTTTTTCAATAACTTTACGCTCCACCATTTCTTCTATTGTAGAGGCATAAATATCGTTATCGCGAGCAAAATCGGCACGAGCCAAAATAAGTTCGCCAATTTTCACCTCATGTTCCGATGCTATAAAAATGGGAAACTGGGTAAATTTTTCTTTTACCATATCAATGGCCACCTCTTTTATTGATTCACTAAAAAAGTCAATATCGGCCTTTAAAGCATTTAGCTGAGTTTCAAATGTTGCATTCATTATTTGGGATGGCGAATATAATAATTGCATAGCATTGCGCAAAATTGGCAGTAGTTAATAGTTTATAGACCATAGACGATAGAGATTTTATGCCTTTAAAAAGTAAAAACTTGTGACAAATAGCTATGGTCTATTCATCATAGTCTATAAACAATTATAAAAAAATAGCATTATTGGCATTATACTTGCAAAGTAATTACTGCTGTTTAAAGTAAAAATTTATGAAGTTAGAAAGCCACAATTTAGTTAAGCGTTATAAAAAAAGAACTGTTGTAAACAATGTATCTATTGAGGTAGAACAAGGCGAATGCGTTGGTTTACTTGGACCAAATGGAGCAGGAAAAACCACTACTTTTTACATGACAGTAGGTTTAATTAAACCTGATGAAGGAACTGTAACTTTAGATGGTGAAGATTTAACCGCCATGCCCATGTACAAAAGAGCTCAAAAAGGTTTAGGCTACTTACCGCAAGAAGCAAGTATTTTCAGGACTTTAAGTGTAGAAGATAATATAAAAGCGGTAATGGAACTTACCGATATGACCAAAGAAGAACAGCGCGATAGATTAGAATCGTTAATTGACGAATTTACCTTACACAAAGTGCGTAAAAGCATGGGAAATGTATTGAGTGGTGGCGAAAGACGCAGAACTGAAATAGCGCGAGCATTGGCTGTAAACCCCAAATTTATTTTATTAGATGAACCTTTTGCTGGTATTGACCCCATTGCTGTAGAAGATATTCAGGTAATTGTAGCTAAACTAAAACATAAAAATATTGGTATTTTGGTAACTGACCATAATGTTCACGAAACACTTTCGATAGTAGACAGAGCTTACTTACTTTTTGAAGGTAAAATTTTAAAAGCCGGAACTGGCCAAGAATTAGCCGATGATGAAATGGTTCGTAGGGTTTATTTAGGACAGAATTTTGTGTTGAGGTAGCATTTTTAGCTTCTGGCTGTTGGCTTCTGGCAACTGGCAGGGTTATTCTTGTATTTGCAATATGTGTTGTTTTGAATTCCAATTCTTCTGAAAACAAACCAGAATTTGTTAGAAATAGGAAAGTTTAGGAAAAAATATTCCTATTAGACAAGTTATGTACAATTCTAAAAAAAACGTTCTACGTAAATAAATTTATTCAGACAATTCCAAAATGGTTACAAAATATCTTCAAAGACAACTTCTCATCTGGAAAATCATTCTCGTTTTGACAGCGTGCAATAGCGGACAACAACCTGATAAAAAAAAATCGGTTAGTAATACAATTACGGACAATGCCCCACTTCTTGACAGTTGCAATAAAATATTGGACCAACTTTTAGAAATAGATGAATCTAGAGTTATAGATACACTTTCATTTGAAAAATATTATTCAAGCGAAACAATAAAACGGAAAGAAATTAATCTCACATATAATTCGCTTACTTTTCATACAAGCAATAAGCAATTTGACAAGCAACTTAGTGCCTTGACAAATTCTTTAATTTCAAAAGATTATATGGAATTGAAAAAAGATTATTTTTTATTCAGAAAAGATGAAACGAAAAAGGAAAAAGAATCAGGAAAATACCGTTATGGTTGGGACATTGAAATATCTCCAGTTTATGTAAATCAGAATTCTGTTTCTCTTGCTATTATCAAGTGGTCATATACTGGCGGAATACATGGTTCATTAGATATTTCCTATAAGAATTATATTTTCCGAAATGGAAAAACAAAAATATTAACCAATTATGATTTTATTAACGATGAACTAAATTTAGATACTGTTTATTTTGACCCGATTGCGAATAAGGTAATTTTTGAACATCAAAAAAACTCAGGGTGCTACTTAGTCTGTTTCGGTTGGTCAGAAAAAATTATTTCATTCAAAGAACTTTTTTCTTCATTTTCAGAAGATAGTTCTTTTAGTAATAGGTATTTTGTTTTTAATTCTGACGGTATTAAAATAAAATACTATGGGGACTACTATGGGGGAGCACAGGGAGTGGACATATACGATTTACAAGACAAAGTAATTCCCAAAAAAGAATTTCAAAAAGTTGCAAGCAAGATAATTTTGCAACTTTGGAACGACAGTTTATCTAAAAGGGAAAACAGCAGCAGCAGGCACGAATGAAAGCACTAGGCATAAACGGATTTGGCCAATGTAGCGGTTTAATCCTAAGCAGACACATTTGTAGTTATTGATAATTTGGTTCTTAATAACTACAAATGTGGTAAAAATCTACCATTCTTTTAACGAAAAAACTATTTTGCCCAATTTTAAAAAAGCCTACCTTTGATGCTATTAAATGATACTATCAGGAAGCCGCTTTGTGGCAATTCAGTTAAAATTCTATAAGCTTGAACTGTTTATAAACTAGCTAATGACGAAATAGATTGCAAGATGTATTTAGGACAAAATTTCGAATTAAGATAAATGACTCAAATGAAGTATTGTATTTCTGAAATTTATATTTACCCTATAAAATCGTTGGGCGGAATTAAACTTACCGAGAGCAATATTGAGCCCAGAGGATTGCAACACGATAGAAGGTGGATGCTTTGCAATGAAAACAACCACTTTATTACACAACGTGAGTTTAAAGAATTAGCACTATTTAAACTCAGTAAAGAAAGTAACTTCTTTGCCATTAATTACCAAGAAAACAGTTTTCAAATTCCTTTTGAAACAGGTGGCCAAACAGAAACCGTTAAAGTTTGGGATGATGAATGCTTGGCTATAGAATACACCTTAGGTTCTGCATGGTTTAGCAAAATGTTAAATATGACTTGCAAGTTATTCTACATGCCCAATCAATCGGAAAGAAAAGTGAGCGAAAAATATGCCCATAATAACGAAATAACCAGCTTTAGCGATGGTTTTCCTATTTTGATAATTGGTCAAGAATCACTCAATTATTTAAATACCAAATTACCAAAACCAATTGGTATGGATAGATTCAGGCCAAACATAGTTTTTACCGGAGGCAAACCTTTTGATGAAGACCATTTTAAGGATTTTAGCATAGGTAAAAATTTGCTAAAAGGAGTAAAACGATGCAGCCGTTGTGTAATTACCACCATTGACCAAAATACAACCAAAACAAGTTCTGAACCACTGAAAACATTGGCCACTTTTAGAAATATGGACAATAATGTACTATTTGGCCAAAATCTCATCACCACAAAAATTGAGCATGAAATTAAAATTGGTGATGAAATTATTTTATAATTGTATAGCAATATGAAAATTTTTAACCCACAGATACTACTAACATTACTAGCAGTAATTTTTGCTTTGCTATTTTACTTTTTCAAAAATAATAGTCAAATGCTTAGTAGTTATTGGATTGCTGCTCTAATTGGTTTAATCATAAGCTTTGTTATTTACGACTCTATCATCTTTATAAAAAGTAAATTCAAAAAGTAAAATTCTTCTCTTTTTGATTGGCATTTAACACAACAAAGTGTTTGCTAAATGTAAAAATTATGCCTAATTTGTTGTAAAAATAAAACGGTTATAAAAGTTATTGATTTTAAAATTGACAAATCCATTTTATATCGTTCCTTTGCAAAGTGAAAAATAGAACTGCACGTTTATTTATGTTATTAGCATCGGTTTTGATGTTAAAAATATGTTTTGGACAAAGCATGTTTTCGGCAAATACTAAAGTTGAAAACAAATCGACTATTCACGCCTCAAATAACAATCATAATATTTCGTTAAACCTTGCCAATAGTGAGTTTGACGAAGATGAGACCGAGGAAAACAATACCAAAGATTTATTTATTGAATTACACTATTTAAGTGTATTTTTTAATCACATTAACTTAACTACTAACTATTTACTTTCTCATCAAATAAGTTACAATTATCCGTTAAGTTTATCAATTTTTAAGGCAATAAATTGCTTTAGAATATAGCATTCCTTAGCCCTTCAGGCAATTTTTGACTGTTATCGTAGTCAATATTTAAAAAATCAACCATTTTATTAAACATTTTTAAAGCAATTAGCCTTGTTGCAATTTTTTATTGCATTTAAGACTGCTTGTTTTTTATTGTAAAACATTAAAACAAACATGACTAAACATATTGATTAGCATGTATTTATGTAAAAATGAAAAATAATCAATCAAACTTCAACGAGCATGAGGTTTTGCATGAGTTAAAGCATTTTTTGCCTGCTCAAGCACCATTAAAAGATTTTATTCATCACAATACACTTCATTCGTTTCAAAACTTAAAGTTTTACGATGCATTACACCAAGCAGCTAAAATATTTGGTTTTAAAACTACCCTTTCACTCAACGATTACAGGAACTTGTACCAAAGTGGTAAAATTGATAACCAAGTTCTTGAAAACATAATTGCGGAGCAAAAAGGAAAAGATGAATTGGCATTATGGAAAGATAAATTATTAAATAAACAATTTGATTATCAAATTGATTCCAGAATAGGAAAACTAAAAGCCAACTGGAAAAACAACTATAAAATAGATATGGATGCATTGGTTCATCCACTGTTATTCAGAATTGTTTGCAGTTATTTAGATCAAGGAATTGCCATTTGGAATTTCCCAATTGAGCACAAGGGTTTTCTTTCATCAATCAGAGAGTTTGAACGCATGAGTTATGGCAGTATTTTTAACTCCAAAAGAGTTAGAAATTTACTGCTTAATAACAATTGTTCAATGGAACACTTGCTTGAAATATTGGTAGGCGATGAAACTTTATATGCTCAATATTTATACGACCAGCAGTTTGCCCACCAAGGCTGGTCGGGCATGGTATCGTTTATAGAAGATAATCCCAATGCAATATTAGATACTAAAAAAATTACTTTACATGATTTTATAGTTTTTGAACTTTTATTAGAAATAAACGCATTGGACAGCCAATATGGAGACAATTGGAAACCCATAAAAGATACTTTAAAAGAAATACCTACACCATTGTTTGCTTCTGTGGCAGTTACAGAACTTAACGAGGTAATTATGCTTTGGCAAGATGCTTATGAATGGACTTATTATGACCAAGTATTAGCTGGCGTGCAATTGGGTTATGATAATAAAGCACCCAAAACTGCTAAAAGTTTTCAAGCACTATTTTGTATTGATGATAGGGAATGTTCTATAAGAAGGTATGTAGAAATAAACGATGAAAAATGCGAAACATTTGGCACTCCAGGATTTTTTGGAGTAGAGTTTTTTTATCAACCTAAAAATGGAAAATTCCATACCAAATTGTGCCCCGCGCCTGTTACTCCTAAGTATTTAATTAAAGAAATAAATACCAAAGGGAACAAAGATAAAGATGCTCATTACAGCAAAAAAAGTCATTCCCTTTTTCAAGGTTGGATAATATCGCAAACGCTAGGTTTTTCGTCAGCATTTAAACTGGCGGTGAATATTTTCAAACCAACCATGAGCCCTGCTACAACTTCATCGTTTAAGCACATGGATAAATTTTCGCAATTAACCATTGAGAACAAAAATATAAACCAACGCGAAGGTGATTTACAAATTGGTTTTACAGTTGATGAAATGGTAACGCGTGTTCAAAATTTATTGAATAGCATTGGCTTAATTGAAAACTTTGCTCCTTTGGTTTATTTGGTTGGGCACGGTGCAAGCAGCATTAACAATACACACTATGCAGGTTACGATTGCGGAGCATGTTCAGGCAGACCTGGTTCGGTGAATGCACGTGTAATGAGTTTTATGGTTAATCATAAAAAGGTAAGAGAAATACTTGCAAACAAAGGATTGGTAATTCCCGATACTACTCAATTTATGGGTGTTTTACACGATACCACTCGCGATGAAATGGAATTTTATGATGAAGATTTATTGAATGAAACCAATAAAATGTTTCATGAACAAAATAAAAAAACGTTCCAGAAATCGTTGGATGAAAATGCCAAAGAACGCTCACGCAGATTTATATTAACCAATACCAAAGACAGTGCTAAAAAAGTGCATGAAGCTGTAAAATTACGTTCTGTTTCATTATTTGAACCAAGGCCAGAATTGAACCATGCTACCAATGCATTGTGCATTGTTGGGCAGCGCGAGTTAACCAAACATTTGTTTTTAGACAGGCGTTCGTTTTTGAACTCGTACGACTACAAAATAGATTTAGATGGCACTTTTTTAACTAATATTTTAAAACCTATTGGACCAGTTTGTGGAGGTATCAATTTAGAATATTATTTCTCAAGAGTAGATAATCAAAAATTAGGTGCAGGAACCAAATTGCCTCATAATGTAATGGGTTTAATTGGTGTAGCCAATGGAATTGATGGCGATTTAAGACCAGGATTACCGAGTCAAATGATAGAAGTTCATGACCCTATAAGGATGCTAGTTATTGTTGAGCATTTTCCAGAAATTGTTTTAAAAGCTATTAGCCAAGCATCAGAGACATACGAATGGTATAATAATGAATGGATGCATTTGGTATCAGTTAATCCTGTTACCAGAAAATTGCAGGTTTTTAAAGATGGTCAATTTGTGCCTTACAAGCCTTTAAAAACTAAATTAGAGTTAGCTCCAAACTTGAATCATTTGGTAGAGTCGACCGAAGAAAATTTCCCAGTTTATTTATTTAATAATTAATCAAAAAATGGAAAAAATAATTCAATTATTCATACTTATTCCTTTGCTTGGTTTTATTATTAGTTTAATTATTCCAAGACAAAATGAAAGGCTTATATCATTAACTGCATTTACATCGGTAGGCATTAATTTTATTGGCTTTGTAGTTTTTGTTGTCTACTGGCTTTTTAATGGTTTTCCGGTACTTAACTTAAAGGAAATTCTTATTTATAAAACCACCAACTACGAATTTTTACTCGATTTTTATTTCGATAAAATTACTGTTGTTTATCTTTTTGTAGGTTCGTTTCTTACCTTTTTAGTTACCATTTATAGTCGTTATTATTTGCACCGCGAACATGGTTATAAAAGGTTTTTCAATACCATTTTATTCTTTTACGTTGGTTATAGTATTACTGTGCTTTCAGGTAATTTTGAAACCTTATTTTTAGGTTGGGAAATTTTAGGTATATCATCGTTTTTACTCATTAGTTTTTACCGCGAAAGATACTTGCCTGTAAAAAATGCCATTAAAGTTTTTAGTATTTATAGAATTGGCGATGTAGGTATTTTATTAGCCATGTGGATGAGCCATCATTTATGGCACGAAAACATTACTTTTTTAAAATTAAATAATTACGAATTAGTACATGAGCATTTGCAAAACCACAGTTGGATTGGTGTTTTTATTTCGTTAATGATTTTAATATCAGCAGCGGCTAAATCGGCTCAGTTTCCATTTTCATCATGGTTACCGAGAGCCATGGAAGGACCAACTCCATCAAGTGCCATATTTTATGGCTCACTATCGGTGCATATTGGTGTGTTTTTATTGTTGCGTACATTTCCGTTTTGGGAGTACCAATATTCAGTTAGGGTAATAATTGGCGTATTAGGATTAATCACAGCCATTATGGGTTCATTAACTGCAAGGGTTCAATCATCGGTTAAAAGCCAAGTAGCTTACGCATCTTTAGCGCAAATAGGTTTAATCTTTATAGAAGTAGCTTCGGGTTTCGAAACTTTAGCATTGATTCATTTTGCTGGAAATGCATTTTTAAGAACGTACCAATTATTGGTTTCGCCATCAGTAGTTAGTTACTTAATTCGTGAGCAATTTTACAACTTTACACCTCGTGTTCATTCGTCTAAATTTGCACTTCCAAAACGTTTGCAATACACCATTTACATGCTAAGTTTAAAAGAGTGGAACTTAGATTGGTTTGTGTATCAATTTATTTGGATGCCCATAAAATTAGTAGGTAGAAAAATGAAGTTTTTAAACTTTAAAGCTGCCTTGGTTTTATTTACACTAATTCTTATTGGCGCCATAACTGCTTTGCAAAACGAAGCTGCTATACCTGCGCAAGTACATCGTTTTTTACCTGAACTTATAGGATTATTTGGATTATTATTAGTAGCCAAATCGTTTGCAGAACGCCAAAGTGTAATGGTAAGTTGGACATTGGTATTAATGAACAATATAATGATTGCTTTAGCCATTTCATTTAACGAAGACTTTGAATTCAGCCATATTGTTTTGTATTTAAGTGGAGGTTTAATAGCTGGTGCACTTGGCTATTTTTGTTTTATAAAACTAAAACAACTAGAAAAAGAAATAGACCTCACACAGTTTTATGGTCATTCTTATAAATATCCGCGTTTAGCCCTTTTGTTTCTATTGGCTTGCTTAGGTTTATCGGGCTTTCCAATAACGCCAACTTTTATTGGCGAAGATTTAATTTACACCCATATCCAAGAGCATCAAGCACCATTGGCCATTATTGTATCACTCAGTTTTATAATAGATGGTTTGGCATTGATACGCATTTACTCACGTTTGTTCTTAGGACCACCTATTAAACGTTTCCATGATGTAGGGTTTAGGTCTTCTTAAAAACAATATGCAATTGACAATAAGCAATATGCAATTTAACAATAAAACAATTTAACAATTCCGATTTATCGGATAACAATTTAAAAAAACACAAAAATGAAAAATATAAATTTATCAGTACCCAAAGATTTTATAGCGGGTTTAAAACAAAATTGGAAAGACGATTTACTTTCTGGTTTTATAGTTTCTTTAATCGCATTACCATTATGTTTAGGCATAGCTATGGCTAGTGGAGTTCCTCCAATGGCAGGTATTATAGCAGGTATAATTGGTGGTATGTTTGTATCCATGACCAGTGGTTCGCATTTAACCATTAACGGACCTGCAGCAGGCCTTGCCATTATTGTATTAATGAGTATGGAAGGCTTTAAAAAAATGGCTCCTGCTGGTTTATCGCCTGAGCAAATAGAAATGTTTGCTTACCAATGTACTTTAGGTGTTGGAATTGGTTGCGGAATATTACAAATGCTTTTTGGTTTAGTTAAGGCAGGTGTGTTAAGCAACTTTTTTCCATCATCTGTAGTACATGGAATGCTAGCCGCAATTGGTATCATGATTTTTGCAAAACAATTTCATACAGCAGTAGGGGTAAAACCCGAAGGCAAAGAAATGTTGGAAATTATTGCAGCTATTCCTCATAGCCTTATGAACATGAACCCAGAAGTTGCCATTATAGCAGCGGTTAGTTTAATTATTCTTATTGGCTTACCAATGATTAAAAACAAATATGTAAAAATGCTTCCTGCACCTTTGTTAGTGGTATTAATTGCTATTCCTTTAGGTCATTATTTCGATTTAGAACATGAGCATAAATACTTATTTTTAAGCTCACACGAATACACTTTAGGACCTAAATTTTTGGTAACCTTACCCGCTAATTTTTTAGATGGAATTGTAATGCCTCGTTTTGATTATTTACTTACCAGTTTTGGTATTCAAATGATAATTACCTATTCGTTAGTAGCAAGTTTAGAATCATTGTTAACTGCTGCCGCTATTGATAAATTAGATCCATTTAAACGTGTATCTAACTTTAATAAAGAATTATATGCTAAAGGTTCAGGAAACATGATTTCGAGTTTCCTTGGTGGGTTACCAATAATAGCCGAAGTAGTTCGTAGTTCAGCTAATGTTACCAATGGTGCTAAAACACGTTGGGCAAACTTCTTCCATGGTACTTTCTTATTAATCTTTGTGGTGTTTTTAGGGCAAATCATCCATCAAATACCTTTGGCAGCATTGGCAGCTATGCTCATGGTTACAGGCTACAGATTGGCATCGCCAAAAGAATTTAGAAAAACCTATAAAGCAGGAAAAGAGCAATTACTTATTTTTGTGGCTACCATTATATTTACCCTTGCTACCGATTTATTAATTGGCATTGCCGCAGGTATATTAGTAAAATTGATTATTCACCTTATAAATGGTGTTCCATTAAAAAGTATATTCAAACCATTTTTAACCATTGTAACCGAAGATGACGAAAACTACTTAATTGATGTACAACATTCGGCCATTTTTAGTAATTATATTGGTTTAAAAAAACAATTAGATGCATTGCCAAGAGGCAAAAAAATTACAGTAGATTTTACCAAAGCATCGTTAGTTGACCATACTGTAATGGAACACATTCACGAAATGGAAGAAAAGTATAACCACGAAGGTGGAACCTTTAAAATTATTGGTTTAAATAACCATAAACCACTTTCAGAACATCCTTATGCTACTAGAAAAAAAGTTTCAACTATTTAATTATTTTAGTTTATGAAAAAATATAAAATACTTTACCTAATACTTGCTTTGGTAAGTATTAGTAAGCTAGCTTTAGCACAAACAAAGCCAGATAAAGAACTGCGAATGAATTTAAATGATGAAGGAACCCATTATTTAAAAACTACCTTTACTGCACAACTTTGGGGCAGGTATACCGATATGAACCCCGGAACAACCATTGGTGGATATAACAATCCTGCTAGTTTTGATATTGGAATTAGGCGCATGCGTCAACAAATATTTGGCATGGTAACCGATAAAGTTTTCTTTTACTCTCAGCTTGGTATTAATAATTTTAGCAATATTGGCGATAGAAAACCAGGTATTTTCTTTCATGATGTATTGGCCGAATATTATGTAACTCCAAAAACATTACAAGTAGGTATGGGCTTAACTGCTTGGACAGGTTTCTCGCGTTTTGCATCTCCAGCAGTAGCAAGTATTATGGGATATGATGCGCCTTTATTTGAGCAAAACACCAACGATGCAAATGATCAATTTTTGCGCAAACTAAGTATTTATGCCAAAGGTAAAATAGGTAAATTTGATTACCGTTTTATTTTATCAGACCCATTATTGGCGAGCAAAGCCGCTAGCAGTGTGGTTAAAACCATTTCATTTAATTCTGATTTTAGTTTTATGCCTCCTCATCCACAAACAAGTGCTTATGTAATGTATCAATTTTTAGATGAAGAAAGTAACTTGACACCATACATGACAGGTACTTATTTAGGTAAAAAAAGTGTATTTAATATTGGTGCTGGTTTTCAATACCAAGCCAACGCTATGTGGCATTACAGCGATGCAGTTAAAAAAGATACCATACAGGAAGATATGTTAAACTTTGCTATTGATGCTTATTACGATGCGCCAATTGGCACCAAAGGAATGGCCATAAGTGCTTATGCCACTGCCATGCATTTGGGTCATGGTAAAAATTATATTCGTAATTTAGGAGTAATGAATCCTGGAGATGGAGTAGCCGCAGGAACCAATACCATTAATGGTGCAGGCAATGCTTTCCCCATGATGGGAACAGGCAATATTATAGCAGGACAAGTTGGTTTACTATTACCTAAAAATGTATTAGGCGAAAAAAATGGTCAATTGCAACCATATATTATGGTGATGCATGGCAATTTTGACAGATTGCAACAAGGCATGTTGCAATACGATGCAGGGCTTAATTGGTATATTAATGGTTACCGAAGTAAGCTAACTTTAAACTATCAAAACAGGCCCATTTTTAGTAGTACCGATTTAAAAGAAATTGATAGAAAAAGCATGGTAGTGCTGCAATTTCAAATAGCTATTTAATAACTAAGCTTTTATTGGGCATTAGAAAAACTAATTTCCTTTTAAACGAAAGGTTTCGAATTTAAAAAAATTCATACTTTTGTTTTGGTGAGCGGTTCGCCAATCACCACCAACAAATGGCAAGGGGTTTACTCCTTGCTTTTGTTTCAAAATGGTTTTATTATTCAATCCAATCAAACAGATATTTCTCATCGTGTTCTATTTCAAACTTTTGTAAAAATTCAATATATTCTTCCTTAAAAGTTTTCTTTTTATGGTGTTCTTTTTGGTTCATTATATAACTAATTACATTATCCAAATTGGAATGACTATATGAAAAAGCACCATAACCTGATTGCCATTCAAATTTAGATGGAGTAAATTGTTTTTCTTTGATAAAATCATTACTCGATTTTTTTATTTCACGGACTAAATCCGACAAACAACATGTTGGGCGCATTCCTATGAGGAAATGAATATGGTCAGGCATTCCGTTAATGGCTAATATTTTTTGTTCTTTGTGTGTTACAATGCCAGTTATGTATTTGTATAATTCTTCTTCCCAGAGCGGAGTTATTAAACTATCTCTGTTTTTTACTGCAAAAACAATTTGAATATAAATTTGAGAAAATGTACCAGCCATATTATTAATTTT
>JAIXSO010000024.1 GCA_027484685.1 Bacteroidota bacterium
CATTTACTCTTGGTGGGATCTAAGGTTGTTTGACTTGGGTTGTTTAAAATAAAATTAAATTGCCTATAACCACATTTATTATCATTCACGGTCCATGCTGGCTCTGGTACTGCTATTACTTTAATATTTATACCTCTAGTAACAAATGCAGGCAATGGACAAAAACGATCAGTTCCGGTTACCGTAAATGAATGAGGTAATGAACGTGCAGCACTTTTTGGGGGTGTCCAACAAAATTTAAAACTATCTGCTTTTGGACCTTGAATACCTCTTTGATTTAAAATATAATTACGCACAAATGTAGCATTAGCCATTACAGGATTATACAATCCTGGATTATTCCATTTTAAATCGGTAGTATCAGCTATTATTTGTGGGCTAGATATTAAATCTTGTTGATCTTCGGCTACTATATCTAAACATATTTGGGTAGCTGCACAAACACTAAAGTTCTGAATACCAGTTTGTAAAACACCATTTCTATATATTTTTACAAGTGGTACTTTATTTGAAGTACATAATTTTGTTTGAAACTGAACATCACGCCTTGTTAGTCCAACTACTGTCCAAACGCCATTTATTAATTTCCATTGAGTTACCTCTATAACTAACATGGCAACAAAAACGCCCATTGGCCTGAACATCACATCACCTGTTGAAGGGTCTATTCTAATACCAGCAGGGGGTGCCGCATTTGGGTTAGGTGCTCCAAAATAAGGAAATGGATACCCGGCACTGTAAGGCGTAATATAACTTACATTTGAGCCAAAACTTTGCATTGATTGCCCAAAAGCATAACTCAATGAATCGCCATCTGGATCTATTGCTCCTAAATTATATACAAAATCAACACCTGAACAAACCAGTGCTGCTGCATCGTTGGTAAAGGTTGGTGCTGAATTACATGGTGTTTGACATCTGTTTACAATTGCCTCAGTATAATAATTACTTGAAGAAATAGTAGTTAAAGCTAAATTACGGCAGCAAGTACTAAAACCCAATGAAACGTTACAACATGAAGCAGGTACACCACTTAAATTAACATTACCTTCGAATGTATAAACTTCAATACCAGGACTATATGTTCCAGCCGTACGGGTACCACAATTGGTGCAAATAGTTCTAACCGCTGTACATGTTTGTATAATATCGTATCCGCTTGTAGCTGATACCGCAGCTAAAGTAAAACTTCCAAAATTAACTCCCGAACAAGAAGCACTTTTACCTATAATAGTATTATTAAATCCACAACAAGCATTAGCAGTAGTGCAGCCAGAAACACTTCCAGGATTACTACCACAACCAGGGCACATTTGCGCTCCAGCGCAATCTCTATAAATTTTCAATATTACTTTATAAACCCCAGGTGTGGAAGTACATTGGTAACTAATATCGCTACCAACCAAGTGATCTGCATATAATTTTAAATTATTAAAAATAATGAAAATAAATAATAGTAAAACTACTTTAATTTTGGGTGAGTGTATTTTTTTTAGTTTCATAATTTTAATTTATTTATTGTTGAACAAAATTACTACCCTTATGTCTAAATATTTTGTTAACAATATATAATTTGGCATAAATAAATAATTTTTAAGTAATAACCACTACTTGTTAGTTTAAATTTCAAATAATGACATTAGTAGATAATATAACTAAAAACCATTTTTCAATTGATGAACCCATTTGGATAGCGCCTAGTGGCGGACTTTTGGATATTAATTTTGTAGCAAAATTTGATTTACAAAAAATACAAAAATCGTATCCAAACTTATGGCGTTACGCTGATGCAATTGCTATTGATCAGTCAAAAGGAATTGTATCATTTAACGAAGGTTTTACTCCACTTGAACCTATAGTAATTAAAAACAAAACAATTTATATTAAACACGAACAATTATTTAGCACCGGTAGTTATAAAGACCGTGGCGCTACCACATTAATTACCAAAGCAAAACAACTTGGCATAAGTAAAATAGTGCAAGATAGCAGTGGAAATGCGGGCTGTGCCATTGCTGCTTATGCTGCTAAAGCGCAAATTAATTGTGAAATATTTTTACCTGAAAATACTAGTGATAATAATATTAGCCAAATGCAAGCATATGGTGCTACTATAACTAAAGTAAATGGAGTGCGTAAAGATGCAGCTAACGCAGCATTAAATGCAGCTAAAACAACTTATTATGCAAGTCATTGTTACAATCCTTGGTTTTTTGAAGGCACAAAAACTTTTGCTTTTGAAGTTTGCGAACAATTGGGTTGGCAAAGCCCTGATTCAGTAATTTTACCTGCTGGAAATGGAACCCTAATTATTGGCTGTTACATTGGTTTTAAACAACTTGCTGCTGCTGGCATTATAAATAAAATACCTAAAATTATAGGTATTCAAACCGAAGTTTGCGCTCCATTATTTTACTCAATTAATAACCAAACACCTCCTTTACCCTTTACCAATAACACTTTAGCCGAAGGAATTGCCATTGAAAATCCACCGAGGGCAACTCAAATAATAAATGCAATTTTAAATACAAAAGGTACTATAATTACCGTAAACGAAACCGAAATAAAATTAGCTTGGAAACAAATGGCTTTGCTTGGAAATTATATTGAACCAACTAGCGCGGCTACCATTGCTGGCGTGCAAAAATATTTAAGCAATTTTGATTCAACTAATGAACTAATTGTATCATTATTTAGTGGGCATGGTTTAAAAAGTAAAAGCCTATTTTGAACCCAAAAAATTATTTAAGTTCCAAAATGAAACAAAGAAACTACAACACAAACACCCAAAACACTAATAATCAGCATTTTAATTATGTGGTAGATTATTTGTTGAATAAATTAGAATTGAGGTAATTAATTTCACACTCTTTCATGCTAAATAGATTATTAAACATATTAAATAACTTAAGTACTGGTTCCCGATCGGCAATTAGTTATTTTACTATTATATTTTTTGCATTATTGGCAAGTATTACGGCTATAGTATTATTGCAATTCAGTAAAAACATAGATGAACGATTATCAAAAAACTTTGCACCTGCTATTAATGCTACTAAAGATATTCATTTAATTATAGATGAAAGTAATCGCCATAGTGCCGCTATTGTTAACCAAAATGATAAAGCTAGCCGACTAAAACTACAAAAAATACTTGATAAACAGTACCGTAGAAGAAAAATATTTTTAATTGAACTTTTTCAAGAACCTGGTTTAGATAAAGCTAAAAAAATGTTTATTACGGTGGACCAAGCCTACAGCGAGGTAATGGTAAAACAAAGAGAATTATTGAAAATTACTACTCCAGTTAATAATACTGAAGCATCTCAAAAACTACTTGCAGAAATTAAAGAAGATATTAGACGTTTAGAACTAAACATTGACGAGATAGAACGTAATGTAATTGATGCTAGTAATTTTTTACAATCAGAAAAATATAAGAGCTATAGAACGCTTCGTTTTTCGTTATTAATCATGATGATTATATTGGTTTTAATTGCGGGTATTTCGCTAATTATAACCAACGAAACCATAGTAAACCCAGTAAAACAAGTGAGCGAATTACTCAAAATAATGGGTAAAGGCGAAATTGTAAAATTTGAAGAGACTACTGAACGGAAAGATGAAATTGGTGATATGATTGAATCAGCAAAAAATCTTTCGTTAGGTATGAAAAATAAGGCTGATGTGGCTTTTCAAATTGGTAAAGGAAACTACGAAATTGAAGTTCCATTACAAGGCAAAAACGATAAGCTTGGTCGTGCTTTACTTGAAATGAGAAACAACTTAATGCAGAGCAAGCAAACAGAAGCAAAAAACTTACATGAGCTTGAGCTTTACACCAAAAATTTAGAAAAAAGAAACAAAGAGTTAGACCAATTTGCTTACATTACTTCGCACGATTTAAAAAGTCCGTTAAGAGGAATAAATAATTTAGCTGAATGGATAGAAGAAGACATGCGCGAAAGCATGACTGACGAAACCAGAAAATATTTTCAAATGCTTAAAGGCCGCGTACACAGAATGGAGGCTTTAATTAACTCATTACTTAAATATAGCCGTGCCGGACGTATAAGTAACGAAATTGAATTAGTAAATATAAATGTAGTAGTAAAAGAAGTTTTAAAACGCTTAAGTCCTGATAATAAATTTGCCATTTACCTAGATAATAATTTTCCAAATGTAATGGCCAATTACCAAGATATGGACGATATTTTTTACGAACTTATATCCAATGCTATGAAGCATAATTTTAATGCTTCGCCAATAATTAATGTAACCTATAAAACAGAGAATAATTACTTTGTATTTTGTGTAGCAGATAATGGTTCGGGAATATCAAAGGAATATCACCAAAAAATATTTACTATTTTCCAAACTTTAGAAACCCGCGATAAAGTGGAAAGTGTGGGTGCAGGATTAGCAATTGTTAAGAAAATTGTTGAAGAAAATGGTGGTGCCGTTTGGATTGAATCGGAAGAAGGTGCAGGCGCTAAGTTTTACTTTAAATGGTTAATTCCTAACACACAAAATAGTTAAACTAAAGGTTCAAATCCTATTAAATTCATCACCTTATTGGCTTTGGCTTTTACCTCATCTATAGAGTTTGCCAATACCGTAATATGACCCATTTTTCGCAAAGGTTTACTTTCTTTCTTATCGTATAAATGTAAGTAAGATCCCTCTATTTGATGAATTTGGTCTAGGTTTTTTATTACATATGGCCCACTAAAACTTTTATCGCCCAGCAAATTAAGCATAGCAGCAGGTTTTACCAAACCAGGGCAACCCACAGGTAATCCTAATAAAATCCTAGTTAATTGCTCATACTGCGAAGTATAACAAGCCTCAATGCCATGATGTCCTGAATTATGAGGACGAGGAGCAATTTCGTTTACTAAAATTTCACCAGCATGAGTTAAAAACATTTCAACTGCAAAAACACCTGCACTTTTAAACTGATTAATGGTCTGAATAGCAACAATTTTTGCTTTTTCGGCCAATGGTTTGCTAATTTCGGCTGGACTAAATAAAAATGTAACCAAATTGGCTTCTGGGTCAAACTCCATTTCTACAGCATCGTAAGCCACTGTTTTCCCAAAAATATCTTTAGCTACAATAATTGAAATTTCTTTTTCGCAAGGAATAAATGCCTCTAAAACACAAGGAGTTTCAAACGGAATTAAACTATTATCAGCCAAAATAGCTTTGCTATTTAAAATAGTAACTCCCTTTCCATCGTACCCATCGGTGCGGGTTTTGGCCACAAATTTTTCAGTTCCAAGTTTTGCAATGGCTTGGTTCCATTCCGTTTTATCATTTACCAAAACATAAGGAGCTGTAGGCACCTGATGGTCGGTATAAAATTGTTTTTGTAAACCTTTGTCTTGTATAATTTGCAATACGCGAGGTGAAGGAATAATGGTTTTACCTTCATCTTCCAACTTTATTAAAGCATTGGTATTTACATGCTCAATTTCAAAAGTTAACACATCGCTCATGGCTGCTAATTCGTTTATTTTAGCTTCATCTTGCAACGAACCTTCAATAAAATTTGTAGCCAAATGATAGCAAGGACAATCTTTTGAGCTTTCTAAAATATTAACACTTACATTTAATCTAAGAGCTTCTTCTATAAGCATGCGACCCAACTGACCGCCACCTAAAATACCAACCTTTTGTTTCAGTAAATTCATAATATGGGGTGCAAATTAAGCAATTTGTGCGCTTAAAACCTTTGTATAAAATTTTTCGTAAACAGGAACAATATTATTTATGTCAAATTCAAGGGCACGTGCTAATGCATTTGCTTTGAATTGTTGCAATCGTTCTTCATTTTCTAGAATATAAATTCCTTTTTCGGCCATTTCATTTACATTTCCAACTTCTGCCATAAAACCCGAAATTCCATTTTGAACCAACTCTGGAATTCCGCCTGCATTACTAGCTATTACTGGCACTTCGCAAGCCATAGCTTCTAATGCTGCCAAACCAAAACTTTCGGTTTCCGATGGCATTAAAAATAAATCGCACACACTTAAAATTTCCTCTACCGGATTTTGTTTACCTAAAAACAATGTGCTGTCGCATAAATTTAATTCTCTGCAAAGCATTTCTGCATTGTGTCTTTCTGGCCCATCGCCAACTAACAATAATTTTGCGGGTATTTTCGCCCTAATTTGTCCAAATATTTTTATTACATCTTCTACTCTTTTTACTTTTCTAAAGTTAGAAGTATGCACAATTAATTTTTCATTTTGCGGAGCAATAGCCTTTTTAAAATGTTCTTTTGATTGTTTTTGAAAACGTGTTACATCTATAAAGTTTGGTATAACTTCAATGTGTTTTTTTGTTTTAAAATGTCGGTAAGTATCTTGTTTTAAAAAATCGGAAACAGCAGTTACAGCATCCGATTGATTGATTGAATAAGTTACAACTGGCTCAAAAGCAGCATCTTTACCCACCAAAGTTATATCAGTGCCATGCAAAGTAGTAATTACCGGAATATTAATTCCTTCTGTAGCTAAAATATGTTTAGCCATAATAGCTGCCGATGCATGTGGAATGGCATAATGAACATGTAATAAATCTAGTTTTTCAAACTTAACCACATCCACCAAAGTGCTTGCCAACGAAGTTTCGTAGGGAGGAAAATCAAATAATGGATAAGTGCTTACATTTACTTCGTGATAAAATATATTACTCATAAAAGAGTCGAGCCTAGCAGGTTGTTTGTATGCTATAAAATGTACCTGATGACCTCTTTGCGCTAAAGCTTTTCCTAATTCTGTAGCCACTACCCCACTGCCTCCATAGGTTGGATAACACACAATTCCTATTTTCATTTAATTAAATACTTTATACTTTTTAAAGTACAAATGTTATCCTTTTGTTTTTATTAATTTTAATTATTTTATTGATATATTTTCTGTTGCATGTAAACAATTAACCAATAGCTATTTTAGCTTAGTGTAAAATAAAAAAACCAACCTTTTAGAGGTTGGCTTTTAAGTTATGAAGCATTTACTACCATTTGATCTACAAATTTGTATCCTATACCTCTTGACGAGTGTAAGAAAACCGGATTTTTAGGATCTGCTTCAAAATATTTTCGTAAACTCAGCATAAAATTATCAACTGTGCGCGTATTTGGTATAACATTGTAATCCCAAACTACTTTTAAAATATGTTCTCGACTAACTACCGTATTTTTATTTTCAATAAGTAATTTAAGCAACAAAGTTTCTTTTTTGGTTAATTCTATAATTCCATCAATACCTTGTGCTTGATGACTATCAAAGTTAATCCAAAAGTTGCCAAAATGAAAAATATTTGGTAAGGCTTTGTCTAAAGCTTTTATTTTATCACGTTTTTCTAATAACTTCTTTATGCGTAATAACAATTCTTCTAAATCAAAAGGTTTGGTTAAATAATCATCACCACCTTTTTTCAAACCTTCCACGCGTTCTGCCGGTGTATTTTTAGCCGAAAGGAAAAGAATTGGAATATTTTGATCGTGTAATCTAATGTTTTCGCAAACCATATAGCCATCCATTTCGGGCAACATAATATCGAGTACTACTAAATCGAACTTACGTTCTCTAAAGGCCTCAATTGCCTTTTTACCGTCACCAACTGCTACAACGTGATAATTTTCTAATTCTAAATTTAATTTAAGTGCATGTTGAAGATTTTCTTCATCTTCAACGAGTAAAATATTGTTCATAAAAATTGGTTTTAGTTTTTGATAAATAGTTAGACGATAAAACTAACCTCAAAGTTGGTTCCATTAGGATGATTATTTTTCACTTCAATGGTTGCATGGTGAAATTTAACCAACTTTTTAACAATAAATAGCCCTAAACCTGTTCCTTTTGTTTTACGTGTTTGCTCTTTTCCAACCCTGTAAAACTTGTCGAAAAGCCTTTGTTTATCGGCATCGGCAATGCCTATACCTAAATCTAAAATACTTAGTACAGCTTGCTTATTATCGCTTTTTAAAAGAATTGTAATGTTTTGGTCAGAATATTTTTCGGCATTACTTAAAAGATTAATGATGATGCTTTCTAGGGCAAACGCGTCTCCAGTAATGTACACTTCTTGCTCTATATTTTTAATTAATCTATTTTCTAGGTTTCTTGGTTTGGCATATGCATCAACTACTTGATTAACCAACTCGCTTAAATTAACTTTAGCCATAAGTGGCTCATAATGATTAGTTTCTAATTGGGCCGAAAGCAATAAATTATCCACCAAAGTTCTTAATCTATTGGTATCATTAATTGAGTTTTGCAAAATTGATTTCTGTTGCTCTCTATCTAAATCGCGTTTTAAAAGTGTTTCTAAATATAGCTTTACAGATGCAATTGGTGTTTTAAGTTCATGAGTAATAGATAATAAAAAATTATTTTGTTGTTGGTTTAAAGCAATACTTTTTTCAAAGGTTTTATAAACCCATAAAATGCCCCAAATCAATAAGCCAATCATTACCAATCCTTCGCCAGCATACATCCATTTTTTGCGTGAAAGTTTGGCATTTGAAATATTTGTTTCTCGTTCTAACTTATTGTAAGCTTCCTCTTTGGGCCTAATCAAATAACCATTAAAGGGATTAACAGTATCAATAAAAACCAATTCTAAAGTATTGTATTTTTCTTTAAAATAATTTTGCATTTGGATAGTATCCAAAAAATTATCTTCTTTTAACTCTTCGCCTATATCTGTTGAGGCTTTGTAACACAAAATTTCATCAGCAGCAGTTCGTAACTTACTGTTTTCAATTTCTAAATCATTAATAGTTTTTGAATTTCTAAAATGAGCGTAACCCCACCAACCAAACGCAGCAACAATGTATATTGATAAAAAAATGAAAATTAAACGAGGTTTATTCATTTAACAAAAAAACAAAAAAAATGTATAAAATAAGTTTAAATTATAATTCCCAAGTGTTTTTGCGTTTTGGGTTAATGTACTTTTTAATATTTAACCAAAATGCTAAAATTAAGTACACCAATACAGGTGATGCTGCAGTAATGAATGAAGTATAAATAAAATACATACGTATAATATTTGAGCTAATACCAAAGCGTTCGCCAAGGTATGTGCAAACTCCAAACACATTTTTTTCTACGTAATATTTAATTTTTTCCATTATTTTTTATATTTCAAATATATAAATATTGTTCATTCAAAATAGTTTTATTTTTTTTAGTTCAATATTACCAATTTTTGAAAAGCCTCATCGGTTTTGCCTTGTGCCTTCACTTTTACCTTATAAATATAAACTCCTTTGCCTATTGCATCGCCATAATCATCTTTTCCATCCCACTCTATTCCATCAAAACGGCTGGTAGCGGCCAACACATCTTTTTGAATAGATTTTACCAACTTACCACTAACTGTAAATATTTGAACCAATACTTGCATATCTTGGCCAGCCTTATTATGGTCAAATTGAAAAATAGTTTTTGTAGTAAATGGATTTGGGTAATTGAGCACATTTTGAAGCGCAACTTTACTATCGTTAGCTACCAAAAATTCAATTTCGGCTTCGCCAATATTGTTAAAAATATCGTACGCTTGAAACTTAATTTTATTAATACCTAAGGGTAATGATTTGTAATTATAGTTTACAGTTCCAAACTGATAAGTATTTAATGCAGAACGGTAAAAATCGTTCATAATAATGGTATTGGTATTTTGATTATTCATTACTGCATTCAAATCTCTACCAACTCCTCTACTGGTAGTATTTATACCATTTTCATCATAAATTTTAGCTATAAATAACGAATTTTCAGGCACCAAACCTCCGTTTACAAACTTCTCATCGTTCATGTACAATTTAATTTCTGGGCCTTTATTATCTACAAAAACAGAATCGGAAGTACCGCCAATTAAAGCTTTACCTTCATATCCACTTGCATCTACTGTATCGTTATTGGCATAATAACTAATTTTACCATAACCATATTGGTAATCAATATCTTTTGGAACTATAAAACTAAACGTAAATAAACCATTGGTTACCGTAGCCGAACCTTTATAAATAATATTATTTTGTAGTTTAAAACTATTGATACTAATTGGCTTTTCATTATCTACAATTGGGTATTCCGATTCTTTATCAAACACAGTTGGGTAAACAATGCCATTAAAACCAGTCATTAAATTATTGTTTTCATCTAAAACTTGGCCGGTAACGGTTACTTTGCTCAAGGCTTTTAAAGTATCGGTAAAAGTAGTTATTGGTTTATTGTTAATAGAAGCAGTTTTTACAGTATATTTTGGCAAAGCCAATTGCAGCATTGGATCTCCAAGTAGCGTAAAGTTTCTTGTATTTTCATTTGGAAATAAATTTTTGGTTTGCATTAATATTTGCCCAAAAGTTTTTGGGTTCATAATGGCATTTGAGTCCAATCCTATTTGGCTATTAAAAATTCTATTTAATTCATCATTAGCACTAGCGTAAACTAATCTAACTGTGGTAAATAAAGCAATTGGCCCTCCGTTGGGATTAACCATAGCCAATTCACCTGCGGCTAATCTATCAGGGTCATCAAATCTACTAAACTCGCAGGTTGCGGTCATTAACAAAGGCATATTATCCTTACCGTTCCAAGCATTAATTTCATCTACATTTAAAATTCTACGTGCACTCCAACCTACTTCGCCACCGTGGCCAATATAATTAATAATTAAACTACCTTTATTTACCGAATTGGTAATGGCAGTATTAACCTGAGGAAATCTTTTTCCACCGGCAGTGGCCAAAGGTTCGTAAGCATTGCTATAAATTTTATTGATATTAAACTTTTTAAATGGCTTTATATAAATATTTGCAAAACTTTCAGCAGCTTGGTTAAAATCAATTGCATACTCTGTCCATTCATCATCAGTAATAAAAGTAAGTTTATTGCGCCAATCACCATAACTACTTTTGGTTTCGTAATGGATAACTTTATCAACTACAGCTTTGGCTTGGTCAATATTTTCGATTGGAAAACGCCCAATACCTAAATCCATTAAATCGTTTGTATTGGGATTTTCTAAAAAATTACCTTCATTATCGTCCAAACAAACAAAAAAATCATCGGTACAATACGATTGAGGATGAGCACTATAAAACTGCTCATAAGTTGGAATATAATTGGTATTAATAAAACCAGTTTGTGTTTTACTTAAATTGCCTTTGTAATCGTAACTAGCGCGGCCCATTAAGGTAACGTATTTCAATTTATCGTTGGTAGCAGTATATTTTTTATAAAACATACGCAACATATCTCTAATAGCAGTAATATCCTGACTTCCCGAACTAAATTCATTATAAATATCGGTTATATTTAACACATGGATTTTCAATCCATTTTTTTGAGTGTGATAAGCCGCTAACTTGTTGGCTTCGGTTAAAAAATCAGGATGAGTAATAATAATACCATGAGCAGCAGCCAATCCATGAATATTTTGATTGGCTATTTTTCCAAAACTAATTGGTTTTATAAAATTAGTTCCATCAAAAGCCACAAACCATCTTAAACTATCAGTGTTTACTGCAAATGAACTTAATCTATTGGTTGCATCAAAATTGGTTTGAATTGCAAATACTTGAGTAGGATTTGTAACATCCCAAATGGTTAAAGAACGCGAAGTTGTTAATTTAAATTCGGTAATTTTTCCAGCATCCACACTGTTTTTATCACTGAATAAAATGGGTTTTCCATTATTACGTAAAAATGCACGGGCATTAATGGTGTAAAAATCTAACCAACCATTAGCTCCTTGTGCTATTGGCCCGTTATACGAATAGGAAATATCTAACCTATTTGATCTAGATTTTAGAGAAGCTTGCTTAAAATTTAAGTCTGCAAATACACCATCGTAAGTTAATGTTAACCCCGAACAAAGTTGGTTCATTACAAAATTTCCGTTTATAGATACATCAAAACTATTATTTTGCGAAGATCTTCCTGCAATATTTGATTGAAATAAAATGGATGCGCTTGTATCTAAATCATTAATAATATCGGTAAAAGTTCGTTGTGGTTGACGGTTAAAATCTTCACCATACCAATTTCTACCTGTTTTTACAAAATTAACTATATCCTCTTCGTGGTGCACCAATGCATCGTAAGAAGTAGAAGTATTATTGGCACCGCTTGCCGAAGCTACATTTGCAATGCGTTTTCCAGCCGAATTACCAACTGTTATATAGTAATAAGTGGTGTCGGAATATAAATTTGGATTATTGTTATACACTTTATTTGTGCTGTTATATGTCCAAACTTCTTTTTGGCCTTGCCCATAAAACAAAATAAAATCATTGGTATTAAACTTACCATCGCTTTCACCTTGAACAAAAATGGCATTTTCTTGCAAATCATCGTATCTAAATTTAGCAATTTTTTCTGGCAACATACCTGCACCATTTCCATAAATTTTTATATTTCGTGGGTCAATTGCATCCACATTAATACCTAATTCTTTTAAAAATGTATAATCAATTCTATGTACAGAATTATTTAAAGTGGCAATTTTATACCAACTGCCTTGTGCTAATACCGAATTATTGGCAAAGTCTTTTTTTCCTAAACTTTTTGGCAATTCAAACACATCGTTGGTTTCAATTTCTATATTACATGAAATCAATCTTTTTAATGAATTACCTTGTTTAATATAAGGTACAAAGCTTATAAACAAAAACGATTGCCTTTGTTCATAAGCTATTTCAGTATTGATTTCAATAGCATTATTTGATACATTTTTTAATGCACTATTTTCCGTTTTTTCTTCTTCATAAACTTCATCAAAAATTTTCACATTCAAAATTTGTGTTCCACTTTTTCCAACTTTTTTTTGGTAAAAAGGAAGCAGTCCAAATTGGTTTTTAAAAACCGAATTGGTGAAAAAAGACTGCATTTCGCCACTTTTTGTCAATTTTGGGGTCTTCCAGTCAATTTTGACAAAATTTTTAATTTTATACGCAAACACATGATTTACAAACACTAAAGCTACTAATAGAATGATTGATTTAATATTTTTTTTGATTTGCATGAATAAAAATTGCATAAAAAATTTGAAATTAATTATAATTGAAAAATTGTTGTTCTAGAAAAACAACGAACAAACATACTAAAAAAGTATTTTAAGCTTTATATATTTTATTAAATAACTTTTATTTTACAAAAGACAAACTATAGAACGATGACATTTACAAAAGCTGCACTGTGCAGATTACTTACATACATATTACCGCTGTTAATAAGTGTGCGAGCATATGCTCAGGATCCACAATTTTCGCAGTTTTATGCAAGTCCGGTTTACACTAATCCTGCGTTTGCAGGATCGAGCACAGTTGGTCGTTTGGTTTTAAATTCACGTAATCAATGGCCTTCGGTTTCTGGTTCATTCACTACCGTAAATGCTAGTTACGATGAGCATTTTGAAGCAATTAACGGTGGCTTAGGTATACAAGCCCATTACGATGAACAAGGTACAGGTACTTTACGTACAGTAGGTTTAAATGTGGCTTATGCTTATTTAATTCCAGTAAGCCGAAAATTCAGTATTCGCTTGGCTTTACAAGCAGGTTATATGCAAAAAACTGTTGACTTTAGTAAATTTTTGTGGCGTTCTCAATTAGGAATAAATGGATTTACTAGTCCATCTGACGCAGAGCCAGGTTTACCTACCGAAGGAAAAGCTAATATAACTAATTTTGCAGCAGGTTTCTTAGGCTACAGTAAAAACTTTTATTTTGGATTGTCAACTCACAATATTTTTGAACCAGACCAATCGTTTGCCATTACCAATCCAGCAGTTGTAGCTCCAATTTACAGACGTTACACAGGGCATGTTGGTGCCATTTACCCTTTGGTTGAAAGTAAAGTAAAAGGCCGTTCATCATACTTATATCCAAATGTAATTTATATGCAACAAGGGTTCGCTGGAAAACCGTTCTGGCAGTTAAATCTTGGTATGTATATTAGTAAAGGTTCGTTGGTTGGTGGCTTATATGTTCGCCAAACGGCTGCAAACACCGAGTCGATAATTGCTATAGTTGGCTTAAGAACCGAAAAAGTGAAAATTGGCTTTTCGTACGATGGAACTGTATCAACTTTAGGTGCCGGTGCCCCAAATTCATACGAGGTTTCGCTCGCGTTTGAATTACGTAAAAAAGTTAGAAGAAGAAATCCAAGGCCAATGACTTGTCCTGACTTTTAATATATTTGAAACATGAAAACTACATTGATAAAACTGCTTTTTAGTACCCTATTAACATTGGTTCTAATAAGTGCTTCAGCACAAGATCCGCAGTTAAGTCAGTTCTATGCTTCACCAATTTATACCAATCCCGCGTTTGCAGGTGCTGCAAAAAAAATTAGATTTTCGGCAAATGCCCGAAATCAATACACCGGTTTAAATAAAACTTATAGAACAGTTGTAGCTTCTTTAGATGCTTATGTGCCCAATATGCAAAGTGGCTTGGGTTTATTAGTTTCGGCCGATCAAGCTGGAGATGGCTATTTAACTACTACTAATTTTGGCGGAGTGTATGCCTATAACTTACAAATAAATAGAAACTGGAATGCCAATTTTGGTATTTTAGCCGAAATTCGTCAACGCTCTTACGATTTTAACAAATTTACTTTTGGAGATCAACTAGATCCTATTGAAGGTAAAGTTCGTGCCACAGCCGAAATTGCAGGGCAAGAACAACGTACATTCCCAAATTTTTCAACAGGAGCACTAGTATATAGCGAATATTTTTATGCAGGTTTTGCTGTAAATAATTTAACAGAACCTAATCAATCATTTATTTTAACCGATAATACTGGACAAGCTTTTATTTTACCAAGAAGATATACCGCGCACATGGGGGCAAACATTAGTTTAACTCGTGCACGTTTTGAAGCTAATAGGGTTTACCTTTCGCCTAATATTTTATTTATGAACCAACGCGATTTTTATCAAGTAAATGTAGGAACATATATAAAAAAGCAAGCTTTAACTGTAGGCTTTTGGTATAGGCAAACTAGCAGAAATGCTGATGCTGTAATTTTATTAGCAGGTTTACGATTTAAAAATTTTCGAATTGGCTATAGTTATGATTTAACTATTTCGAACGCCAGAACTGCAACAGTTGGTAGTCATGAACTAAGTTTAGGTTTTGATATTAACACTCCACAACGTTCAAGACAAAGAACAGGAAAACCAATTAGATGTCCCGATTTGTAATCAATCATATTCATTTTCAGCAAATAAAAACTTTTTGAAAAAAAAAGTAATTTTATACACTTAATTGTCAATTTTCGTTATATTTGGAAACTTTAAAGTAATTAACTACGACCATGAAATTAGTAAATCAATTATTGTTTGCATCATTTACAGCAACTATGCTGTTTTCGGCATGTACACAAAAATCAAGCACTACTGGCTGGAAATATAATGACTCCAAATGGGGAGGATTTGAAAAGCACAAGTTTAAAGAACAAGAAACTGGACCAGGTTTAGTGTTTATTGAAGGTGGTACTTTTGTTATGGGTGCATCAGAACAAGATGTGACCTATGATAGAAATAACTTAAAAAGACGTATGACAGTGAACAGTTTCTATATGGATGAAACTGAAGTAACTAACTTACAATATTTAGAGTATGTTTATTGGTTAAATAGAGCATATAGTGCTGAAAATCCAATTATTGCTCAAAAAGCATTGCCTGATACTTTGGTTTGGAGAAATAAACTTTCCTACAACGAACCAATGGTTAATTACTATTTACGTTATCCTGCTTACCGCGATTACCCTGTTGTTGGAGTAAATTGGTTACAAGCTGCTGAATTCTGTAAATGGAGAAGTGATCGTGTGAATGAAATGATCATGATTAGAGAAGGTTTAATGAAAAACAGTAACCTTAACAAACAAAACGAAGAAACATTCAATACAGAAGCTTATTTGTTAGGTTTAACAACTGTTGATATCAAAAAACAATTAAGAGACTATACTCCTGGTGGAAAAAAACGTGATGTTAAAATGGAAGATGGTATTTTATTACCAATTTACCGTTTACCAACAGAAGCTGAATGGGAATACGCAAGTGTGGCTTACAGAACTGCATCTTACAATGAAAATGTTGATTCAAGAAAAGTTTATCCTTGGGCTGGTTTAACTTTACGTAGAAACGATGCTGAGAAAACTCGTGGAAGAATGTATGCTAACTATGTAAGAGGGCGTGGTGATTACAAAGGTATTGCTGGTAATTTAAATGATAATTCATCTTATACTTCAGCAGTTAAAGACCAATTCTATATTCCTAACGATTTTGGTTTATACCATATGGCAGGAAATGTAAGCGAATGGGTTATGGATGTTTATCGTCCTTTATCGTTGGAAGATAACGAAGGCCTTAACGCATTTAGAGGTAGTGTTTATCAAACTCAAGTTAGAGATGCTGATGGTAATGTAACTGAAAAAGATAGTATGGGTAGAATTATTTACAGAGATGTAACTGAGGCTGAAAATATTAAAAGACGTAACTATAAAAAGGCTGATAATATTGGCTTCAAAGATGAGTTAAACTACAATGGTGATATCGATCAAAAATATGAATACGGTGTAACTTCATTAATTGATAACGCTGCAAGAGTATATAAAGGTGGTAGCTGGAATGATAGAGCTTACTACTTAAGTCCAGGTACACGCAGATATTTAGACCAAGAACAAGCAACTGCTACAATTGGTTTCCGTTGCGTAATGGATAGATTAGGCAGCCAAACTAAAAAAGGTAGAAAATAATATTACTACAAATAAAAAAATCCGAATCATGTAAATGGTTCGGATTTTTTTATTTGTAGTAAACTGAAATTATGCTATTGAAAAATATATTATTAGAAAATATACTTTAAATGAATCCCTATTTTCTCCACCTTTCGGCTACTTTTAAGTTATAGTCAATAAAATCTGATAGTCCTTTATCAAAAATTACATTACTTTGAGATATTCCATTTTCATCTAATACTTCTTTAGTGAAATGCGATTCGAAAATTTTAGGAGAAATAAATGATTGGCTATTGCTAAAACTAACTAATTTTCCAACCACTTGAATTAACTGTAAACAAGGCATTTTTCCTCCTTTACCAGTTGAAACACCAACAAATGCAAAAGTTTTTTCATTGAACAAGTCTATAAAATCGCGCACACCTAATGCATTGTACATATTCAATAATTCGGGTGTAGAACTCCAATTGTATTCGGGCGAAATAGTAATAACCAAATCGGCATTACGCCATTTAGTTATTAAATTGTTTTGAAAAGATGAAAGACTTGCGCTGTTAATGGTTCCTTGATTGATTAAAGGTAAATCGTAATAGGTAAAGTCTACAATATCGGCTTCATGTTGGTTACTTTCAAGGTATAGCCTAATTGCTTTGGCTACTCTTAAAGTGTTGTTATTGGCTCTAGCTGAACCACTTATAATTGCTATATTCATTTAATAAAACTATGTTGTATATTTTTTAACATAGCGATAGATATTAAAGTTTTGCTGATTGCTAATTTCCTTTAAATCATTAAAAATATTTTCGAATACAATATCTTTAACTCGTTGATTCTTAATTAACATGATAGCTTTTTCAGCTAAAAGTAAATTCTTTTTATTTGATAAATTATTTGCTGCTTGATGCTTTTCAATAGCATCCTGCAAATTTTGCAAGCCTTCGTATTTATGTGCTACAGTTTTTACTACAGGACTTTCCCAATTTTCCGAGGCATGACTATGAGTTAAGGCACAAAGATTTTTATAAAATGTATCTGCTCCACTCCTATCCGATTTGTTCAACACATAAACATCGGCAATTTCCATTACACCACTTTTAATAGTTTGTATATCATCGCCAGCTTCTGGAACTAAAACAAGTACTGTTGTGTCGGCTAAACTTGCTATTTCTACCTCGCTTTGCCCTACTCCTACAGTTTCTATAATAACATAATCAAATTGCGCAGCACGAATTAAATCGGCTACTTCAAAAATTTTAGGAGCAAGGCCACCCAAACTTCCTCGGCTGGCCATGCTTCTAATAAAAATATTTGGATTTAAAAAGTGTTCGCTCATACGTAGTCTATCGCCCATTAATGAACCTTTATTAAAAGGAGAACTTGGATCAATAGCAATAATGGCTACCTTTTTATTTTGATCTAATAAATGTTTTGCAAAAGCATTTATTAAAGTACTTTTACCTGCCCCTGGAGGACCAGTTATACCAATTAAAGGTACTTTTTTATTAAAATCTAAATTTTCTAATAACGATTCGTAACCTTGGCTATCGTTTTCTACCAATGAAATGGCACGGGCCAAAGCACGTTTATTTCCATTTTGTAAATCAGATAAAAGCTGCGAATACATAATTTTCTTTTAGAAATAAATTTAGCAAACTAACGTTCCCACTGAATTATCTCCTTCGCATACTTTCAAGAAATTTCCTTCTTTATTCATATCAAAAACTACAATTGCTAACTTATTTTCTTGGCAAAGTGTAATAGCAGTCATATCCATTACATTTAAACCACGCTCGTACACTTCTTGATAACTAATTGTTTCAAAGCGAGTTGCATTTTTATCTTTTTCAGGATCGGCAGTATAAATACCATCAACACGGGTTCCTTTTAAAACCAATTCAGCACCAACTTCTACAGCTCTTAACGATGCTGCTGAATCGGTAGTGAAATATGGATTACCAGTACCTGCACCAAAAATAACCACACGGCCTTTTTCTAAGTGCCTAATGGCCCTTCTACGAATAAAAGGCTCACTTATTTGCTCCATTTTAATAGCAGAAAGTAAACGTGTTTTTAAGCCATATTTTTCAAAAGCACCTTGTAAAGCCATGGCATTAATAACTGTAGCCAACATACCCATGTAATCGCCTTGCGCTCTATCTACAATTCCGCCCGATACACCTTGAACACCTCTAAAAATATTACCACCACCAATTACAACAGCTACCTCCACGCCCATTTCTACTACACGTTTTACTTCGCGAGCATACTGCTCAAGTATTTTAGGATCAATACCATATTGTTGATCGCCCATTAAGGCTTCACCACTTAATTTTAGGAGTACGCGTTTGTATTTCATTTTAGTTGTTTTTAAAAATTAACAATTATTTATTGTTGCAATAATAGCACAAAAAAAAAGTCCCTTTTGAGGGACTTTTAAAGATTTTATTAACCAAGTGCAACGCGCTTGAAAGCGTTAACTGTTAAACCTTTTTCTACACCATCTAACATTTGAGAGATGGTTTTTGAACTATCTTTAACAAACTCTTGGTTTAATAAAGTATTTTCTTTGTAGAATTTACTTAATTTACCTTGAGCAATTTTTTCTAACATAGCTTCTGGTTTACCCTCAGCTGCTGCTTGTTCTTTACCAATTTGGATTTCACGTTCTACAATAGAAGCATCAACACCATCTTTATCAACTGCAATTGGGTTCATAGCTGCAATTTGCATTGCAACATCTTTACCTGCTGCTAAACTAGCTTCGCTAGGTGCATTGTTTAATGATACCAACACACCTAAACGATTTGCACCGTGGATGTAAGGAACAATATTATCGCCTTCCATGATTACGTAATTGATAACATCAATTTTTTCACCAATTTTACCAACTTGTTCAATCAATTTTTCTGATAATGGCAAACCATCAATTGTAATAGCTTTTAAAGCATCAACATCAGCACATTTATTAGCTAACGCTAAATCAGCAATTTGATTAGCAAAAGCAACGAAATCTTCGTTTTTAGCAACGAAATCGGTTTCGCAAGTTAATTGAATAATAACTCCTAATTTATTATTTGAAGAAGTTTTAGCAATAACTGCACCTTCTTTAGCATCTCTATCTGCGCGAGCTGCAGAAACTTTAGCTCCTTTTTTACGTAAAAAATCAACTGCTGCTTCAAAATCACCATTAGTTTCAGTTAAAGCTTTTTTACAATCCATCATACCTGCACCAGTCATTTGGCGCAATTTGTTTACATCTGCTGCTGTAATCGACATATTATTTTTTTATTTAATTATTTATGTTTTCTAAAAATTGAGGAAATATTATTTAAAAGTAAAAAATTAGCTATTTCCATTTTGTAAAAAAGAGAATTTGAACCTAAATTCAAATTCTCTTTTCCCTATATTTTGTTATAAAAGTGTAATAAAATTAAGCTTCTGTTGTTGCTTCAACTGCTACTGTTTCTTTATCACTTTCTTTTTCTTTATCGCTTTTGCGTTCAGCCATACCTTCAACGATTGCATCGGTTAAGTATTTTGTAATTAAAGCGATTGATTTAGCTGCATCATCATTAGCAGGAATTGGATAATCAATATTGTTTGGATCTGTATTGGTATCAACTAAAGCAAATGTAGGAATATTTAAACGGATAGCTTCAGCTACTGCTAAGTGTTCTCTTTTTGCATCAACAATAATTAATGCAGCAGGAGTACGGTTCATATCAGCAATACCACCAACTAAACGGTTTAATTTTTCTTTTTCTCTATCTAACATTAAACGCTCTTTTTTATTGATGTTGGTATAAGTACCATCAATACCCATTTTTTCAATGGTTTGCATTTTTTTGATAGATTTACGTACAGTTTGGAAGTTAGTTAACATTCCACCTAACCAACGCTCAGTTACATAAGGCATGTTAACGCGTTTTGCTTCTGCTTCAATAATTTCTTTAGCCTGTTTTTTAGTAGCCACAAACATTACTTTGCGACCAGAACGGATAATATTTTTTAAAGCATGAGCAGCTTCTTCTAATTTAACTGCGGTTTTATTTAAATCTATTAAGTGAATACCGTTCTTTTCCATGAAAATATACGGTGCCATTTTAGGGCTCCACTTACGAGTAAGGTGACCAAAGTGTACACCAGCCTCCAATAATTCTTCTTGAGTAATTTTTGCCATTTTTTGTGTACCTTTTGATTAACGTTTAACAAATTGGAAACGCTTACGAGCTTTTTTCTGACCTGGTTTTTTACGTTCAACCATTCTTGGATCACGTGTTGTTAAACCAACTGCTTTTAAAGCAGGTTTCAGTTCAGCATCGAATTTTACAAGCGCTCTTGTAATTCCTAAACTAACTGCTTCGGATTGGCCTGATGTTCCACCACCGTTCACATGTACTTTAACATCATACTGACCAACAGTGTTGGTAACCTCGAATGGTTTCAAGGCAGCATTTTGCATTACAATTGAAGGAAAGTATTCTTTAACATCTTTACCGTTTACCGTTACATTGCCCGTTCCTACTGATAGGTACACTCGAGCAACAGCAGTTTTTCTTCTTCCTAGTGCGTTATTCACTTCCATTTTTAAAATTTAAGATCTTTTGGTTGTTGAGCAGCATGCGGATGTTCAGCACCTTCGTAAACATATAAGTTACGGAATAATTCCGCACCTAATTTGTTTTTAGGCAACATACCTTTAATTGCATGTTCTACTACATAAGTTGGTCTACGAACTAGTAACTGCTTAGCAGTTTCAGTTCTCAATCCACCTGGATGTCCAGAGTAGAATTTGTATTCTTTATCGTTTAGTTTGTTACCAGTAAAACGAACTTTACTAGCATTAATAACTATAATATTATCTCCGCAATCAACATTTGGTGTAAAGTTAGTTTTATTCTTTCCACGCAACATATTTGCTAATTTTGTAGAGAAACGGCCTACCGTTTGTCCCTCAGCGTCAAATACATACCAGTCTTTGTTAACGGTAGCTTTGTTTGCCGAAATTGTTTTGTAACTCAATGAATCCACAGCTTTATTCTTTTTTTTAGGGACGGCAAAAGTATATTATAATGTTTACAATAACAAACACTTGAAGAAAAAAAAATCAAAAAAATATAAAATACTTTTAAATTGAGGTAGAATACTTTTAAGATTTTATTTTTTCTAATAACACAAACAACCTTTTTTACTTGAATAAAAAATTGGGAGGCATTTTTTGAATAGTAGCTTTTTACAAATATTCTAATATTTCAAATAAATTTAGTTAAACAAAGGAAAATTTATTACTACAAAAAGCATTTTTAGTTTAAAATCAATTTTGATAAGGCACATTTTGGTTAATAACCAAGCTTTATCATTTAAAAACTTTTTAGTTCGTATAAATTTTATTTCAACTGTTCATTACAAATAACAAAGCTACCTCAAAATGAATTTGAGATAGCTTTGCTCTAATTAAAAAAACAGATTAATATTTAACCAGTTTTTGTATGAATGTTTGCTCGTTGACAGTTAATTTCACAAAATAAATACCTGCATTTAAATTTGCTAAATCATCCATAGAATATGAATTCAGTCCATTAATAGTTTCAATTTTTCGAGTTGCTATTATTTTACCTTGTATGTCAATGATTTCTACAACTGCTGGGTTAGCGTTTTCGTTATTAAATAATACTGTAAAGCTTTGATTAAATGGATTTGGAAAAACTTCAAATTGATTATCGTCATTGTTAGAATTACTTACACTAACAACTTTTGAATAATTGAATTTACCATCGAAATCAATTTGCTTCAAGCGATAATAAATGATATTATTTTCACTTTTTTGAAATGGATTGTAATCAATAAAATTATAATTTTTCAATGTATTACTATTATTCATGCCTTTCACAAAACCAATTGCATGATAATTATATCCATCAACACTACTTTGAATTTCAAAACCTTTATTATTCAATTCAGAAACAGTTGTCCAATTAAGAGTTACATCTTTATTCATTTTAATAGCCGTAAATCGAATTAATTGAACTGGTAAAGGGGCATTAGCATCAGTACCTGTAAATAAACCTAAACTATTGGTAATAGTTGGTATACTTATGGTTTTAGCAGAAGTATTTACTGTTGAACTTGGGTATCCGCTCCAGAAAGTGCCATTATAAGTAGCACCTCTTAAAACACTTTCAGAAAGCACTGTGCCAAGTAAAGCGGGATCGTAATTAAAGGTAGAAGTGTAGCTGTATGCACTACCACCTGTTGCACTAAGAGCTAAATAGGCATTTAAGAAACGAGTACTTGGTAAAGTGGCTGGAGGGTTAGTGCCACTGTAGTATGCTCCAGTAATACTTGAAGGTACGGTGCCTGTGTTACCCCAGTTAATAGTAAGTAAGTCTCTATTTGCAAAACTTATGGTACTAGTTCCGTTAAGTGTAGGTACTCCGCTTACAGTAACCGCAGGCGGTATAGCTGAAGTGGTAAACTCAGTAGCTCCAATATCGGTTCCTATACCTAATGTAGTACCACGGGTATTACCCGCAAAGTCAGTATTAATATTTGCAGAAGTACCACCAGCAATTCCTTTGCCATTTAAGTACCAGTTTTGAGATACAGTAGTTACTACATTTAAGTTTCCGTTAGCCACATCGGCAAATAAAGCGTTTGGATTAACATTGGCACTTAAATCGGCCCAAGAGTTAGCGTCTCTTAAACTGCTAAGTCTCCAGTTGCTAATATTCATATCTGTAGAACCCCATAAGCCAATGGTATTGGCGGAAGTAGAAGCGAGCATATTGTAATTTATACTTAACCAACCACTTCCAGTAGGTATTCCCGAAATTTCATTGGCAATGGCATAGTTCTTAGCAGTACCACCTGTACGGTTGTTTAAGAGCGCATTGTTTATAAGTCGGGTACCAGAAGTAACCTCACTGGCTGAATTAGCTCCTCGGTGAAATGCATAAGAAGCTAAACTTCCAGCTGCATTGTTTCCAGTTATCAACACACTATTGTAATAGCAATTAATATCGAAACCGCCAGATGTATTTTGCCAAATACCGTTGTATTGGGTATTATTGGTTTGTGCATTGCCTAAAGTTATTTGGTTGTTAAAAATATCAATAGCATTGGTAATACCAAATGCAACAATTCCGCTGCCTGTTGCCATTGGATTGATAGAAGTAGCCGTACTCAAGTTTCTAATATCATACACTCTATTATTGTTTACACGCGCACTATTGGCACTTTGAATAACAATACCCATGGCATGTGTAAGCGTAGCAGTATTGTTGTTGGCACCTATATTATATACAGTATTATTGGCTATAATAGGCCCAAAGTTGGTACTTGCAGCCAATGAAATACCAAAAGCTGCTGGTGCACTGCTCAAAGAAGTATTACTTGAAGAGGTGCTTAAATTATAAACTCTATTGCCAGTAATAACACTTACGGTAGATCCTCCTTGTAAAATACCCCCCACACTTACCGTATTTTGAGTGCCTGTGCCACTCATGTTGGCAATGGTATTATTACTTATAATAATGCCTGGGTCAACATTGGCAGGTGTGCTAACACTAATACCACGTACAGTGCTACTACCATTGCATACTATGCTATTGGCAATAGTAGCTGCCCCAATTATATTATTGGCTATTGTAGTAATACCGCCAGCTACGGTAATACCATTGAAAGCAATAGGATTACCTGGGTTATTTAAAAATAGACCAGCTATTCTGTTTCCACTTATTGTAGTAGCCACGTTAACCGCAGCTGTAATAGCTATAGCATTGTGGGTAGTAGGAGGGGCTAGTTGTATAGAAGTTAGGTTGGTAGAGTCACCAATTATGTTATTGGTAATATTGGTTCTACCGCCTGCAACTATTACGCCATTCCATGCTGTTCCTGAGGCCAATTGAGCAAAGTTTATGTTTACTATTCTGTTTCCATTTACAGTACTGGTTATGTTATTACCTACATTCAGTTGTATCATGTTCCAAGCGGCTTGCACATTACTAGTCCAGGCTCCACCTCCTCCGTTTGCGGCCGTACCACCAATTATATTATTGTTTACAGTATGCCCTTCAGAAAGAATGCCACCATTGAACCTAATTGGTAAAGGATTAGCTGTAATTACTGGTAGGTTAATATAACAGCTATTTCCTGATATATTCCAACCATTACCAGAACCTACTTCAACATTTACATAAACAGAAGAAGCATTGAGTAAATTACAATTACTTACCACGTTATTGCTATTTAGCACTAATCCGCTATGGAAACTACTTATTAAAAGACTAGGAACACCACTCGGGAACGATTGCGATTGATCATTTCTAATAGTACAATTGGTAATACTATCATTACTATTGCCAAAAGTATTGGTAGAGCTAGCAAATGAAATACCTCCTGCGTTTACTGCATTAAAAGCTAAATTATTTGCTGTTTCTATCGTTAAATTATTTAATCTACATTGAGTTGCACCGTTTACAAAAAGTACTACCGGTCCTGAGCTACTGCTATTGCGTATTGTTAAGTAATTTAGGGTGGCATTTCCACTTTGATGAGGTACACCTGTTATTTTTACTCTATCTGCACCATTTAGTCTTAGCAAACCTGCAGACACATTACCACTTATAATTCTGACAGAAGTGGCTGTTGAGTCAGGCCTGATTGTTAAAGTATAATTACCTGCTCCGGTTCCATCTTCACCTAATTGATTTAAAGCAAAAGTACCCGGCTCCGTAATATTGGAAGTAATAACAGCCGTAATTGAACCACCAATTGTGTTTCCATTCAGCATTTCAAATAATCCGCCACTTCCTGTTAAAGTGGTGTATGTTTGGCCTGCACCTACCTCAAATAAGCTGTTAGCAGGAATTACAGGTAAAAACACGTAAAAGTCGGGATTAAGTGGCTCATTAGTAACAGTATTTACATTGCTTGCTATAGCATATGGTTTTTGAGAGCAAATATTTCCAGCTAAACTATCCTCGGCAATTATATAATAGAATATAGTATCGGATGTAAGAACACCTCCCACAAGTCCATATTGAATTTCGAAGGTAAAATTAGCATTTTTTTCATTGCCCGAATATGAAATAGCTGAAGAACTAACATAAGTACCAGCTATTCCTTTTTTAAAGTATATTTTCGGTATGCTAGTAGTATTTATTAATGGAACACCTACATTATCTCGGATATTTACATTACTAATAACTAAAGGTCCTATTAAGTTACCTTGGTTAGTAGCAGGAGTAAAACTAATGCTAGGTGGAAATATATCTGACGATAAAGTAAATGCTCCTGCATTTGCACCAATATCGAGAGGTGTTAAGGAAGCACGTAAGTTATTATCAAAATCGGTTGTTACAATAGTTGCTAAGGCTGGATCGCCTGAACCTTCTGCTGGGTTATTGGCTTCTAAACGTAAATTAACATCAAAAGCAGGACCTGTAGAGTTTAGGAATAAAGAGTCATTGCTAGTACCACTTTGTAAGTCGTAACCACTACCTCTTAACCATCCTGCTATACCAGTTAATGTGGTGTAATCAACTAAGTTGGTACCTGCTATATGCCTACCCACTCCATTGGCACGTAGTAGGTTAAAATTACTTACCAAATTACTAGGATTTGCAGGCAATGCAGCTAAACGAATAGCAAAGTTTTTACCAGAACCGCCATTGTTAGCGACATTATTAACCAAAATATTATTTCTTATATCATATAATTGAGTTCCTGTAAGTGTACCATTTAGTCTGATAGCCGCTGTAACACTTACGCCAGAGGTAGGTGCACCGCCTAAATACACACTGTTGTGGAAATATTCAAAATTACCAGCTACATCATTTAAAAATCCATATACTTCATAAGGGCCCGTAAATAAAGCACTGCTTGAGTCAATTCCTAAGCGTACCATATTATTAGTAAATCGGGTAAATGAGCCAGAATTTTGCTGAATGCCAATCATTCTACCAGTTCCAGTGGTAGCTAATTTAAAACTATGAACAAAATTACGAGATACAAAATTAGTAACAACCGTAGTTGTTCCTTGGTATAAAATACCTACCAAGTTATTATTGCCAGTAACTCCTAAACCTTCAAGGGTATGCACCGTATTTCCATTTATGTTTATTGCACTACCAGAACCGTTGTGCATAATTCCTATAATAGCCGATGCTGTAGAAGTATTATTTGAAATACTATTTGATTTGATATTGTGTACCAAATTATTGTTGATGGTATGTCCGCTTCCAGAAGATTGCATAATACCTATAACCTGCGTGCTTGTGGGTGTAGGATTGTTATATGCTAAGTACCGCACTGTATTGTTTGATATAGTTTGACCTGGGTTAAAAGATGAACTCCAAATTCCAATTAAAGTAGCAATAGTGGTAGTACCTGTGTTAACAGAGAATGAATTTAAATTTTCTACTACATTATTAGTTATGATAGGTAATCCAGAAGTGTTAGCAATACCCAAAACTTGCGATGAAGATGCAACTGTTCTAGACAAATTGGTCAATCCACTGATAAAATTATTGTTTACCTGAATACTAGTGGTAGCACTGCTTATATTTATTCCTATCATAGCGGCTGAAGTGCTACTTGAGGTATTTAGTGAGGAATCTCTTAAATTAATAATGCGGTTATTGTTAATTTGAAGTAACGCAGTTTGATTCCATGCACGTATTCCATTTACTGCTACTGATGTGTTGGCAGCAATATTGTTGATATTGCTAATATTGGCTATGATATTATTATTAATAATACTATTAGAACCTGTTTGACAGCTAATGGCAAGCGTAACACCATTACCTGCGTGTTTAATATTATCTATCATTAATGTATCGCCAATATAGTTATTAGTAATAGTGGCAACGCCACCACCATTGTTTACTATAATACCTGTAAAACTATTGGCTCCAGTATTGCTCCAATTTATGTTAGCTATACGGTTATTATTGATAAAGGTACCAGTTATAGCTCCGGCACTTACATTTATGCCGGTAAAGTTTAGTACAGAAGCTGTTGGGCCAAACCATTCGCCAATTCCACCAAAATTATTACCTCCAATTAAGTTACCACTTATGGTATCGTTATTTGAAAGGGCGGCCGGTGTAAAATTAATTACTGTTGGTGAGGTTGTGTGTAAACTAACTGTATCTTGAAAGAAAATATTATTCTTGATTCTATAATTATTACCTGTGCCTGTTCCAATAGAGATAGCATTGAAGTTAAAGTTATAAAAATAGCTATTCTCTATGAGCAAGTTTTCATTTTCTCTATTAACCCCAGTAGTGCCAGATGCTGCAAATAATATACCTGGAAGTGAACCACCAGCTACTCTTCTAAAATGGCAATTTCGTATTTCAATATTATCATTTCCGGTAACAAGAGAGGTTGGACTTATACGCACTGCTCCACCAGTAGTTACTGCCGTACCTGTATTATTTGTTTCAAAAATTACATTGCTAATTGAATTATCCGAAGCATCATTAAGCATGGTTAAAGCTGGTTGTGAAGTTGCGGTATTTCTAATTAAAAGGTTAGTATCTGCTGGAGTTCCTAATGTAGAGAAACCTATAAAACTAACCCTATCTGCTCCATTAATTCTTATCATTCCATCTTGCGTGGTTACTGCTCCTGTAAGTACAACTTGACTATTATTTGACGGACGAATGGTAAGTGTGTAACCAAAATTTCCTACTACACCTGAATTAACTTCAAGCCATTGATTTAAGCCAACGGTACCTAATTCAGTTATAGTTGCTCCCCCTTGTAATAATACCGTAGTATTACCTTGCAATAAGCTGTTGTTAATGGCATTGAACAAACCCGAAGCACCAGTTAAGGATGTGTAGTTTCCAGTAGGGCCTACCGTTACTGTAAGTGGTATGGGGTTGGCAATGGTATATTGGTTGGGCGTTGCAGGAGCATTAATTACATTGTTAGTATTGGTAGCCACAGCGTAAGCAGGAAGTGAAGAGTAATTGCCCACACTATCTTGTGCGATAACATAGTAGCGGATTACATCATTAGGAATTACACCACCTAATAATGTGTAATCTATGGTAAAAGTCCAAGTACCATTTCTGAAATTACCACTAGCTAAAACTCCATTGGTAGAGAAATAAGTACCATTGTTTTTATTAAAATATACTTTAGGTATAAATGTACCTGCTTCTACGCCTGAACTTCCTTCTAAAATTGTAGCAGTAAAGGTTCTGTTTAATATGCTTGCGGTATTGGTAAGAGCCGTATGATTGATAATAGGTGCAATAGAATCAGCACTTAGTGTATTACTAGCCGATGACCAAGCACCAATATCTACCGGTGTATTGGTGGATCTATTATTGTATCCAAAATCAATATTTATAGGTAAGGTTAAGCTATTATCTCCAGTACCTTCTCCCACATTATTACTTGTAGGCTGTAAATTTATACTTCCTGCTGCTGCTGCTGGATCAATTAAACCTGGATTGGCTTGTGCACTATTTAAATCAATACCTGATATACGTCTCCAACCTGCAGTACCTTGCATAGTGGTAGCGTTTCCTGGACCACCGCCTATAAAATTATTGGTTAAACCAGTTCCTGCCCATAATATATTATAATTTATAATACTTTGAGGTGTTGGAGTAAATCCTAAATTCATGGCATAATTACTTCCAGTTCCGCCAGTATTTTGTACTAAATTAACAAATATATTGTTACGAATATCTTGAATGGCTAAAATAGCAAACGTTGAGCGAAAAGCAGCAGTAACGGAGGATCCTGAAGTTGGTGTGCCTCCAATGTAAACTGTATTATGATAAAATCTGTTAGTAAATGTATTAGTTGATACAGTATTATTTATACCATTAATAGCAAAAGGACCAGTAAACGCAACACCTGCTGTATCTATTCCCAAACGGATTAAATTATTGCTAAAGCTGGCAAAACTATTTGCCACCACTTCAATACCAGTAAATGTAGTAGCAGCGGTACTTCTGCTACCAAAGCTATGTACAAAATTGTTATTACAAAAAGAGTTATTACCCAGCAATGTGGTTGATGAAAGGTAGCGAATACCTTGTATAATACCTGTGTTGGCTGTATGAGTATTCACTAATCCAAAAATAGTATTACCTTCACATTCATTATTTAATACCCCGGAAACATATTGAATACCAGTTATACCAGGACCACTTGTAGTAAAGGCATTGTATAATGTTTTAATGGTATTGTTTGCAACCCTATTGCCACTGGTACCTAAAACTATAATACCGTTTAATTGGGTGCTAGTTGGAGTTACTGTTGCAATTGCCAAAGAATCAATATAATTATTTGTAATTAATGCTTGACCTGATGAGGCAAAATTAATTCCATTTAATGCATTTGAAGTGCTAGTATTTATATTGTTTGAGCGTGTAAACAAGCCATATATCGTGTTATTGGTGATGGTAGTAAAACCACTGCTTACATAACAAATGCCATTGATTTGGGTGGTTTGTACTGCTTGTGCAGAGCGTTGGTACAAATGCCTTACTATGTTGTTTCTAATAATTTGCCCAGGTAAGCCTGATAAATTGAGAATACCATTGATTGCAGCGCTACTTGTAGTTCCAGTAGAAGTGGTGGCCAAACTATCTAAAAATAGTCCATCAATGGTATTATTTTCTATGACATGTGTGCCCGATGTAGCCACAATACCAACCATTAGACTGCTATTAGTGCCGTTGTGATTATTTACCAATGGTTCGTTTGGCGTGCCTATATTGTTATTGGCTATGGTTATCGTATTGCTAGAAGCCGAGGAACCTATTCCAACAATAGAGGCAGCAGTGGATGTACTTGTATTTCTAGAATTTGTTGTAAAACCTTTAATGGTATTATTGCTTACATTTACTATTTGCCCTCCACTTAAAGTAATACCTCTAATAGCCGCAGTAGTAGAAATATTATACACTGTTATGGTTTTAATTTGGTTACGAGTTATATTGTAATTGGCGGCAGGAGTTGAATTAATGCCAATAAAGGCAGCATTGTTAAAAGAAAGGAAGGAATCAACCGTATTGCTATCAATATTGGCTACTCCACCAGATAGTTGTATGCCTGTAAAAGCAAGGGTATTAGTAGTAATGGGTAAAAACCAATTGCGTATTACATTGCCATAAATTGTATTTGATCCACCTAAAGAAGTGGTTACTTGAATAGCTACTCGAGTTATATTGCTGCTATTGTTAAAAGCCAAACCTCCAGCATTGGCAGCAGAACCGCCAATAAAGTTATTGCTTATAGTATTACTTACAGAGCCACTGGTAGTGCCAGGTGTAAAGCTAATGGCACTCCAAGTGCTTGTTTGCAAAGTGGTTGTAGCGGTATCGTAAAAACTATTATTGCTTATATTCCAAAACGAACCATTTCCATTATTGGTTGCATTTACCAGAATACCATTGAACGAAAAGCTATTGAATTCATTGCCACTTATGTTATTGTTATTGTTTTGCACAATAGCCGAAGCTCCTTGCGAAAACACACCAATTGCATAATTACCAGTGGTAGAACGGCTAAAATAGTTATTTACAATATTATTGCTATCATTTCCAATGAAACCAGTTGATCCAAGAATATTGACGCTTCCTGCTGTGGTAGAAGTATTAGCACTGCGCAAATTAATATTCCTAATAGTATTTCGAATTGCGTCATTTTCAATGGTTACTAAAGTACCTGTTAATGATGTATTTACCAAGCTTAGGTTTCTGTTAGAATTTATTGAAGAGTCTCTTCCATCTAAAATTATATTTTTACTACCTGAAAAGGAAATGACTCTAGGGGTATTACTAAATATAACAGCATTATTACCAAAAGCAGGTTTAAAGGTAATGGTATTGGTAGGTGAATTACCTGCAATGTTTCCAAAAGTTAATGGAAATACTTCACCTTTAGCAGCATTATAAATTGTATCTATTAACTGAAAAGTAGTTGGGCCACTAACGCCTACGGAGTTAAGTACAGAAATAGCTTCTGTTATGCTTACAAAATCGCCTGTTGTACCAACAGTAAAAGAACCTGATAAAGGTGGTGTTCTATATATTCTAGAAGCAGTATCATTAACAAGCACAGTATCGGCCACGCTATTAGGCAAACTTGTCCAAGCTTTAAAGCGATGCAATGTATTGGCTACAAATGGAAAAGTACCCAAGGTTACAGCAACAGTATTGTTACCAGTACCATTTAGTGTATCAATTGGCGATGTATTATAAGTAACAGGTGTTTGTAAAACACCATCAACCGACCAATTAACATCAACAGTATTAATAACATTGTTTCCAAAATTTTTCACTCTAGCAATAACTGTATTTGAGCCAGTGGTGGGGCTAATAGGTGAATCAAATCCAATAACGCCAGCATCGTTAGGTGCCAAGTTTGCTACATCAATTCCAAAGTTTAACTGTCCAGTTGCAGAGCCCGTTGCAGCTCCTCCAGCAGGACCAAATACCCTAGAATTACCAGTAATATTAGTTTGTCTAGTTTGATTGCCCAGTCCAGCCGAAACGCTCATTTCAAATACCAAAGATAACGTAGGATCGTATCTAAAAGGGGTGGTAAGTGGTACCATAATCCAAGTTCCTGCTGCGGCACCTGTTATTGTAAATGAAGGGGAGCTAAAAACAGTAGTCATACCAGGGTTAAAAGCAATGGCAGGCCAAGCAGTTATAGTGCCTACATTTTGTGCTAATTTTAATGTAAAGTTACTATAAACTGCGGTATTAGATGCAGTGGCTCCTAGTAAAAAATAAATTTTGGTAATAAATCCAGCTCCAACTGGTGTACCTGTAGTTCCGCTTGAATTAAGTGCTCCTGGAGCAAAAACCCATTGAACTTGATTGGAAGTGGCACTATTTAGTGGAAAAGCATTATCAGCACCTCCAGTATTTAAATTGTAAAATGGCGGTATAGTCACAGCCGTTTGAGCATGGAGCATTATGTTTATGAGTAACAAAGCTCCTAATAGTAACGTTTTAAATTTACTATTACTAAAATTGAAACTACTAAACTTGGTAGTTAATGGATCTAACTTTCGGGAAGATTCATTTTTAGTAGTTTTTACTTGGCAAAAATTTTCATAACTAAATTTAGTAAAGGTTTTTTCCATATGTAATAATTTTTTATGTTCTACATAATTACTATGTTGAAACTTAAAATACAAGTAAAACTAAAACTGAAATACAAATATTTAATTATCAGGCAATTATTTGTAAAAAAAATACAATCATATCTTATTAAAAAATTTCAGTTTAAATTGTATAAATCTCAAAAAAAATATTAAATTTTAATAATTTTGAAAAAAATAGAATATTAAAAACAAAACAAGCCAATCAACATATACCTCATTTGGCATTTTTTTAAAGTGAGATTTCTAGCGATATTTTTTGAATTATACTCTATAATTATTTAAAGTTTATAAAAGCTAGTAAAATAATTTTGTTTAGAAAAATTGTTTAAATAGGATTTTAAACTAGGTTTAAACAATGGGTTAAATAAAAAAAATCTTGTTAATAGCCCTTAGCCACTTATCTTTCTAAAACTTATAAATTTACCTTTTAAATAATCTTAGTTTAAATTATTTTATGTAAAAAATAGTTTGGTAAAAGATGTTGTTGACCACATTTATAAATTGATTGTATTGCAAAGCTTATTCAAAACAGGGTTCTATGCAAAAGGTTTATGAACACAGTGGTTTAAGCATTAATACTTTCAGTACCTTATTTAGGCAAAATGTATGGAATACTTTTTAAGTTTTAATCCAATAAAAAACACCAAATGATTTTAAATTATTTGGTGTTTTGTAAATATTACAATAATTTAGTTATTTTCTGAATTTAGCCACATTTGTTCCTAGGCCAATTCCCAATCCAATATTAGCAAAAAAAGCGCCATTGCCATTTCCTGGCTGTTGACCAATTTCCATTTTAGTGATAAACAATACCTTTTTCCCTAAAAATGATTGCCAACCTACTCGCCAGCCCAAATAATTTTTACTGTTTTCACTAATATTTAAATCAGCATCTTTTAAAAAAGCTTGTTTTCCATTTGGCTTCACATTATAATTTATGAAAGGACTAAACATTAAATCAGCGTAAAAATCGTTCAGTGAATTATTCCCTTTTTGTGCCCAACCTTCGGGTTTAATTATTAGGTTTACAATATTTCTGTAACTCAAACCTCCATATACACCAATAGTTGTTACAGTATAGTTCACAGTTTCATAATTAATTGGATCTTTCAGATAGTCAACAGTACCATTCAGTTTAGCTTTAATCTTCTCACTAGGGTCAGAACCGTTACTTGATTCACAATTGTTATGAAAATATTGCAAGCCGCCTCTTACTGCAATAATTTGTCGTTTTTGAGCTGGAACTGTTAAGTAAGTTGTACTTGTATATTTTTTATTTCCACTGCTGTATGAAGAGGATGATAAAACCACCTTAGCATTTGATTTCTTTAAATTATTGGTTAGATAAAACTGACCACCAGCCATAATATGAAAGCTTTTTGTTAAATCTTTAGGTGCAAATACACCTTCGCCCATATCTGACCAGGCTTTTCTAATATCTAAATCAAGCCTAATTCTATTATTAATGGTAGCATTGCCGTAAAAATTTACACCAACGCTCATATTGGCCAAATACGCATTAAAATCTAACAAATTAAAAGCACAAAACACATTGTTTTTATCTGGATTATCTTCCAAAACTTTGTACGAAACTTGTTGAGCGTAATTGACAAGACTTGTAAAAGTTGCCAAAACTAATAAGGTTGCTTTAAGGACTTTATTTTTCATTTTATTTAAGTTTGATTTATGGTACAAAACTAAATGTGCTGAAGCGTGCTGAAAATACCGCAGCTTGGGTAAATTACATCCGTGCTGTTGGGTATATTGGCTAAAAAAATTATTATTGAATGTATTTAATAGAAAAATGAACTAATGACTAAATCAAAAATATTTATTGTTGACGACCATCAAATAATGGTTGATGGCATTAAATCATTGCTAGAAATAAATAATAATTATGAAATTGTTGGAACAACCACAAAATCAAACGAGGCTTTAAATAGCATTATTAATACAAATGCCAATTTAGTAATAACTGATATTAACATGGATGAATTATCGGGAATTGAACTTACTAAAAAAATTAAGGCATATAATTTTGAAATAAAAGTTTTAGCACTTTCTATGTATGGCGACAAAGCTACTATTAACGAAATGATCGAAGCTGGTGTGGATGGTTATATTTTAAAAAATACTGGATTAGAAGAATTAACTAACGCTATAAAAACGATAGAAATGGGCCATGTTTTTTTCAGCAACCAAGTTACGTTAGAAATGCTAAAATCAATAAAAGAAGTAAACTCACCAATTGAAACTAACGAATTTGGACACTTAACACCACGCGAAATACAAATTATAAAATTAATAGCTGAGGAAATGAGTAATGCTGAAATTGGTGATAAATTATTTATAAGTGAACGAACGGTAGAAACTCATAGAAAAAATATTTTCAGAAAGACCAATATAAAAAGCGTAGCAGGTTTAATAAAATACGCAATTACTCAAAAAATAATTTAGAATATAAGTACTAGTACTTATTTAAATTACCCAAAAACTGGTATATGTTTACCACTCTCCTAGCCTTAATTTTGTAATTGAATAGTTAAAATAAATAAAAGCCAAGTATGAATCTAGTTTACAAAAAGAACACAATTTTAATTTTCCTATTGGCTTTTCAAATAAATGGCTTATTTGCCCAATCCAATATAACAGATAGTTTAGAAAACCTTTTAAATAAAAGTAATTCAGATACCATTAAACTTCAGCTTTTGTCGGATTTAAATTGGGAATATTGCAATTCTAATCTTGAAAAGGCCAGAAATTATGCAGAACAAGAGTTAGATTTAGCCATAAAACTATCGAATAAAAAATATATGGCTCAAGCTAATAATGATATTGGGATAGTTTTGATAAAAGAAAATAAATTTAAGCAAGCTATTAATTACCATCAAAATGCATTGGCAATAAGATTAAAGCTTGCAAACAAGGCTGATATTGCATCTTCGTATAGTAAAATAGGACAATGTTATGCTGAAATGGATGAATATAAACTTGCTTTAAATTATTTACTTAAAACACTAACTATTTACAAAGAACTCAACAATAAAAACTACATAGCATATACACTTAATAATATTTGTTATTTGTACACCGGGCTAAAAAATTATGATAAAGTGCTTGAATATGCCACCCAATCATACAATATAGCTTTAGCAATAAATGATGAATATTCACAAGCTTCAGCCCTAGAAAAACTGAGTGGTTGCTTTGAAAAAAAAGGGCAATTTAATACCGCTATTTTATACCAAACCAAAGCTTTAAATATATTTATTAAACTAAACGATAGCAATGAAATGGCGGCTACCTATAACAATTTGGGGTTTTATTATAGGCAAATTCCGAATAATGTAAAAGCCAAAGCATTTTACTTTAAGGCATTAGCAATTGCCAATTCTATTAAGGATATTAATAGCATTGGCATTTATAATAACAATATAGGAAACTTATTCATTACCGAAAAACAATATGATTTAGCTGAAAAACATTTGAAAATTGCAGAAAAGATTTGCTTAGACCAATCGATGGAAACTACACTGTTACTAACCTACAAATCACTTGGTGACCTTTATGCCTTAACCAATAGAGGTGAAATGGCTGTGAAAAATTACAATAACTATTCGGCATTAAAAGATTCTGTTTTTAGTAACAATATGGCTGAACAATTCAGCGAAATGCAAACAAAATATGAAACCAATGAAAAGGAAATTGCTAACCAATTACTCCAAAAAGAAAATGAAATTACCACTGCTGAACTCAACAGAAGTAACTTAGTTAAATGGAGTTTATTAATAGGAATTATTTTGGTAGTTTTGGTTTCTTACTTATTTTATAATAGCTATAAATTAAAACAAAAAAACATTTTGAATGCTGAACTATTGCGCCAAAAAGAAGAAAACAGTATAGCAATAATTGATGCAGAAGAACTTGAACGAACCAGAATTGCCCGCGATTTACACGATGGAATTGGACAACAATTAAGTGCAGCAAAATTAAATTTGGTGGCTTTAAAAAGTTTGGTCAATACTTCGAAAAAGGAGGAAATAACTTTATTTGAAAATGCAAGTGGATTGATAGATGAAGCTGTAAATGACGTGAGATTGGTAAGCCATAATATGATGGCCAATTCATTGATAAAACACGGTTTAATTTCGGCTGTTCGCGATTTTATCAATAAATTAAACCAATCGGCCGTATTGAAAATTAATATTGAAACTTTTGGAATTGATGAACGTCTCAATCCAACCATTGAAATGATACTGTTTAGGGTATTACAAGAACTTGTAAATAATATATTAAAACACGCACAAGCTACCGAAGTAAGCATTCAATTTGTAAGACACGAAAAAGAATTGAGTTTAATAATAGAAGATAATGGAGTAGGATTTGACACGAAGAATTTAGAAAATTATGAAGGAATTGGTTTAAAGAATATCCAATCACGAATAAATTATATTAATGGAAAAGTGTTTTTTGATTCCTATTTAACCAAAGGAACTACGGTAAATATTGAAGTTCCATTGTAGCTTTTTCAGCCACAGATTTTGGTAGCTTAGCGAAATGTTTCCCGCAGATTTCGCAGAATACGCAGAGTTTCCCACACATTGTTGTTGCCAATAATTTTAGCCACAGATTTCGCAGATAACACAGAATACCAAACTGCCCGTTGTTGTGTCTCCTGACCAACAACTTTTGCCACAGATTTCACAGATTTTCCTTAACTCTTTGCTCTGTTTTGTTTCCCGCAGATTTCGCAGAGTACGCAGAGTTTCCCACACATCGTTGTTGCCAATAATTTTAGCCACAGATTTATCTTAGAAAATTTTTCTGTGAAATCTGTGGCTATTTTAAAAATTTATTTTACTTCGCTCACTCCCAAATTCCAAAGTACAAAACTCCACATATCGGCAGCATCTTCTATTAGTTTAGTGGTTGGTTTGCCTGCACCATGGCCTGCTTTGCTATCAATTCTAATCAAAATTGGGTTTAAAGTATCGGCTTTGGCTTGTAACTCAGCAGCAAATTTAAACGAATGTGCAGGTACTACCCTATCGTCATGGTCTGCAGTCATTATCATGGTGGCTGGATATTTTACTCCTTGTTTTACATTATGCAATGGAGAGTATTTTATCAACCAATCAAAATCTTCTTTTTTATCGCTACTGCCATATTCAACAGCCCAACCCCAACCAATTGTAAATTTGTGGTAACGTAACATATCTAATACTCCAACTGCGGGAATTGCTACTTTAAATAATTCAGGTCTTTGAGTCATACAAGCACCAACCAATAAACCTCCATTTGAACCACCATTAATTCCAAGCTTATTACTGCTGGTATATTTTTCACTTATTAAGAACTCCGCTGCGCTAATAAAATCATCAAATACATTTTGTTTTTTGCCCAACATTCCGGCTTTGTGCCAATCTTCACCATACTCTCCTCCACCACGTAAACTTGCAATGGCATAAACTCCACCTTGTTCCAAAAACATAATTCTGCTTACGCTAAAAGATGGTGTTAATGAAATATTGAAGCCTCCGTAACCATAAAGCATAGTTGGGTTATTTCCATCTAGTTTCAACCCTTTTTTATGCATAATAAACATAGGCACTTTGGTTCCATCTTTACTAGTATAAAAAACTTGTTTAGTTTCAAAATCATCAGCATTAAACTTTACTTCGGTTTTGCGGAACAATTCTGATTTACCTGATTTTAAATCGTACTTATAAATTTCGCCCGGATTGGTAAATGAAGTAAAAGTATAAAAGGTTTCGGTATCATCTTTTTTACCCCCAATGCCGCTTGCAGTTCCAATTCCCGGCAGTGTAATTTCTTCTTTACCTGTTCCATCTGCATTAAATTTATAGATTCTAGTACTGGCATCTTTTAAATAAGTAGTAAATAATTTACCACCCCAATAGCTTACACCTTCTAGTAAATCTGCACTTTCAGGAATAATGGTTTTCCAATTTTTTTCATCTGTATTAGCTGGGTCAACTTCAATTAATCGGTATTTAGCCGCACCTTTATCGGTAGTAGCTAATATTTTATCGCCAATATTATCAACTATGCTGTAATTATTTTCAAAACCTTTAAAAAGAGTTTTAAATACTTTTTCGTTTTTACTTAAATCTTTAATCAAAATTTCGTTACCGCTGGTTCCTTCGCTTATATTTATAAACATAAAACGCTCATCTTCGGTAATGCCTGCATTGAAATAACGCAACGGATGTTTTTTATCTTCATAAACTAACTCATCAGCACTTTGTTCAGTGCCCATTTTATGGTAATAAATTTTCATAAACTCATTGGCATTGCTAAATGCTTTTCCTTTGGCAGGTTCATCGTAACGGCTGTAATAAAAACCATTGCCTTTCCAAGTAGCACCACTAAACTTAACCCATTCTATTTTATCGGCAAGTTTTTGTTTAGTAGCCACATCCATTACAAAAATTTCGTTCCAATCGCTACCACTTTGAGCTACACCAACTGCACATAATTTATGGTCTTTGCTAAAAGTAAAACTAGCCAACGAAGCTGTTCCATCATCACTTAATTTATTAGGATCTAAAAATACTTCAGGCTCACCTGTTAAACCTTTTTGGCGGTATAAAATACTTTGGTTTTGTAAACCTTCATTCTTAAAAAAATAATACCAATCTCCTTCTTTAAAAGGACTTGAATATTTGGGAAAATCCCAAATTTCGGTCAAACGGTTTTTTATTTGCGTGCGGTAAGGAATTTGGCTCAAATAGTTTTGGGTTACATTGTTTTCTTCCTTTACCCAATCAATTACATCAGATGCAGTATCGTTTTCTAACCAACGGTATGGGTCGTTAATATTGGTTCCGTGGTAATTATCGATTTGATTTACAGTTTTAGTTTTAGGGTATGGTAACATATTTATTTTTTTTTGTTCGTTTTTAGGTGCTTGATTGCAAGCAATTGCAGCCAAAAACGTAATAGGTAAAATGTATTTTTTCATCATACTTTGGTAGATTAGTAAAGCAATGATAAACGATTTTTGATTGCAGATTATTGATTTTTGATAAATGGTTTGAATGAGTTTTTTAGCCACAGATTTCACAGATAACATAGATTATTCTTAAATCTTTTCTCAGTTTTGTTTCCCGCATTCCGATGTATCGGAAGCTGATTTCGAAGGATTTTATTTTGTCCGTTGTTGTATCTGACCAAGAAGTTAAATCAAATATTTAATAGAAAGTGTCGATATTATAATGAAATACCTCAAATAAGATAATCTAATAATTTCCATCTGTTAATAAACCATCAGGAATATTTTTGGTATTTAGGTTAAAATTAAGTCGAGTGTACTTAAGCCAATTTACCATTTGATTTTCAACATGTAATGATAACACACAATTATTTTTATAATACAACATACAATTACTTTTTTTAATAAAATTCGAACCTAATTTATTTCTTATAATAGTAGTATCTAGACCAATAAAGGCCAATTCGGGTAAATCATAATCATTGTATCTGGCTATTACCTCAATCAATGTTTCAGTTGGATCGAAGTAATTTTCAAAATATTTGCCATACGGTTTATAGGTTACTATTTCCAGACCATTTTCTTGTCTTACTTTCATTTGCCTTTTTCCATCATGGCTATAAACAAATCCCGTTAATGGTTCAAACAAGAAAAACCTATAATATGTTCCCTTCACTTTGGGCTTTAAATAATATTTTCTACTGTTAGCCCCACCACTATGATATTCCCCTTTTTTTTGTTTGAATTTTTGTAAATCAAAGGGAGTCTTTAGAAAGTTATTTACATTTTGATTGTTTTCACTTAAAAATGATGTTGATAAAAATATTATCAATAAATAAAGTCCTAATTTTCTCATGATATTTTTATTTCAATTTGATTTATTAATGATGTAACCATAAATCTTTGCTCTGATTTGTTTCCCGCATATTTCACAGAATTCGCATAATTTTTTTGTCCGTTGTTGTGTCTCCTGACCAACAATATTAGACATAGATTTCACAGATTTTTTCACTTTTTGTTATCACACTCAATTTTTCGCTTGAGATTGCTTCTCACGCTTTGGCGTGATCGCAATGAAGTTTTTTACATCAATCTTTAAATATCATTGCTAGCTAATAAGTGTTCCACTATGGCTATGGTCTATTGTCCATATACTATTGACCAGTGGCTCAATCTTTTATATGCGAAACATCATTGGCTAACTCTAAACTAAATTTTTCACCATCAAAATTAAATAGATACAAGCAAGTATTTCTATGCTCGTAGTTATCCATATTTTTTAAAGGTTCGTTTAACAAAGTGCAAACCAAACTTTTCATAGCGCGGCCGTGCATGCAAATTAAAATGGTGTTTTCTTGTTTATTAGCCATAATTATTTTTAATGCTTCTTTTTGCCTTGCTTGCATTTGATTCGGTGTTTCGCCATTTGCTACAGCCACATCATAATTTCCATTATTCCAACTATTTACTGCATGTTGGTAAAACTCTCGCTCTTTAAAATCTTGCGCTTTTCCTTCAAAATCACCCCAACTAATTTCATTTAATCCACCCAATTTTTGAAAAGGAATACCTAAATCAATAAAAGGCTGAATGGTTTGTTGGGTGCGTTTTAAATTAGATACATATATTTTATCAAAAGGAATGGTTTTGTATTTTTCAAAAAACTGCAATCCTTGTTTAATGCCAGTTTCGTTTAATGATGTATCAACGCCTTGACCTTGAACAATAGAAAGTTTGTTAAACTCTGTTTCGCCATGACGGATGATGTATATTTTTTTCATAGATATAGCCGCAATTATAAAAAACCAATAGTCAATAATTATCACTATTTGTTTTTGGTAAAAATATTGATTTAAATAGTATTTTTAATTACTTGATAAATTTAATTTTATATTCGTAATCGGTAATAATAACCCAATACATTAATTAAATGAACTACACTTTTACAGTTAAATATATTTTTTTGACATTTGTTCTATTTTTTATTACCCAAAAATGTGGTGCTCAATTTGTTACTTGCAAAGACCCAAATAGAGTTAACTTAGGATTTCCTTGTCCTGACCCTAGTTTTAAACCCGTTTGCGGATGCGATGGTGTTACTTACCGAAACATTTGCGCAGCAGAAATGCAAAATGGAATTTTACCTGGTCAATGGCGCGATGGCTCCTGTTCAGGATTAGAATTTGATATATACCCAACTTATACCAATAACAGTATAAATTTTTCATTTATTCAAAATCAATTTAATGCTGCTACCGCTGAATTGGCCATCATTGATCAATATGGAGCACTTATGTATTTTAAAAGTTTATATGTTAACCCTTCGTTTTGCGATGGTGTTTTTTGTAAAACTGAAATTTTGATTAGCGAAATAGCCAATTACCGACAAGGCGTTTATATTATGTTTTTATACAATGGTAGAGGAGATTATAGGTTTAAAAAATTTGTAAAATACTAGTATGAAAAAGCTTTTACTGTTAATATTGATAAGTTTTTTAGCTTTCGAAAGTCAAGCCCAAAATGCCTATAGAATGACTTTGCTAAGCAATTGGAATAATCCAAACTTAAATAAAGTAGATACAATAAATATTTGGAACGATTTGATTGGTTATTACGATAGCCTTACTCAAAAGGAATACATTATTGCAGGAAGCACCGATAGCATTTACTTTTTTGATATTACCATTCCTACCCAAATTAAATTATTGGATGTAGAGTATGGTTCAGTTAAAGGTGTGATTAACCGCGATTACGAAATTTACCAGCATTATGTATATTGTGTAGCCGATCAAAACCGAAGCTCTATGCAAATTTACGATTTGCAATACTTACCCGATTCAGTTCATAAAGTTTACGAAGACAGTGCTTTGGCCATTAATACCCACAGTATTTTTATTGAAGCTAAAAGCAAACGGTTATACATGTGTTCTAATAAATATGCCAATTGGACAAATGGTAATTTAAAAGAATCGGCTATGGACATTATTTCGTTAGAAGATCCAGAAAAACCAAAATTTTTAGCTAAACTTTATGTTCCAGTCCGTTCAAATGGTGAGGCTGCATTTAGGTGGGTTCACGAAAGTCATGTAAGAAACGATACTGCGTATTTATCATGTGGTTATTCGGGTTTATTTATTTACGATTTGCGCGATTTAAATAACCAAATAATTTTGGGAACTATTGTTAATTACCCTCAAGCGGCTTATAATCACTCTTCGTGGTTAAATAAAAATGGAAATTATTTGATGTTTACCGATGAAAACATAGGGTCGAACATTAAAATTTTTGACATTAGCATCATTCAAGCACCAAGAATAGAAAGTTATTTTATTTCCAACACTTGGGCAACTCCTCATAACTCCTATTGGTTCGGAAGTTTTGCAGTAGCTTCAATGTACCATGATGGCGTATTTATATGGAATATTGCGGACACAAAAAAACCACAATTAGCAGCCTTTTACGATACTTATCCTCAAAATGCAATTGGCGATTATACTAAAAACTTTGCTGGCTGTTGGGGAGTATGGCCTTTTTTGCCTAGCGGCAATATAATTGCAAGTGATAGAACCAACGGAATTTTTGTATTAAAGGCCGATAGCGGATTGCTAAATACCAACGAAATACAACAAACTGCTAAAGCCAATATTTACCCAAATCCGGCAAACGATGTGTTAAACATTGCTGTAGAAACCAACTATGCAGACAACTTTGTAGTAACAGTTTTTGACTTACAAGGAAATGCTGTAAAACAGTTTAACCAGCAATTTAAAAGCAATTACCTTTATACCGAAAACATTAATGACTTAAAATCATGTTTATATTTTTTAGAAATAAAAGGTAACAAACAGGTAATTAGGCAAAAACTTTTAAAGCAATAAAAAAAATTGATAAAAACTGACATTTTGTAACAAATAAATTATTTGTTTATCTGTAAAGTTGTTGATTATAATTTAGTTCGGTCCAGTTAATATTTAACATTATGAAAAAATTACTCATTTTATTTAGTATATTAAGCTTAAGCTATTTTGGTTCAGCTCAAAATTCATTAATAAGTGTAATTAATGTACTAAACCATTGCGAAAAGAGTTTAAAAAAGGAATATAAAACCAAAGATCTTCGAGTGTTTGAAAAAAACAGGAACTACATTTTAATTGAAATAAACGATTCAATACTCTATCAAAATAACATAAATAATTTATCCAATTTGTCTTTAACAATTGCCTCGCAATTAATTATACTTAGTGAACAGAAAAATACTAAATTTCTGAATGCTTATAACGATATAATGGTTTCTTTTATAAGCAAAAAGGGTGTTGTATCAAAAGTATTATTCAAAAAAGTTTATGATATCAAAGAATTAAAACAGTGATTTCTAAAAGTATCAAAAACGCTACTTCAATAATATGAGGTAGCGTTTTTTGTTAAATTTGATTTATGATATATTCCAAAATAAAAGTAATTTAAAAAAGGTTTTTAACTAAAGTTCTCATTATTTAAAATAAATCTTAATTTTGAAATCATAAAGAATTTATGAGAAAATTACACTTAATATTATTTGTTTTACTTCCAATTTTTACCATTAAAGCGCAGCAAAGCATGAATATGGATTTGCTTGCGCAATGGAATAATACCAGTTTACCCAAAATAGATGGAGACCAACTTTGGAGCGATATTGGTGGTTATTACGACTCAACCAACAAAAAAGAATATGCCATTTTATTAGGTAACGATAGCTTTTATTTTTTTGATATTACTGAACCAACTCAAACCAAATTGGTAACAGTTTTTAATGGTTATTCTACCAAATCAATAAACCGTGATGTAGAAGTTTACGGTCATTATGCCTATTTTGTATCAGAACGTTCGGGTAGTTTGGGTGGTTTACAAATTTTAGATTTGCAATATTTACCCGATTCAGTGCACGAAGTTTACCGAAGCAATGATTTATCGGTGCAAGCACATACCGTTTTTATAGAAGCAGCAAGTAAACGATTATACATTTGTCAAAATTCGAAAAAAATGGGCTTTTCTGCTTTAGACATACTTTCATTAGAAAACCCAGAACAACCAACTTTTTTAGCAAGTTTACAAGTTCCAATAAATGGTTTAGGTAGCCCACAGTTTAACCAAGTACACGAAATGTTTAGTAGAAACGATACTGTTTATTTATCGTGTTACGAGGCAGGTCTTTACATCATGGATTTGCGCGATTTAAAAAATCAAAAACTATTGAGTGTAATTAGCAATTATCCTCAACGGGGTACTAACCACAGCAGTTGGTTAAACGAAAAAGGCGATAAAATTATGTTTACCGATGAAAACCTTGGTTCGCCCATTAAAATATTTGATATTAAAGACATTAGTAATCCAAAACAAGTAGTTTATTTTAACTCGCATCCCAATGCTTTGCCGCATAATGCTTATTGGAAAAATAACATGGCAGTGGTTTCGAGCTACGAAGATGGAGTTTACGTATATGATTTAACCGACCCCAATAATCCTAAAAAGCATGCTTATTACGATACTTATACCTTAAATGCCGAAGGTGTTTTTACTGGTTTTCATGGCTGTTGGGGAGTTTGGCCTTATTTGCCAAGTGGTAATATTATAGCTAGCGATATTAGCGAAGGTTTATTTGTACTCAAGGTAAAATATGGTGTTGGTACTAAAAATGTTTTGAAGCCAGAAACTCAGATTTCAGTTTACCCAAATCCTGCCAAGCAACAAGTTACATTACAATTAAACAATGTAAAATCAGCCACTGAAGCCATCATTTATAATCTACAAGGCCAGGCCATTATAAATCAAATTGTTGCCGAAGGCAATAACCTAATAAATACCTCCAACTTAAAATCGGGTATTTATATTTTAAAAGTAAATGAAATTGATTTTGAAAAAACTATAAAAATAATAATAGACTAATTGCTGATAATAAAGCAATTAGTCTGAGTTTCTAACATAAAAAATACGTCCACATTTACGGCACCAAATTTTTTGTAAATGATCAAGTTTAAGGAATTTTTTCATCCACGCACCACGTGCAATTCTTTCTGAATCAGCTGATAAGCAATTTTTGCAAACCCTATCGTTCTGTAACTTACTCAGCACAAATAATCGCCCAACTATGAATATCAAAAGCAGTATTAATAAGGGCGAAAAATATTTTAAAATCATTTAACTAAATTTTGTTCGCCACAAAAGTAATAATTTAACAATTACTTAAAATACCCATAACTAGGTATTTTATATAAAAAATTATTAAAATTTTAAGTTAACTATTTTTAGTAAGGGTAAACACAGTAATTTCAGGTAAAATACCCACCCTACCAGGGTAGCCCAAAAAGCCAAAACCGCGGTTAACGTAAAGTTGCTGTTTATCTTCTTTGTACAAGCCAGCCCAATGTTTGTAAATGTATTGCGAAGGACTCCATTTAAAACCACCTATTTCAACACCAAACTGAAATCCGTGTGTGTGGCCACTAAAAGTTACATCAATTTCTTTGTGTTGTTTGCTTACAATACTATCAAAATGGCTTGGATCGTGCGAAAGCAATAATTTAATTGGCACATCGGGCATATTTTTGGTTGCTTTTTCAACATCACCATATTTCTGAAAACGACCTCTATCGCCCCAATTCTCCACACCAATAATACCAATGCGTTGGTTATTTTTAGTTAGAGTAATATGTTCATTTCTTAGCAAATTCCAGCCCATATCTTTATGTGCTTTGGCTAAATCGGCAAGATTTTGAGCTTTTTCTTCATCGTTTTTCCAAGTACTTACATAATCACCATAATCATGGTTTCCATAAACACTAAACACACCCATAGGCGCTTTTATTTCGGCAAAAATATTTTGCCAATCGTATAATTCATCGGTTTTGCTGTTTACAATATCGCCTGTAAAAAAAACTAAATCAGGATTTTCGTCTTTTATCATTTGGATACCACGATATACAGCATCGCGATTGGTAAAACTACCTGAGTGTATATCGCTCACTTGTAATAACTTAACGCCTTCAAAACCCGAAGGTAAATTAGGCAAGTATAATTGTACTCTGCGCACACGGTAATCGTAAGCACCTTTAAAAATACCACGAGTTAAAATAATTAAAGGCACCGCCCCCACTAATAAACCTGTGCTTGCTAAAAACTGACTACGGGTAATTTTTTCTTTTTCCTCTTCTTGTTCTTCGTGAATGTGTTCTAAGGTATCGCCTTGAGTAGGTTCAGGAATTATATTTTTTTTAGGCGCAAATGCTTTTAACCAAAACATTTTGGTAAGGCGTTTTAAATCGTCAAAAACTAAAAACAAGCAAACCACAAACTTGGAAGCATATATTGAAAAATAAAATCCATTAAAATAAATTTTAAGCATTTTATTATCGTTTTGACCTGGAAATAAAACGCCTTGTAAAAAATAAATAATAGCTATTGTAGGGATTATCCAATACAAATAAGCAAATATTTTTCGAGTTAAAAGCGATTTATCTCTAACTAATGCTTTAATAGCCTGCCAGCTATACGAGTCGATAAGAATGGTAAATACTATAAAAAAAATTGACAGTTTTAATTGAAAGGTTTGTATCACTTAATAATTGTTATTTAAAAACAGTACAAATAAACACTGCTTTGTACATAAAACAAAAACAGATTTGATAATGATTTTGTAAACTTGCTGCGCAATTAAATATTTTGAACAACAACAAACACATAAAAGCCTTAAAAGGAAAACTAATAAAACTAAAAAACTGGTTGTTAAAAGTTTTTTTACTTACTTGGCAATACAGCTTTATGCTTATTATGTTGTACCGAGTGCTGCCTGTTCCAATTACACCACTTCATGTGGTTAGACTTGTAGAGCAAATAGCTGGTAGCGATGAAGTTAGATTAAATAAATCGTGGCGCGGAATTGATTATATGGGCAATAATATGATTAAAGCAACCATAGTTGGCGAAGATTTAAAGTTTTTTGATCATTATGGTTTTGACTTTGAACAAATATACAAAGCCTTAGAAAGTAATATTAGTGGGGGCAAAAAATTAAGAGGAGCAAGTACCATTAGCCAACAAACTGCCAAAAATTTATTTTTTACACCTAGCCGCAGTTGGATAAGAAAAGGACTAGAATTTTACGTAACCGTGGCCATAGAAGTGCTTTGGACCAAACGTAGAATTTTAGAGGTTTATTTAAATATTATAGAAATGGGCAAAGGAATTTATGGAGCTGAAGCCGCTGCCAATTTTTATTATGAAAAATCAGCAAATGAAATGAGCAAACAAGAGGCCGCGTCTATAGTAGCTTGTTTTCCAAATCCAAGGCGTTGGACCGCAAACAAACCATCAAAGTATATTGCTAGAAAACAATCGGTTATAGTTAGGTATATGAAATATGTAAAAATTCCTTGGCAGCAAAAAATCGAGGCTAAATAAAAAATGCTAAAACTTGTCTGATTCTCTGTCTTTATTTTTGGGTGCATTTTTAAGTATATAAAACTTATAATGACACTTTCGACAGTTGTATTTTTTTATTTTATCGGTAAACGAAAATTTCTTAAAAAAATCGTTTTTCTTAATTCTTGACAAATCGGAAGTGGCTCCACAATTAGGACATTTAGCCTTAAAATTAAAAAAGTACTTTTGTGTAAAAAAAACTATAACTAACCCCAATATAACCGGAACCAAAAAGTAAATATTATCTATTATAAATACCTCTATTGGATTTTCATCAATAGCAAGCAAAAGCTGTTTATTAAAATTCATTTCTGGTTTTTGTGTAGTAAAATTTTCCGCAAAATAAACAATCAAGCTTTAAGCTAAAGTTAAAAGTTATATTTTATTACAAAGTTTAGCTAAAAGTGCAGTATTTATAAAAATTTAATACAATTGAATTAAACCTTAAGGGCATATTATCATCTATATTTGCCAGCTATTTTTAAAACATGCTTATAAAATTTATAAAACACCCTGCTTCTTTTTTGTTAATTTTCTTTTTTGTTTCCATAAACGTTTTGGCTCAACAAGCACAATTAGTTAAAGGACAAATAATTAATAAAAAAACAAAAGAGTCATTATTAGGTGTGGTAGTTACCGCTATTAGTAAGCAAGATAGTACTTACAGAAAAAACGCAAGTACCGATAATGCAGGAAACTTTATAATAACTAACTTAAAATATGGCGATTATAAAATAAGAGTAACTTATGTTGGCTTTACTAAATTAGAGTTTACAACCAAAATAAATGCTGAAACAGAAAACCTTGGTTCTATTGGAATAGAACAAAGCAATAGTCAGTTAAAAGATTTAACTATTTCGGAAAAAGCCATTCGCTCGCAGCAAAAAGGCGATACTACTGAATACAATGCCAACGCTTTTAAAACCAATCCTGACGCCAATGTGCAAGATTTGGTAACCAAAATGCCTGGCATTACTGTTGAAAACGGAACGGTAAAAGCACAAGGCGAAAATGTGCAAAAAATTACCATTGATGGAAAAGAATTTTTTGGAGACGATGTTGCCCTTGCGCTCAAAAATTTACCTGCCGAGGTAGTTGATAAAATTCAAGTTTTTGATAGACAAAGCGACCAAGCTCAATTTACAGGTTTTAACGATGGCAACACAGTAAAAGCCATTAACATTACTACCAAATCGGGCAAAAGTAATGGTGTTTTTGGACGCGTATATGCAGGCGGAGGAACAGATGAAAGATACAGTGCTGGTGGAAATTTAAACTTTTTTAAAGGCAAACAGCGTATTTCGGTTTTAGGATTGAGCAATAATATAAACCAACAAAACTTTGGCTCGCAAGATTTACTTGGCTTGGCCAATACTGGCAATCAAGGCCGCGGAGGTATGGGTGGTAGAGGTTTTGGTGGTGGTGGATTTGGTGGTGGAATGGGCGGAATGGGCGGTGGAAACCCAAGCAATAATTTTTTAGTTGGAAACCAAGGAGGTATAAATACCAGCAACTCAGGTGGTATTAACTTTAGCGATACTTGGGGTAAAAAAATAAATGTAACCGGAAGTTACTTTTTTAACCAAACCGATAATACTACCAATAGTCAATTGCAACGCATTACCATACTTAATGGTGGCACTAGCCAATTTTTTAACCAAAATAGTATAAACACCAGCAGTAACCAAAACCACAGGTTTAACGTAAGGTTAGAATACAATTTGGATAGCAATAATGCCATTATACTTACACCTAAATTAAGTTTTCAAGATAATGGTTCGGTAAGTAATATTTTAGGAAGTAATATATTTAACAGCATTTTATTAAATAATACCAATACCAACAATACAAGCAAAAACAGTGGAGTGAGTTTGAATAACAATATTTTATTTCGCCATAAATTTGCTAAACAAGGGCGCACTATTTCATTCAATTTAGGAACCGATATAAACGATAAAAACGGCAGCAGTACTTTAATAGCCAATAACCGTTACTTTACTCCTACAGACTCTACTGCTTTAATAGACCAAAGGACTATTACTACAGGCAACACAATAACTCACTCAGGTGCTATTAATTATACGGAACAGATAAGTAAAAATGGTATGTTGATGTTAAACTACTCGCCTTCGTACACCATTAACAGCAATAACAAAGAAACCAATAATAAAGATACTGCTAATAAAGAATACAATTTATTTAGCAATACCTTATCGAGCAATTTTGAAAATACGGTAAATACCCAACGCGGAGGTTTAAATTACCGACTAAAAATAGGCGAAAAAGCTAATTTTATGGTGGGAGCTAATTACCAATATGTATTACTAGAAGGAGTTCAAAAAACGCCAACTGATTTTAAAGTTCAAAAAACATTTAACAATATTTTGCCTGGGGCTATGTTTAGCTACCAATTTAACAAAAAAAGCAATATCCGTATTTTTTATAGAACCAATACCAATGCACCAAGTATTAGCCAATTACAAACCGTAATTGATAACTCAAATCCGCTAAGTTTAAGTACCGGAAATGCCGATTTGAAACAAGAATATAGCAATACTTTTGTTACCCGTTATGGTTTTTCGAATGCTGATAAAGGAAAAACTTTTTATGTATTTATAAATGCCAATGCTACTCAAAATTATATTGGTAATACTACTTATACAGCCCGCGATAGCAGCGAAAATGTTAATGGAGTTATCTTAACCAGAGGCTCACAACTGAGCAAACCCGAAAACTTTGATGGTTATTATAACCTAAGCAGTTTTTTAACTTATGGCTTTCCGGTAAAAAAACTTAAAAGCAATTTAAACCTAAACTTAGGTACTACTTACAGCCGCATACCCAGTAAAATTAATAATTTAACCAATTTTGCCAATACTTATGTTATTACTTCGGGGTTTGCACTAGGTAGTAATATCAGCGAAAAGGTTGACTTTTCGGTATCGTACACTGCATTTTACAATATTGTAGAAAACACCATCAATGCTAGGCTGAACAATAATTATTTTTACCAAATTAGTTCGGCTAAGTTAAATTTATTGCCTTGGAAAGGACTTGTGTTTAGAACAGAAATTACCAATACTTATTACACAGGTTTGGGCAGCGGTTTTGACCAAAATTTCTTTTTATGGAATGGTGGTATTGGTTATAAATTCTTAAAAAACAATGCTGCTGAACTGATGCTGAATACCTTTGATTTTTTAAACCAAAATAATAATATAAGCCGCACCGTATCGGGCAATTTTATTGAAGATAACAGAACACAAGTAATTAACAGATACTTTATGTTGGTATTTACTTACAATATCAGAAGTTTTAAGGGCGGAAGGTAGTTGTTGGATGATTGAATTGCTGTCCCGATAAATCGGGAGTTGAATTGTTTTCACGCAAGGCGTGATTTAATTGGTTAATTGCATGTTGTCAATTGCTAATTGCTTATTGCTTTTTCCCATTGCCTATTGCTTATTACTTTTTCCGTTGGCTAAAGCCGAACGGCAATTGATTTTTTGCTGATATTACATTGCTTATTGCCGCCTCGTCATGCCGCAGGCATCTTCCTTAATTAACTTTAACCTTTCCATTATCTTTTGAGTAATTTTTGTTTTGACTTTATATCTCATATACACTCATTTAAAAAATACGGTTTTCGATTGAAACAATAAGGTTTTAAGGTAGGAAAATGGACTTTTAAACTCAAACAATAGGGTTTTAAAATAAAACAATACGGTTTTGAGATAAAACAATGCCATGTTAAAGTGAAACAATGACATGTTAAGTTAAAGCAATATGGTTTTAGTTTTAAACAATACGGTTTTAAAATAGAGAAATGGGTTTTTAAAGTTAAGCAATGCATTTTAAAACCAAACAACGGCTTATGCGAGCTTTATAAAATGCGACTAGATATTTACACTAAAAATCCTTTCAAGCAGAGTTATTTGAGAGGATTTTTTTCTTGTAGAAACCTTATAAATTTTCCTTGAATGTATGTTAAAGAAATTTATATTCGTAAGCGACAAGTAAAAAACGAATGTTTTAAAAACTTTCGTGTATAAATGAGTTACCTGCCATTTGAAGAATGAAACAGACAACTAAAATATTGACCATTCTGACAATCTTGGTTAGTTGCACTTCAACTACTAACAAGACAGAGAATTCAACTAAAATGGTTGATTATGGTAAAATGATTGAAGAATATTTACAGAAAAAGATAATCGAGCCAACAATAGTGTTTAATAATGACGGGCGAGAGGAGATTGATTTATTAGAGCATAAAATTAAATGGAGAGATTTAGAGAAAGGAATTGAAATAATAGTTGACAGTCACATAATTACAACTTCAGACAAAGTAACTTCCAATGCAGTTTGGGGCTCTACCGCTGACAGTGTGAATTTTGCCAACTTCTTACAGCAAGTTAAAATTTATGAATATGACTCTTTGATTGGATTTGTCCTAACTAGTAGTCCTTGCACCGGACTTGGCTGTAGTGTGAATTATCAAATCATTTACGACTTAAAAACAAGAAAACAGACCTACTTTGGTCGCCTTAGGACAGGATCCGAATTTGTACTTTATCACTTCAACTCAGACGAACGACTAGATTATTTAAGCAAAACATTCTATGGCAGAAATGCCAAAGGAATTGACACAACAGAATTCGTCTTATATAGTCAGACCAAAAAGGGGAACTTTGAAGAGTTTAAAGCAGATAAACAAGAAAGATTTTGGTTCAAACATATTTACACGGAGTTTCAAACTGACTTGAAGAATGAAGGATTTGAAGAAAAATGGATAGAAAAGATAAATAAAAACAGCAGGTAACAGCACCTACCCGAAAGTGGCGGTTCAGTGGTACAATAAAGCTTTGTGCATCTATCAAAGTTGCTGCTTGGTTGACAGTGAAGTGCTTCGAAATCGCCACCTTCGGGAGCTCTCAAACCGTTAGCACTCATTTTATGACTATAAAAACGACATTCATATTAACAATTTTAATTTTGATTTGCGGACTTATTTCTTGCGAACCATATAATGCATCGCAAAAAGCAATAGAGAATAAATCTAACTTTTCACTTTCAATAACAACATATAATCACGCTGAACAAATATTTAATGGCATTACCACCTATGACCTAAAAAATGACACTTTGAAAATTCACAGGTCATTTATGTTTTCAAATAAGGACACAATGTTATTTTCAAAAACAATTGACAATAATTCCATAGAACAAATAAGGATTATACGTATTGACAATTTGAAGGACTTCTATTTCAACAATTGCATAATGGCTACAAGTGGAAATGAATATTTTATCTCAACGACTTTCGACACAGTTAATAAGAAAATTTATCTTCATCACTACTACCACAAACAAATTGAAAGATTAATTAATGAAGTTAATAAAAATATACCAGACAATTTAAAACTTAACTATTTAACGAGTGAAACTAAACAGGACTGCAAATGAAAACAAGTGATAACAGGCATTTGGCTAAAAGCGATTTCAGTGCTCCGCAGGTACAATTGTGGTTAATAAAACATTAGTTTTTCAATAATAGATTCTGATATGGTTTTAAAACCCAACCGTATCATAAGGTACAAAATAAAAAGTTATAAAAATCACCATTAAATGAAAAAAGGAAAATTTTTCAGTTTTATACATAAACATATTGGACTTATCTTATTTTTCATTATGATTCTCCTAGCTTTAATAAGTTTTGATGAATATGGTGTAAGCTGGGACGAACCTCAACAGAGAAGAACAGGAGAAGTAAGTTACAATTATGTTTTTTCTAAAGATTCAAGTCTTTTAACTTGGAAAGACAGGGATTATGGTGTGGCTTTTGAACTCCCATTAATTATACTCGAAAAAACATTTAATTTAACCGATAGCCGAAATATTTACTTAATGAGGCATTTAGTTACACATTTATTTTTTCTACTAAGTTGTTATTTTCTTTTCCTACTTATTGACCATCTCTATCAGAATAAGCTTTTATCAACTATTGGTTTTTTACTACTTGTAATACATCCAGGAATATACTCTCATTCTTTTTTCAACACAAAGGATATCCCATTTTTGTCTATGTTTATTATTTCTATGTATTATTCGGTAAAAGCATTGGATAAAAAAAACATACTTAGTTTTATAAAATTAGGAATCTGCATTGGCCTATTAATAAATATAAGAATTATGGGGGTAATTATACTTGTGTTTATTGTTTCCTTATTAATAGTAGATTTATTAAGAAATCAAAACAAAAAACTACCAATAAAATTAACATTAATTCTTATCCTATCCACTAGTATCACTTTATATATCTCATGGCCCTATTTATGGATTGATCCTGTAAATCGTTTTGTTTTTGCATTTACAAATATGTCGAAATTTAGATGGGACGACACTGTTTTGTTTAATGGTAAAATGATAAAAGCAACTGAAATTGATTGGACTTACTTGCCTACATGGTTCTCTGCAACAACACCCATTATCTATATATTATTAGGCGTGTTAAGTTTATTATTACTTATTCTTAAATTTTTAAAAACTCCTCTAGCATTTTTAGATAATTCAATTAAAAGACATAACCTACTTTTTTTGGCCTTATTTATCTCCCCTATAATGGCCGTAATAATACTCCATTCTGTACTATATGATAGCTGGAGACAATTATACTTTATTTATCCATCTTTTGTGTTACTTATAGTTTACGGACTTTCATTTTTAGCAAAAAGAAACAAAAAAGTAAATATTGTTGTTCTCGCTTTGTTATTCTTTTCAATAATCAGTACCTTAACTTTTATGGTTAATAATTTCCCTTTACAATACGTTTATTTTAACAACTCCTTCTTATTTGCTCCTCCTGAATACATTCGAAAGCATTTTGAAATGGACTATTGGGGAGTATCGTATAAACAATCTTTAGAATATATATTAAAAGTTGACAAGAACGCTTCCATAAATGTTTGTGTAGAAAATGCCCCAGGAATAACTAATTTAGGCATATTACCCGTTGCTGACAGGGGCAGAATTAATATGGTATCTAGAGAAGAGGCTACCTATTTCATTACTAATTTCAGATGGCACCCACAAGATTATAGTGAATATGAAGCTTTTAAATTCTATTCCATCAAGGTAAAAGACAACACCGTAAGTCAAATTTTTAAATTGAAATAGTATGAGTAATCAATTTCATACTGTTATGGTTATTCCTTGTTTTAACGAGGGAAAAAAATTTCAATTAAACAAATACAAGGTTTTTATTTTAAGTAATCCCAATGTATTAATCTGTTTTGTTAATGATGGATCAAAAGAGAATACTTTAGTAGTTTTGAAAGAACTACAAAGAGAGTTTCCAATTCAAGTAGACATAGTATCGTATGAAAAAAATATTGGAAAAGCAGCTGCCGTAAGAACCGGAATTAATCACAGTCTCCTTAAATATGAATTTGAATATATAGCTTACTTAGATGCTGACTTAGCTGTTTCCCTAGAGGAGTGCTTAAGCCTAACTCAATATTTAAGCAATGGTATCGAATTTTGTTTTGGATCAAGAATTGCTAGAATAGGATCTACAATAGAAAGAAAAAGGTCACGATTTTTAATTGGAAGATTTATTGCAACACTCATTTCAAATATATTGTCTTTAAAAGTTTATGATACTCAGTGTGGCTGTAAACTTTTTACAAAAAAACTTTCTAAAGAGGTTTTTTCTGAGGTTTTTATATCAAAATGGCTATTCGATGTTGAAATTTTTTTTCGAATAATTAAGTTGTATGGAAAACAAGAAAGTTTAAAAGTAATGTACGAAGTCCCTTTAATTAATTGGGTTGACAAAGGAGATTCTAAGGTTAAATACACATATGTATTGAAAATATTTTTTGATTTATATCAAATCAAAAGAAAGTATACCAGCTCTAACAAATCTTAAAAAGAATAAAATAAAATTTATTAAAAATGCTTCTACAAGCTACTCAAAAGATAGCTTTTGGTGGTTATAAATAGGTGGTTTAAATTTTACTTTGTTTTTTATGCTTTTATAAGCATGTTTACATACAGTTTGTCAATTGTTATACTCTGACGTTGGCGGTAATTTATAATAAATAGACAATGAGGAAATTAATCTTAAACACATTTTTTTGTTTTCTGGCAGCACTTTCTTTTGGACAAAATAAATTAAAGGCTGAGTTAAAGTACAAGCCTAAAAATATTGATGAAGCGGTGTTTCAACTCGAAAAAATGTTTCACGATACAACAAAACAGAATATAATGGCTATGACAGAAGGCCAATTTATTCGTAATTTTCATTTTAGTCTGGGCATATGGATAAGAAATAATTGGGGGCTTTGGAAAAGTGGAGAACTATCAAAATACTTTAATTCAATTGGCATTTTTCATCCAGATGATATGTCGGGCATAATCATGACTTCGTATTATAGACACTTGAAAGGAATAGACCGAGATTTAGATAAACAAGTTAAATATTACCAAGACCACTGGAAAGCGGCAAACGAACATTTTAACAAACTGAAATCTGACACAACTTACCAACGAAAAGTAAGAGAAAGACAAGACTCTTTAAACAATGAAAGATTAAATAAGAAAAAAGCAGAATGGACTGCAAACAAAGTAGTAACTGGATACTTAGGTTATCAATGTGGTTTTTTTGACCTAGGTGAACAAACAAAAGTAAAAGGAACCATTTTAAGATGGGACGGAAACAAATTGACAATTAAAATAATTGAATATTTTGAAGAGCGAAAAAAGAAAAGAGTTATTAAGTGTAATGCCATACAAAATGACATGGTAACTATTTATAACCACGAAAATTTTAGCCTAGTAGAATAAAAAAGATACTGCAATACTTCGCCTATGTAGATGTATAGAAATGCATTACCAACAGAATCATAAGTTTCGCCCCTATGGGGCTTTGGTTGTTGAGGTTTTATTTTGTGACCATACTGTCGCTCCTATGGAGCTTGCCTAAGGTTAGTTTAAATTTTACTTTGTTTTTTATGCTTTTATAAGCAAGTTTGTTTGTAACAAGTCAAATGCTTTTAATTTTTGCCGATTTATAAAAAAATGTGCTTAACAATATTTTACACAACCAAATAATGAAGGAACTCATTTTACTAATAACCTTTTCAGGTATTGCCCTTCTGCTTTTTGTTATAACACTCCTACTAGGTTTAACAAAAAAGAATACTAAACTTAAACTAACTGCTTTGTTATCATTTTTTGTTTTTGTAGGCTTTACAGTATGGACTTGTTATACTTTTGTAAACAAAACTTATAACAAGGTAACAACAGCTTTTAAACCAAGAACTGGCTACGAAATTTATGATGCATTATTTGAAAAAAGACAAGCTGACTGTGTTAAAATTTTGAACTACCAAGACCAAGTTATTCCTAAAATTGATTATGCCATTTGGCTTCACTTTGAAAGTTGCCCCACTGAACTAAAAAGAATACTTAGTTTACATCACTTTGAAGCTGAACTAGCACATACCAAAGGGTGGAACACCAGTGGACCAGCGGCTGACGCAAATTGGTTTAAACCAGAAACACTTGGCGATAGTATTTTGGTATTTACTTACAGCAAAGATGGCTATGGAAATGGGCAATACATTTATAGTTCACTTGATAGTTCAAAAGTATTTGTTAAAGATGTGCTTGACTAAAAATAGCATAAAATGAACTAATAAGCACCATGTATGAAACACAACGCTTCTGGTAGATACACACTATTTTAATTATTGTTCATACAATAACTTTTTGTTTATATCGTTACTTAAAGATTGAAAATAGATTCACACACCAATTAATCTAAAGGCTTAACATAAAAACGATGCTTGAAAAAATAAAAAAACATTCAAATCTTCTAATTGCAACAATAACAATTCCGCTGATTTGGCTAATATTCATCTTCCTTACATTTGGTTCAAGTACTGTGCTATACATTATTCCTTTGCTGATTTTGATAGCTCAAATAATCTTTCTAGTGATCCATAAAAAAAAGAAATTACTGCTAATGGTTTTGTTAAATCCTGTTACAATTTTTTTGTTTTTTTACACTGTTAAACCAATATTTAATTATTTAAATAAAAAGCCAACCATCATAAAATGTTGTTATTATTTACCAACTTCTCCAAAATTTGATAATAGTAATTTGGTTTATTTAGATTATTTTGATGATGATTGCGATTGGGAAGGATTTTATTACTACACGTTAGAGGTAAATAACTTTATAACAAATGAACTAATTACATTATTTGGCAATCCAATGGCAACGCAGAACATGTAAATTTAGCATAACTAATTTTTACTAGTTAAAGTAATGTAAACAAATTTTTCATCCTTGTTTGAATTTATCTTATCGTCTCCAACAGAATCATAAGTATCACCCCGATGGGGCTTTGGGTTGGTGAGTTTTTGTTTTGTTACAATACTTTCGCTCCTATGGAGCTTGCCTAAGGTTAGTTTAAATTTTACTTTGTTTTTTATGCTTTTATTAGCATGTTTACCCAAGATTATTTTTTTAATTACATAACTGGTTATAACTATGATTTCAACACAAAATATTAATCTTTTACCCGATAGCAATGCTTTAGTAAAAATAAGTAAAGCAATTTCTGTTTTAGATGCCATCATTTCGCAAGAATGGGAGTTTCGTTACTATTCATTTAATTCAAAGTGGAGCAAAAATGAAGCTTGTTTGGAAATGCGAAATGGCGAAGGCAACCAAATGCTAATATTATTTCGCGAAGACGGCTGTGTAATTAACGGCTTTGCAAACGAGTATGAGCCACAAGACTTAAACCATTTAACTAAAAACATGCCAACTATATTTAACGAATTTATGTTTGGTGAACCTATTCAGGCAATTGGAACTACCTTTTGTGTTTGGACAACAACTTTAAAAAATTGGCAAGTTGGACAACTTGAAAACCATGAAGATGGCTCGGAAGAAATGCTTTTTATTTTTGACGGAAATCCACAAACTTATATTGATTGGGCCACAGAATATTTTGAAGGAAGTTATACAGAAAGCGGCATTCCGCTAGCTACTGTTTCTAAAATTTATAATGGAGAAACCTTAACAAAGGAAATGGTTTTATCAATTGTAGATGAGTTGGAAGATTGGGAACAACTAGAAAAAGATTTAATGGAAATAGATTATCCTTACAACTTTCAAGACAACTCCACGAAAGGAAAAAGCAAATGGAAGTTTTGGTAAACCGGCAATAAGCCAAATAGAAACCACAAAATAATAATTAAAACGAATGGGTACACACATACACGTTACTCCACAATATAAATTCAATAATAACAATCAAATTGATTCGGATAATTTATTGACAGAAGAGTTGATTAAAGAAGTTTTGGACAACTCAGTTACCCGTATTCAAATTTGTCTTTATACCAAAATACCTGCCATCACTTATGAAGTTTTAAATGATAAAATATTAGCCCTAAAACCTGAAATTGAGTTACGCATTTATGGTGGCCAAATTGACCCCAAACACTTAAATAAACTTACCAATGTAACCAATATTTCAATTGATTATGCTTCATTTTCAAAAGCACCTAGTTTTGAATCAATGAAAAATCTAACTTCATTAGCCATTGAAATAGACGATTTAGCGGATTACAATTTTTTAAATACGGTAACTGAAACATTAACATCTTTAAGCATTTCATCGTATGCTACTGAGTTTGATAAAATTGATATTTCTGTAATTCAGCGTTTTAAAGAGTTGAAATTTTTATACATATCAGGGCATTATAAAAACACAGTAAGTTTAATATCAAATTTTGAAAATATTGAAACATTAGTGCTACGCAAAATCAAAACAATTGAAGACCTAAACTTTGTTACCAATTTTAAAAAACTGAAAAAACTGCATATTAAGTCGCTTCCAATTAAAAACTTCGAAACCCTTTCGCAGCTTAAGCAACTTGAGTTTATAGAATTTTATAATATCAAAAACTTAAATACCCTCGATTTTATAAATGATATGGATTCCTTAGACCATATTTTCTTACAATCGGCAAATAACATAACGGGCTTTCCAAAGCTTAAGTCTACCAGTAAATTAAGGAAAATTGAACTTTGGTATATGAAACAAATGAAAGACTTTTCACCATTAGAAAACTTACATTCGTTAAAAGAATTTGTTTGCAGAGAAATGACGCTTAATGAGCCAAATGATTTCTTACCCATTTTAAAAAACAACCATATAGAAAAAATTTATATTTGGTTTTTAAAAGAAAAACAAAGGCAAGAAATGAACAAGTTATTTCAGCAATATAACAAAGTGTTAGCTGATATAAATTTTATGTATTGATTGTGATTGTGTGTAATAAAAAACAAAATATTTATTATGGACAATAGGACAAAAGATATTATTAGAAGATTTGCTGATTCATGGATAGAAACTGAACTGTTTTATAACGACTTAATTACTAACCATAAGGAATTTGAAAGACTAAAGCCTATTATTCAATTTATTGAATTTTTAAAACAAAACGGAGAGGATAAATTTTTTAGATTAGGAACATCTATTCATATTTTAGTTATTTCTCGCTATGTAAATTATGGACTTCGTAAAGACCAAAAGTGCATTAAAATTGAAGCTTTTGACAACAAATTTGAAATAAAATTATGTGATGGAAACAACACTTACAGACAATATTTAGTAGATAGTTTGCACGACAATAGTGTAAAAAAGTTATTAGAAACTCTGAAAGAAACTTTAATTGATTAATCAGATTAAATTCAAAAATGAATTGAAAATTATTTTACTTTAACCATGAAAAAACTTGTTGCTTTATTTATACTTCTAATTAGTTTTACTAATTTATTTGGACAAAAATATTTTTCGAAAATGTTTGATGTAAATGGGCAATGGGAAAATTTTTGGGGGGTCTTAGATACAGTAAACAACTCTTTCAAATTGATTGGCTCTCAGGCCTCTTTTTTAACAACTGATAGCTCAAGATTTGGTTCAATATTTATTGGCAATTTAGATTCAAGCTTAAAATTTCAACAAAACTTACTAATAGCAAAAAATTATTATGAACAAAATTATCTTAGTTCTTTTAAAAATAACAACAGAAATTTTTTATTAATGGGCACTGTTGATACCAATGTTATTGGAAGCTATATATTAAATGAACTTGATAATAATTTTGACAATGTAATTTGGAGCAAAACATTAGCAATTCCATCAGAATTTGGTAGCACCAGTTGGACAAAAGTTAAAGATAAAGTTTATTTATTTGGACGGAATGGAAACTATGCCCTAAGCTCCATACCAGGTTTTTTTGTTATTAATTTAAAAGATACTAGTACTAAATATTACCGAATAGGAGGAACTGGTAAAATAATAAATAATGTATTACTGGCTAAAGACAGTAATTTTATTGTTAGTGGAATACAGTATTTAGGAACAAATGGAAACGACTCTACCTTTGGATGGTATGCTAAAATTGACACCCTTGGCAATACACTTTGGAACAAAGTATTGGATAGGAAAAGTGAATTAATGTGTGAGTATGTATGGGGTACAAACGCGAATGGAAACTATTATCTAACTGGCACAAATTATGCAAATTATCCTACATTATGGTATCCGAAAGTTTATGGAGACACTTCATTTTGTTATATGTTGAAAATTAATGAGCAAAATGGTGAAATAGAATGGAAAAAACGGTTTCTATTTAGTGTTAATCAAGAAAGGGGTTTATTAACGTCAATGGGATCCATGACCTATTATAAAAGCAATCTGTACAGTTTGTTATCTCACAATTTAACAAGCACCAATAACCAATATATAATGTTTGCTAAGTTTGATTTGGAAGGTAATATACTTTGGAAAAGGTTGTTTCAGCAAGCCAATTACAGTAACCGTGCTTATAGCCTTACGCCAATAGCTGATGGTTTTTTAATATGTGCAGATGGCAAAGACAGTACAAGAGCTAAAGGCGATGCAGATGCTTGGTTAATAAAAACAGATAGCAATGGCTGCATTATACCTGGCTGCAATGCTAAAGACAATGTAATACAAATTATAAACCCCGAAAAAGTATTTACTGTGTACCCCAACCCCGCTCAAAACGAAATAAATGTAAGCACTGAAAATTTGAATGTAAAAATTGAAAGTTTAGCTGTTTATAATTTGCAAGGGCAACTTTTAAAATTTCGTCCGATAGCTATCGGACAAGCTCAATTACCAGAAAAAGAAATAACAAAAATTAATACGGAAGACTTAGCCAATGGCAATTACTTATTAATTATTACCACTAACAAACAACAAATGGCTGGGAAGAAGTTTGTAGTGGAAAGGTAATTCAGAAACGGCCGTTGAGCAAAGCCCAAGTGACGTTTCGGCTCCGCTCAACGACCACTTTTCGGCTTCTAGCAAAACAACAACAAACGTCATGCTGAGGAACGAAGCATCTTTAAATGGAGCGGAAAAAGCAAACAACACATTATAAAGTTCCTTCATCCGCTATGGCGGAATCAGGATGACGCTCCCACACCTTTTTATGCTGAATTATTTTTGAAATAATGGACATGAAAGCGTCTTGCTGGAAGCATCTTCCTTGTCTAAGAAATTTATTCCAAACGGAATTTATTTTATTAAACTACAAAGCACAGAAGGCGAGTTTACCCATAAAATTGTGATAGAATAATTGTATAAAAAAAGCCATCTTTCGATGGCTTTTTTTAGTTTTTTATCGTTTGGTAACGGTTAATTGTTCAATGCGTTTTTCGTAATCGGTACCTTTAAAAATACGGTTAACGTAAATTCCAGGAGTGTGAATCATGTCTGGCTCCAATTCGCCAACAGGCACTAATTCTTCTACTTCGGCAATGGTAATTTTACCAGCCATAGCCATTAAAGGATTAAAGTTACGCGAGGTAGCTCTAAATACTAAATTTCCATGTGCATCGCCTTTCCAAGCTTTAATAATGGCAAAATCCGATTTAAAAGCATGTTCTAACAAATATGTTTTTCCATCAAACTCGCGGGTTTCTTTTCCAATGGCTACTTCGGTTCCAACACCTGCAGGTGTAAAAATAGCCGGCATTCCGTAACCTGCTGCCATACAACGTGTAGCCAAAGTTCCTTGTGGAATTAACTCCACCTCTAATTCGCCACTTAATAATTGGCGCTCAAACTCTGCATTTTCGCCTACATAGCTCGAAATCATTTTTTTAACTTGACGTGTTTTTAGCATTAAGCCTATTCCAAAATCGTCAACACCAGCATTATTACTAATACAAGTAAGGTTTTTTACTCCCTTTTGTACCAAGGCATTGATAGAGTTTTCAGGAATACCGCAAAGACCAAATCCACCCAACATAATTACCGCACCATCTTCTATATCTTTTATGGCTTCACTAGCATTTGCAACTACTTTTTGTAACATGATTATATTTTTTTATTTTTTATTTTATGATTGAAAGATTAGAAAATTGAAAAATTATAAGATTGAAAAATTACAAGGTTTGAAAGTTACAATTGCTAATTATTTCTAAACAATTTAACAACCCAACAATTAAACAATTAAACAATTTAACAATTTACCCCCTTATTCAATAACAGCCGAAAGGCCTCTATCGCAAAGGGCTTGACAAATACTTTTTAGTTTTTCTTCTTCGCCTTTTTTAACCAAAGCTTTGCCTTTAAAGTGTACCAATAATGCACATTGTTCTGCCTGTAATTCATCGTGTTCGCAAATTTCGCATAAACATTCAATTACCCAATCAAAGGTATTTACATCATCGTTGTACAAAACTACTTTTAAACCATTGTCTACAACATCTAATACATCTACTTCAAGTTCTTTTTCTGTTTGCATGTGTTTAGTTTAAATTATTTTTTGAAATTATTTTTTGAAAGCAAATTTATTTTCGTTACCAGCGCGCAAGCGTTTTACATTGGCGCGGTGTGTATATACTACCATAATAGCAATAGCGCAAAAAAAGCAATTTGCCACTATATTATCAGTATAAAAAAAGAATGATAAAATGGCCGCTAAAATAGCTGCACTCATGCTTCCTACCGAAATGTATTTGGTAAGCCAAACTATGCTCACAAATGCCACAATACAAACTATTGCTATTTGATAGTTTAAAGCAATGGCCATACCCAATAAAGTAGCAATACCTTTTCCACCTTTAAAACCTGCAAAAATGGGCCAAACATGTCCTAAAACAGCGGTAACGCCTAATGCCATTTGAAAGTTAAAATATGTTTGTGAACCTAGTTCAAAACCCGAAAAATAAGCCAAACTAGTAGCCACAAAACCTTTTAATAAATCAATAAAAAGCACAATAAAACCTGCTTTATTGCCTAATACACGTAAAGTATTGGTAGCACCGGCATTGCCACTTCCGTGCTCGCGCACATCAATTTTATGAAAAGTTTTTCCGTACCAAACAGCGGTTGGAATTGAGCCTAACAAGTAGGCTAAAATTACAAGTATTGCTATTACCATTATTTAAAATTATAAGTTCAAGATTACGAAATTTCAGCATTATAAAAAAATGAATTGCTTTTATAACAACCTAAAAACGCCATTTATAGTTACTTAAATTTATTATTTACATAATGAGCTACTTACATAAAAACCTGATAATAAAACAATTAAAAAACAACTCATTTAAAACAAAAAAGGTCACCAAATTTATGATGACCTTTTTTGAAAATCTTAATAATGAAAAAAGTTATTGTTTGGTTTTCATTACACGCATGAGTTTATTTCTATCACTAATACTTGCAATTCTAACTGTAAAACCATCGCCACTTACTTTATCTAATCCTAACTTAAGCGCTTCGTTAAATAATGGGTCGCTACCCAAAATAGCTAAGTTACCTTTTGAATATTTAAAGTAATACCAACTGCCATTATTTTGTTGTAAATAAATTACAAACTCTTCTTTGGTTCTGGTTTTTAGTATTTGAATTCTTCCTTGAAGCCTGCGTTCAATCAAATATTTATCAATACTTCTTACACCAATATCGCCTTCGCTTATAAATGAGCGGGTATTGATATCGTACTTAAATTTCAAATCAGTAATAAAAAATGCTTTGAATAAATCGTTTATCAATTTTCCGCCTAACTCATCGCTGGCCTCATCACTCATTTTTTTCAAGGTTTTATCATCCACCATTTCTGGTATGGCTATGTTTAACACGTCCTTGTTAAAATAGTCGTTTGAGTTAGATGATGACTGATCAGTAATAGAATCAACCATTAATTTTAAAGCATTGGCAGGCATTTCAAAATCGACCACAGCTGCAATATTCATGGTGTAAGTGGTATCTTTTAAATTAAATGAACTGCTTCCAGCGGTGGTTAATTTAAACTTAGGAATTTCAATATTGAAATTGAATTTTCCTTCTCCATAAATAGCTTTTTTTGTTTCGCTTACAGCCATAAAATTGCCGCGTTTGGCTGGCTGACCAAATACTTTGGCATACGGACCAATTCTAAATTCATCAAACTTATCGTTATAGGTAAAAGTGCCCTCTACTTTTAAAAGGTCAATATCGTTATTTGAACGTTTGCGCGAGAACATAGCTGGTGTAACATGAGTTGAATCGGCAGTAAGTATAAAACCACAATTTAAAACTGCTCTGTTTAAGTTGGTTAAAGGTGGCAATAAATCAATATAAACTGTATCTGGGTTAATTACCGCAGCTGATTTAAACCAATCGGTTTTTGGTAAATAAAGCTCATGCAAAGGTTTAAAGAAACCATTGTACTCCAAATTTTGATTGTATGAATGTAATAATGTATTTCCTCTAAAAGCCAATTTAGCACCTACATTAAAGTTAATAGAGTCAGGAATATTTGATTTTCCACCTAAATACTTTTTATCTTCAGGGTAAATTTCGCTCAAGTAAAAACGTTGAGGTTTTTTATTTTTATCTAAATAAATATAATTTCCTTGTCCTCTAAAATCGGTTCTACCATTAATTTTTACAGTAACTTGTTCAATTTTATGATATTTGGTAACCGTATCAGCATTGATTTTTGCATTTTTCAACTCATTCATTTCAGCATCTTTTCCAATTTCAACTTTGCCACTATCGGGCAATACTTTACTATCTACCACATTGATATAAGGTACTTTACTGGCTTTTAAAATATAATCGCCTAGTCCCATTTTTACACTTGCAGTTTTAAATGTTAAGTTATCTTGACTTGGGCGTTTCGAGACCAAATAACTAGCATTAACAGGGCTTTGCTCCACTGTTTTACCTGTAAATTCTAAAGTACGCGGTTCCATATCCCAACGCAATTTTTCAAAACTACCTTCGTACAAATTGTATGCAAACTCGTTATTTATTTCATAAGGATTTAAGTAAGTAAATTCACCATAACGTTTTTCTAAATTTACGTAAGCATTTACTTTTTTAGTTACAAAGGCAATTTTAGTAGTATCGCCCGGCCAACGTTGGCGGAAAATGGCATTTTCGCTCAATATTTCAACAGGACGTAATTCGTACATATCAGCTATTAACTCACCATCTTCAATAGTCATGCTTCCTTTAGCTTTCATAGCTGCTGGAGTTAAAATTAAAGTACCACGTAGTTCAGCTTTTTCGTAGGCAATTTTTATTGGCTCACCTTTGTTAAAAATAAACATGGTATCTTGATAAGGAACCCAATGGTTATAAACGTTTGTTGAATTAATTACAGTAGGAAATAATGCGGTTCTATCATTTTTAAACGATTCGCAATCAGCATTCATACTATCTAATAATAAGTTAAAACGTTTACTCGATGATTTAGAAGCCAAGTAAAAAATATCTCCATCGCCTATTAAACCATCGTTACTTAAACGCAAAGCAAATTTAGCCGTTCCTTTTCCTCGGTAAAGCGTGTAGCTGTAATTGGTATCGTTTGGAATATAAAACCCTAACGATTTATCGGGCTGCAAATAAATTTCTTGCTTCATATCGGGCAAAATTCCATCACTTTCCAATGTTCCACCCAAGGCCAATGTATAAAGGTTTAAATCACTCAAACTATCCAATTTAAAAGGATCAACCGAAAAATAAAATCTATCTTTTACATAATTTCCTTGTTGGGTAGTTGGATAATCGTAATACACTTTTGAGCCTACTTCACTAGTAAATTTAGGGTAACCGGGGTAATTTTTTCGACTACTTTTATTGTAAGGATAATCAATTTCAAGTGTTCCATAAATATTTTGAATTACACTTTTTACATTGGCCAAATAACCCAAAGTATCATCTAAATACAAAAATTTAAGTGAGTCAACATTATTTAAACGCACATCAAATTTGGTATAATCAAACGAAAAGTTACTTCCATAAAAATCGGCCATGCCTGCACGCAATTTTCCATTAAATTCAATTCCACGATTACGTTTAATGGTTAAAACTTGTTCTTTAGGAGTAACCTCTACATTTTGTGAATCGCTAAATTTAAACTTACCAACTCCTTGTACTATCAAATCGTTATTAATTAAACTAATAGCCGCATTTGGAATTGCACTGATAACTGACTTAAAACTAATTGCATCATAATCAGTTCGTCCCATGTGGGCGTTCACATATTCTTTCAACTTAGGCTTAACAGTTATGGTTTTCTTTTGCTCGTTATAATTTAAAAAACCGCGGTCGTTTAAGTCTATCATCATCAGTTTAATATCACTCAAATCGCTTTTATAAAATTGAGCGTACGATTCAATATTAAATGACTTTACATCGTATTTTTCGCAATATTGTTTAATGCGCTGCAATGGATTATAATCTAACATACCCTGCAAACGCTCATAAATTACATCTCTAAAATAGTTGATTGACTGAAACTTAGCAGGGTCATCACCTGCTATATTTTTCAAATCAATTTTGGGGTTATTAATATCCCATTTTAACTCATCTACATATATTTCAAGGTTATGAAAATAATCAATGAAAGGAGCTGCACTAATACCCAACTTGGTATCGCGGTAAAGGCTAATTTTATCATCGTTTACCAAATAAGTAAAGCGCAATTGCGGATGAAAAATAGAATCTTTATCTAAGAAAATAGTAAGTTCTACTTTATCGTTGGTAATTTTATTATCGCGCATAAAAAATTCATCGCTCGCAATACGTAAAACAGGTTTATTTTTAAAATAAAAATACAATTCTGCCTTTTGATTAGCCGAACTTTTACCAACTACCAATGCACCTCGTAAACCAAAACCGCCTTTATATTTGGCCTTGCCATACATTAAGCCAGTAAAGGTTTGAGTAGTACTTTCAAATTGAGGATAAATAGATTTAGCACCTTGGTTACTGCCTAGTGGTTTATCAATAACTTTACCCATTAAAGGCTCTTTAAACTTATCTTTATAAGTAAGCATAGCACTATCGGCAGTTAACAAACCATCGGCTAAATTAATTACATAATTATTAAGCTTAGCATAAACTCTAGATGTATCAAAACCCACACGACTCCAATCTACCTTACCGCCTTTACCTACAAACTGATTAGTGCCTGCGTAATATTTTCCATTTGTTTTTAAAATTTCGAGTGTATCGCCCGGTGTATAACAAATCAAATCAAGGTTTTTAAAAATAAAAGTAGCTTGACCTTCCATTTTTAAATCTACATCTTTGGCATTAATAACCCAAACCGATGTTCCCATTTTTAGCATAATGTCTTCGGCAAAAACATTTTTCGAAACATTCAAAAATCTGTTGAATTCATCTTTGTTCTTTTTTAAAGCGCCAATTAAAGTTTTGTGCCAATTATCAAACTTTGCCATTTGGTTACGCGAAACCAAAACATTGGCCGTTTGCATGTAATAATAAAATTCCACACTTGGCTGCATTTGTTTTTGTAACATTTCGTTACAAAGTTTTACCATTTGCTGCTTTTGGGGTAAACTAAATTTTCCGGTATTGTAATTAGCTACAAAGTTATCGGCTTCATCTTTAGCATCGCTTTTACCACTGCGCATAAAACTTTCAAATTCAGTAATAAACACATTGGGGTCGTAAGAAAAACTATTAGGGCGCTGTGCTTTTAAAACCACCTGAAAAAGGGTGATAAACAACACAAAAAGAATTATTTTTTTCATTGGGTGCAAGTAATTAAAATGATTGGCAATTGGCAAGTTAAACTATTAACATACTTTTGATTTTTATTATTTTGTTCCGTTTTTAAATTGACAGCTTTTAAAGTTACAAATACTTATTTATCAAATAAATATACATTTACTGAACAAAATATACATTTTCATTATCAAAACTAATTTTACAGTGAGCAGCTAGTTTAACGCATAAGTTCAAATTTTCGTGTCCCGCAGGAAAACCATAAAACACTGGAAAATCATATTTACCAACCACTTCATTTATTATTTGATAACAGTTTTTATTAAAAGCAAAAGGTGCAGCATTTTCGTTCATATCGTTCATGCCGCCTACCAAAAGTCCTTTTAATTTTTTAAACTTTCCAGCTCGGTCAAGGCCTTGCATCATGCGGTCAATATGGTAATAGTACTCACCAATATCTTCTATAAAAAGTATTTTACCATCAAAGTTTAAATCGCTTGGGCTACCTAACAAACTGTATAATACTGATAAATTACCGCCAACCAACTCTCCTTCTACATTTTTACAATTATTAAGTTCGTGCTTCGCAAATTGGTAATTAATATTATTGCCAAACAAAGCATTTCTAAAACTTTGATTGGTAACTTCGTTAAAGTACTTGTCTTGCATGGTAATAGGCATACAGCTGTGAAATGTTTGAATACTAAAATTTTGGTTGATATGCGCATGCAAAACCGTTACATCGCTAAAGCCCGCTATTATTTTAGGTTTTTGGATAAATTTAGTAAAATCAATTTTATCAATAACACGCACAGTGCCATATCCGCCTCTGGCTATTACAATGGCGTCAATATTGGGATTATCGAGCAATTGCTGAAAACCTAAAGCACGTTTTTCGTCACTACCTGCAAACGCATTTTCTTGCTCAAATAAGTAATTGCTAAGTACTACATTCAAACCCCAACTTTCAAAAACTTGAACTGCATTGGCTATTAAGTCTTTATCAATATGCCTTGCAGTGGCAGCAATGGCAATGGTGCTATTGGGTTTTAAATACATAAAATAGTGTTTTGCCAAAAGTAAGTTTTTATGGTATTAGGCAAAAATTTTATGGTTAATTTTATGGTAAGCGGCTTTTAAAATATAAAACCACATAGAACATAGCCACATAGTTTTTGAGCTATGTTACTATGTTTTATGTGGTTCAATTTTTGGGTTTAGATATAGAAATTTGAGAAGTGTATTTATTTAAATACCTACTCTATCTTATTGATAAATTTAAATTAGTTAATTTTTTTCACCAACGAATCTACTTTATTAAAGCGCCACTCGTTAATATTTTGCTTATTATTAATAATCCAATTACTAAAATTTGGATATGCTCTTAATAAATCAACCTTTTCAGTAGCCCAAATAAAATTGGAAGGCACAGTTAAAGCCCATGGAAAATTTTGTCTTTTACTAACATAAGTGCGACCAACAGCTAGGTTTGTATTGTCTTCGCCAGTACCAAAAAGAGCGGTATTAGCCATCATGGTTGGTTTTTCGCCTGCTACATGAATTTCGATGCTACGGTCTCCATTTTGTAATAAAAATGGATGTGAATACCTAAAATTACATAATTTTCCATTCCAATAATCTTGATCAACTTTTGTGTTTAAATCAATTGTAAAGTTGATGGTATCTCCCAATCCAAATCGGGTATTAGCATCTGTATTCTGAAAAATAGAACCTTTAACATCGTTAATTCTTGCAAAAATAATTATAACCACTTCGCCATTTGGCAAATACTCAACAGTTGCGCCAGCATTGGCTTTACCACTGCTATTGGTAAATTTAAAATTACTGATATAATTTGACACATCGTTTATGGGAGCAATGCTTCCATCTTGATTGTAATGCTCGCCAAAAAGCTGTACAGCCAAACCATTATTAAAACCTGCACCATTGGCTTGCACTACATAAGTACCTTTTAATTGAGTAACTACTTTATTACCTAAACCAGCTGGACGATTTACACCAGATGGTTGATTTACAGGATTGCGTAGCGAAAAAGTATTTAAATTATCAACCACCATATCGTTAAAATCGTAATCGGCAGTGCTTGGCCATAAATCCTCAAATAAAGTACGAGTATATACATACTCATTTGCATCCCAAAGATTTAATATTTCATCGCCTTTAAATAACTGCTTACTTGGATTAAATATTGCTTGATTTGGTTTTTTAATCCATAGTTTATCAGCCGTAATATTTGTTTTTATCACAGTTTTACCATTGTATGTAAAAGTAGGTTTGTTTAAATCAATGGTTTGACCTGGCACTATTTTAGGATTGCTGCTTACAACTGTTAAAAACTGTACATCTCGTGGTAAGCGAATATTACAAGTACTATAACCAAAATTCATTACGCCACTGTAAACTAAATTGCCATCGTTTCCATAAAAGTTAAAAGGAACATTATCCAACAAAGTGTCGCTGTTTAATGTTATTAAATATTCTTGCAAAAATTGCCATTTAAAATTTACTGGGGCAACTGTTCCTTTGGAAGTGTTGGTATTTTCAACCGTAGTTGTACTTGCTTTTTGTACCACAATTTCTTGCCTACAACCAAATGCAATGAGCAAAGTTGTTGCTATCAAAATTTTAGCATTCATAATAAAATAGAGTTTTAAGTGTTTTTGTTCACCTACAAAATAAAAACATTGAAAACTAGATTGCACAAAAGAATGGAGATTAGTGTTTTGAATTAAACTACATAAATTAAAAAATTGAGATTAAATGTCGCAAACAAATAAATCATATTCAATAACTTAAGTAAAAAAACCTAATATATTTTTAAATATTTTAATTTTAAAACTATAAAAAACCGTTAATAAAAAATTATACGAATAGCTGAAAAAAATTCATAAATAGCGTTTTTTATTTATTTTTGAAGCTCATGTTAAAAAAATATTTACCTTTAATTCTTATTATCTGTTTTAGTAAAATTACTTTTGCTCAAAAAAACGAAATTCAAATTGGAGTACAAGGCGGTTTAGCACTGCCAATGGGTCAGTTTGCTAGTGGTTATGGCAGCTATCTGGATAATGACTATGCAACAAATGGTTACAATTATAAAGTTTATGCAGACATTAGGTTAGCTAGTGCATTGTGTTTAGGTATTAATTATGTTAACTTTACTAATGGATTAGAAGAAGGAAACTTATACGCTGGCTTTAACAATATATTTACTACAATAAATCCTAAGGTGATAAAAAAACATGAAACCAATGCTTTAATAGGAAGTTTAATGCTAAAAGGTAAGGAAACTCCATTATTTATTAAGGCATATGCAGGATTTGGAAAGTCAAAATCTGCCGAAGTTAATGGTAGCAATACGTTTGGTTCATTAACATTTATGCAAACCACCTCCGATTTAAGCCTAATTTATGGAATTGGAGCTGGAATATATGTACCAATAAAAGAAAAATATTTTATAGAAATTGAAGGTAATTACTTAGTTAGTAATGGAAAACCTATTGATACAAAAGCTATAAATGAAAATACCAAAGATGAATTTTTATTTGGCGATATTACCTACAACCCCGCAGTTATCAACTTAAACATTGGTGTAGGCATTTTCTTGTTTAGAGAATAGAAGTAAAATTTTTGCATAATCAATTAAAAATTATATTTGCCAGCATTATGCCAAATCACATTATTGCACCTTCTATACTTTCAGCAAATTTTGCACAATTAGGAACCGACATTGAAATGATTAATAAAAGTGAGGCCGATTGGTTTCACGTTGATGTAATGGATGGGGTTTTTGTACCCAATATTTCGTTTGGATTTCCAGTAATGAAATCGTTACAAAAATTAGCAACCAAAACATTAGATGTTCATTTAATGATTGTTCAACCAGAACGTTATATTAATGACTTTAAAGATGTTGGCGCAAATATTCTATCAGTACATTACGAAGCTTGCACCCATTTGCACCGCACCATTTATGCCATAAAAGAAGCTGGCATAAAAGCAGGTGTAGCCATTAACCCTCACACACCAATTGATTTATTGAAAGACATAATAGCCGATACTGATTTGGTATGTATGATGAGTGTAAACCCTGGTTTTGGTGGGCAAAAATTTATTGAAAACACTTATAATAAATGTACTGATTTAAAGAATTTAATCATTCAAAAAAACAGCCATTGCTTAATAGAAATAGATGGAGGTGTAAATGAAATTACTGCACCTAAATTACTTAAAGCTGGTGCCGATGTTTTGGTTGCTGGCAATTATGTTTTTTCATCGGGCAATCCTACTGCAACCATTGCTAGCTTAAAGGCATTGTAATTTTAAAAAACTTTATTAACTTTACACATTAACTTATCAAATAAAAATGAGTAAACTTCCCGTTATAGGCATAACCATTGGCGATATTAATTCAATTGCTCCCGAAATAGTAATTAAAACTTTAAGCGATTTAAGAATTTGCGATTATTGTACTCCAATTATTTATGCATCGCCAAAGGTAATTGGGTATTGGAAAAAAATTGTTGGTTTTCCTGAGTTTTTTGTAAATATCATAAAAACTCCCGAGCAAGTTAATACCAAGAAAATTAATTTAATACCATGTTGGGAAGAGGAAGTGGAAATAAAAGTAGGCGAAGCCAACGAAACTGGAGGTAAATACGCTTTTAAAAGTTTAGAAGTGGCCACCAGAGATTTAAAAGAAAAAAAACTAGATGGATTGGTAACAGCACCGCTAAATAAAAATTTAGTAAACAGTGAATTACTACCATTTAAAGGACATACTGAATATTTAGCACATGAATTAAATAACCCTAATTATTTGATGTTTTTAGTTTGCAGTGAGCTAAAAGTTGGCTTAGTTACAGGCCATGTGCCAATAAAAGAAGTTGCTTCAAAATTAAGCAAAGAGCTAATTTTGAATAAAATAAAAATAATGAATCAATCGTTGAAAAACGATTTTAATTGTCAAAAACCAAAGATTGCGGTTTTAGGCTTAAATCCACATGCGGGCGATGATGGATTGATAGGTTTAGAGGAAAAAGAAATGATAATTCCTGCTGTGCAAGCAGCGCAAAACGAAGGAATTTTGGCTTATGGCCCCTATCCTGCTGATGGATTTTTTGGATCGAAACAATACGAAAAGTTTGATGGCGTATTGGCCATGTACCACGATCAAGGCTTAATTCCTTTCAAATATTTTGCATTTACCGATGGTGTAAACTATACAGCAGGTTTAAACACTGTACGTACTTCGCCAGACCATGGTACAGCATACGACATTGCAGGAAAAAACAAAGCTGATGAAAGTAGTTTAAGAAATGCCATATATTTAGCGCTTGATATTATAGCAAGACGCACTGATAACGATGAGTTACGAGCTAATCCACTAGCTTTCCAACAGTTTAAACGAGAGCGCTTTAGAATGGACTTTTAACACATTTAATTAAAATCAATCTAAATAAATTACATGATAATTGTTTTAGTTTCTATATGTTTTTTTATTCATATTGCAACATATTATTTAATATAGAATGACCAAAATTAAATTCGACAACAAAAACCCTGAATTTTTCAATGTATTAAAAGCTCGCGTTGAAGAGTATTTTGAAACAAAAAACATTAAGCCTACTGGTAATTACAAACTGTATTCCAAAACGGCTATTTTATTATCTGTATTAGCTGCTTGTTACATTACATTGGTGTTTTTTACACCTGAATCAAATTTGATAAGTGTGCTTATTTGTATTGTACTTGGTGTTGATTTAGCTGCTATTGGATTTAATGTAATGCACGATGGTGCACATGGAAGTTACTCTACTAAAAAATGGATTAACGAAGCTATGAGCTACTCATTAAACATAATGGGCGGCAGCAGCTATTTATGGAAACAAAAACACAATATCAACCATCACTCTTATACCAATATTGAAGGTATGGACGATGATATTGATATCAAACCTTTTATACGTGTTCATGCAGACCAAGACAGTAAATGGTTCCATCGTTTTCAGCATATTTATGGACTTTTACTTTATGGTTTAACCTACATTTTTTGGGTGTTTTTCAACGATTTTAAAAAATATTTTGCTAGTCGTATTTCTGACTATACTCCACTACGCAAAATGGATGTTAAAGAACATATCATATTTTGGGTTACCAAAGTTGGCTATGTAGGCTTATTTTTAGTACTTCCAATATTTTTTGCTGGTTTAATACCTACAATAATTGGATATTTAATTAGTGTTTTTGTATGCGGTTTAGTTATAGCTATTGTTTTCCAATTAGCGCATATTTTAGAAGATATGGATTTTGTTGATACCAATGGAACTTCTATGAAAATTGAAACAGAATGGGCTATTCACCAAATTAATACAACTGCAAATTTTGCTACAAAAAGCAGAAGCATGACTTGGTTTATGGGTGGTTTAAATTTTCAAATAGAACATCATTTATTCCCACGTATTAGCCATGTGCATTACCCTCAAATTCACAAAATTGTTAAACAAGCTTGCGCTGAATTTGATATTAAATACAAAGAATTTCCAACTGTATTAAGTGCAATTCGTTCCCATTTATTGCATTTAAAAGCAATGGGTACAGCTAAAGCAGTTGCTTAACTAATAAAAAATTTCGAAGGCCATTAACCTAATAAGTTAGTGGCTTTTTTTATGCCCTTTTTTTTAGTTAACAAATATTCAACTTCTTTTAGTGTTCGCTCATCACTTGGTTTCGTTGCGTCTTTCCCGCATTTCATTCAAGGTTATATTTAAAACTATAACACCTTGAAATAACTTAAAGGAGTTTATTTAGAATAGGCCAACAAGTAAAACTTAGTCTATTCAATAAAAAATTAACTACACAGTTTAAGGAATTAAATAACTAAAAATGAGGAATATATTATAAAAAAACCACATACAACTTAGACACATAGCTAATAAACTATATTTCTCTGTTCTATGTGGTTAAAAAAATTAAAAGTCTTTCTTCTAAAAATCTATTTCAATTCAAACTCAACCGAACCAATTTTAAAACCTTCGGAAAACAACTCAGCTTTGTATTTACCAGCAGCAAATTCAGAGCCTTTTGCCCAATAAACAGTTACATCTTGCGCTTCTTGCGTAAACTCTATGGTTTTCTTTTGGGTATATAACGATTCTTCGCCTTGGAATTTAAAAGTAGCTGTTCCTGTGGCTTGGTTATACAATGTAGTTCCATCTTGAGTGGTTAGTTTTAAATAAATGTCTTTACTTCCTTTTTCAGCCACATAATTTTCCGCAACTTTAAAGGTTAGTTTTATTTGCTCTACTTGCTTGGCTTTCATGGTTTCTTTCTCTTTTCCATTACCACGTAATTTTATACCAGTAACCATTATAGCCGAAGTATTTAATTTAGCACCAATGGCTACTTTATTTTTTAAGCCAGCATTTTCCACACTCAAGTTTTCATTATTTCGTTTTTGAGCATTGATACTTCCTTTCAAGTTATCATTTTCACGGTTTAATATTACTATTTGTGTTGAAAGTGAATCTATTTGAGTTAAGTATTTGCGTTTGTAATAACGCAATTGCTCAATTTCTTCCATGGCTTTATCCAAATCGGCTTTACTGACTCTATCTTGTGCCAATAATCGTTTAATTCTATCAGCATATACTTTTAAGTCGTTATCTTTTTGGCTCACCAAACTATCTAACGATGCATTTTGACCTTTATAACTTTGTAACTCGTTGGTAGTAATTTTCAATAAAGAATCAAGCGAGTTTTTAGCATCTTTGGTATCAAATAATTCTTCTTCGGTAACAGCCAATTTTTGGTCTGTTTTAAAATAATTATAAATAAAAAAGCCATTTAGTACAGTTAAAATTGCAACTAAAGCCCATGGTAGTATAACGGCTAGGCGATTACGTTTTTCTTTATTTTCTTCCATTGGGCGCAAAAATATCAAAAAAAAGCAACAAAAGTGGCTATTGGTTCAGTTATAAAAAATTAATTTGATAATTGAGCTAGCAATTGCCTGAAATAACTACAGCTATGCAATAATCTGCTGCCATACCAACTAAACATTTCGCCATCTACCAACAGTATTTTTGCCTTTGGCAATATTTGTTGAAGCTCTGCAATGTGTTTAACTTTAAATGGATAAGGCTCGCTCGAAAGAAAGATAAAATCAGGATTGGCTGCCACTAAATCTTCGTTGGTTACTTGCGGATAACGGTCTAAATGATTGGCAAATACATTATCAAAATTTAATTTTTGCAATAAATGATTGATAAAAGTGTGGTTAGCCGCCACCATGTATGGATTTCGCCAAATAAAATAAGCCACTTTATTATTTGGGTTATCAAATAATTGCAAATCACTAAAACTAAGCCTAATTTGATTTACTATTTGGTTGGCAGCTTCGGGTTTATTTACCACTTCACCTAAATTTTTCATCATTTCATAGGCATCTTCAAGGGTGTAAATATCGCTCATCCAAACAGGATAATGATGCATTAAATACTCCATTTGTTTTTGCTCGTTTTCTTCTTTATTACCTATAATTAAATCGGGTTTTAGCTGAGCAATTACATCCAATTTCAGGTTTTTAGTGCCGCCAATAATGGTTTTGGTTTTGTGTTTACTTTCGGGATGAATGCAAAATAAAGTTTGCCCAACAATTTCTTCATCCAAACCTAAATCGTATAAAAATTCGGTTTGCGATGGAACTAACGAAATAATGCGTTTAGGAGGAAAATTGATTGAAACATTTCGCCCTAATTGGTCAGTAAATAATTTTGTTTCCATTTTAACCGTTGTTTTAAAATACTTGGATTAATTGCAAAGCAAATGTATTTTTACCAATAAATATACTTTAAAACTTTGGGCATTTTAAAATACAAAAACATACTTATTACGGTGGTGCTTTTTATGGCTATAATCTTGGTGCGCTTTAATGGCAATCAAGTTATTGTAAAACAGCAACCTTACGATTCGAAGTATTTTAAAGCGTATGTGGAATATTTCAGAGGTCAAATTCCAACCGAAGCCATAAGGCCAGCTACCAATTGGCGATTTTTGATTCCATTAATAGCCAGTCAGTTGCCATTTAGCGAAATGACATCCATTAATTTATTGAATGCTATATTTTTAGGTTTATCGCTTATATTATTTTTCAAAATACAAACCCATTTAAATGTTCCAAATAAAATGATTTGGGCAAGTATTTGGCTTTTTATCGTTTCATTCCCAACCTTTTATTATGCTACCATTGGTTATGTAGATGCTTCTTTGTTTTTATTTATAGCCATCAGTATTTATGCTACTTTAAACAATAATTCTTGGCTTTTTACACTAGCTATTTTAATAGGCTTATGCGTAAAAGAAACAATGGTAATAGCAGCGCCTTTTTATTTGGTTTATCATTTTAAAACCAATAGAAAAAATGCCATTTTAAACACGTTAGTTACAGCTATTTTATCAGTTAGTTTATTATTAATTATTAAGCAAAACGCGCCTGTAACTGATTTAAGTACAAAGAATAATTTTTGGCAATTTGGAACATCCAACGCCATTACTAATTTTTATAGATTTAATACTTGGATAAGTTTTATAGCCAGTTTTGGAGCACTAGGTTTAGCTATTACATTAAATAGAAAAACAATTTTTAAAAATATAATAACCAATAACTTAACACTTGCTTGTTTAGCAAGTTTTGGTGTTGGTTTTGTGCTTTACTCCCTCTCCTATTTTTCAACCATTGCCGATGGAAGGATAATTTGGCTCACTTATTTTTATATGCTTTTGCCATTAGCAAGCGTTAAAGTTATTGAAGCTAAAAAATAACAACCTAAATTCCCGAATAAAACGCTAGTATTTATTTAAATTCAATCTATTTAAAACTAAAAAGACAGGCTCGTCCCTACGGGACTTTAAACTGTATTAGTTATATTTATGCTACCATAAGTAAGCCTCTACGAGGCTATTTTGATAATTTATAACTATTAAACTTGTAATACTTCATAATTTATCATTCATAATTACCAACGCTTAACCCAAAATTAGATATACAAGTATTTACATTCTTGGTTTCCAAGCTATTTCATTTGCACCTGAATCAATTACAATTTTGCGCGAAAGCATAAACAAATAATCGCTCAAACGATTGAGGTATTTGGTTACAATTGGATTTACCTCGGTTTCGGTAGCCAAATGAACCACCAAACGCTCTGCCCTGCGGCAAATACAGCGAGCTACATGGCAATGCGATGCAACAATATTGCCACCAGGCAACACAAAACTTTTCAGTTCAGGCAAAGTTTTATCCATGGTATCCATTTCGTTTTCAAGCAACTCAATGTCAGCTTCGTGTAAATCAGGCACTTTCATTTTACTTTTTTCAGGGTCGCTAGCCAAAAGACTACCAATGGTAAAAAGTCTATCTTGAATTTCGGCCAAAGTTTGATGTGCATGTGGAGCCACCAAACTATCTTTTATTAAGCCAATATAGGAGTTTAACTCATCAACCGTTCCGTAACTTTCAATACGTAAATGAAACTTAGGTACACGCACACCACCAATTAACGAAGTTTGGCCAGCATCGCCAGTTTTAGTATAAATTTTAAACGACATAGTATTAATTACAAAGAGGCTGCAATATAGTTTTAAAATTAGGAAGTAGAATCAAATTAACACCAACAAAAAAGCCTTTGAGAAATAACCTATATAGTTATCTAGACTCAACTCAATAAAATAGGTTTAAGTAAGAAAGATTTCGTACCATAATGTGTTTCAGGCAACAAAAGGAAAATACCTAGCCAAACATATTTATCCAAAAACTAAAGCGGTTTTTTGTAATTAATTACTTTATTTGATGTAAAATTTGAGGTTGATAATGCTTTGCTTAACATCAACATCGGCATAATAATTAAGTTGACATATAAAAGATTTCTATATTTTTCCCTATTTATCCTTTACAATTCATTTTGTTATGGTCAATATTTTTTTGATGAGTTTGTATCAGAACACGGACGGAAAATATTTAAAAAGTTACCTTTTAAATCTTTTACATATTGCTTTATAGATTCTTCTGAAACGAATAACTATCAAGAAGTAGATGATTATTTTTTAGATAGTTTAGGAAATCTTTTAGAGACTGTGAGTTCAGATAGGAATTATATTGACAAGTATTCTTATTTCGAAAATAAAATACTGAGCGAAACCAACTTTTCCAACTCTGAAATTTATAGCCAGCAACTATATAAATATGAAAAGAATAATTTGGTTGAAATTTTATGTATTGAGCATGGAGATACTGTCAAAAATTATACTTTTACAATTAAAGGAGAAAAACCTATACAAATGACTGTAAGTAATTTAAAAGATGGTTCTTTTCAAAAATCTTTTTTTTATTATAAAGCAAATAAAATATGTAAAGACGTCATTTCTTCGGCAGTTGATACTATCATTTATAATTATTTGTATCAAGATACTTTTTTAAAAAGTGTTTATAAAGGAAGTTATAAGGTATCAGAAATAACTTATTATGATAATGGACTGATTAAGGATGTTATTAGATATAAACCAGGTATAGAACATTTTGATCATAAAAAAACATTTGTTTATAATGAAGATGGAGTTATTAAATATGAAATTATTCTATTTAAAAATAATAAAGGACAGTTTCAAAAGTGGTATCTTTTTTACGTAGAGAAGAAATAAAATCAACCATCCTAATTCTACACTAATCCATACCTACGGATTGAAAATGAAAAAAGAGTTTATAACTTTTACATTATAAAACCGAACAGTTTTATACAAAAACTAAAGCGGTTTTTTGTAATAAAACTATTTAATTTGATGTAAAATTTGATGTTGATGATGTTTCCCTAAATAGCAACATCGGCATAATAACCCTGCACCATGCGAATAACACTTATAATAGCAATTTTAATGATTAGTTCCTTCACGGCTGAATGTCAAACGGATACTATAATTTATTATAAAAATAGTAATAAGATAAACTGGGAAGGAAAAACTCTTAATGGAAGAAAAATAGGATATTGGAAACAATTTGATTTTAAAGATGGTAAAATAATGACTGAACGTTTTTTTAATCCAACAGATAGTTCTGTATTTGAAACAATTTATCAACAAGGTAAAATTAGTTCTAGAGGATTTAAAAAATATATAAACGATAGTATAATCATTGATCATGGTTATGGTGAATCATACTCGTTATTTGACAATAAGTTTATTTCTTCTTCTGGTTATTATTTTAATGGAAAACTAAATGGAATTTTAAAGAGTTTTGACCCGATTACACATTTGCCCCAAAAAGTTGTAAATGTAGTAAACGATGTATATGTTGATTCATTTTTTAATTTTCATAGCAATGGAAAATTAGAAGAAATGGGGAAATTTGATAGCACAGGTTGTAAAATTGGCATGTGGTCAACATTTTATGAAAACGGAATTATTGAATCTATTGGTCAGTATACTAATAGTTATTATTTAACAGATACAGTTGCAATAGTTATTGAAGGTATTCCAATTCATACAACAGCAGTAACATACACTAAAATTGGATTATGGAAATATTATGATAAAAATGGAAAATTATTTAAGGTAGTATTTTATGATAAAAATGGAAAAATTGAGCGGATTATTAACGGCAAAAAGGAATTGAGATTATACCGAAAAGATTGATATTATTAGATTCGTCACTTTTGGAAAATTTTGTGTAGAAAGCTAAAATAAAAAACCTCATTATCTTACTGATAATGAGGTTTTTAAGTACCCGGGGCGGGACTTGAACCCGCACATCTTTAAAGGATACAGGATTTTAAGTCCTGCGTGTCTACCAATTCCACCACCCGGGCGTATTAATTAAAATTTCTGGTAAAAGAAAAAGTGATTAATATTGGAGCGAAAGACGAGGTTCGAACTCGCGACCTCAACCTTGGCAAGGTTGCGCTCTACCAACTGAGCTACTTTCGCATTTGATATATTATATCGTTTTGGTGGTGCAAAAGTACACAAAGGATTTACACTTACAAGCACTTTCACATTTTTTTCCACTCCTTTTTCCTAATTTAATCAAAATCAGGTGGGTAATTTTTTATTTATTTAACAATTTCTTTGTTTTTAGCTTGCAAATTTTAGTAAGCTAATATTAGTTTTTTAAAAAACTAATTACCTTTTCATAAAATTCTTTTGGATTTTCGGCATGTAACCAATGTCCTGCGCCTGAAATAGTTTCTATTTGGGCATAAATAAAATGCTCCTGAATTTCTAATTCATCACTTGGTTTTATATAGGTAGATAACTCACCGCGTAAAAACAAAGCTGGCTTTAAAAACACACCATTGTATTCAATTGGTTTGATGATTTCTTCGTAATCTCTATCTAAAACATTTAAGTTAACTCGCCAATTATAACCACCATTAGGAGTGGTTGTTAAGTTTTTTAATAAAAACTGCCTTGTTCCAAAATCAGGCACTAAATGCATCATTATATCCTCCGCATCTTTACGTTTGGTTACTTTTGTAAAATCAACCGAACGCAATGCCTCTAGTACCGAATCGTGTCCGCGCTTATACTGCCTTGGAGCAATATCGGCTACAATTAATTTTTCAATTTTATCAGTAAAGTCAAAAGCAAATTGCATAGCCACTTTTCCGCCCATGCTATGGCCAATAATATTAGCTGAAGCAATGTTTTGTTGCTCCATAAATTCGGATAAATCGTTCACCATTAGCTTAATATTATGACTTTCGGTATGTGGCGATTTTCCATGGTTTCGCATATCAACTGTGTAAACAGTAAAATCCTTAGAAAACTCAGTGGCTAATGTATGCCAATTATCTAACGAGCCTAAAAACCCATGAATGATGATTAGAATTTCTGAGGCTTCGCCATATTTTTTAAAATTTAAATTCATTTTTGCTGCTGGCTTTTAGCACCTAGCTTCTAGCCTTATATTTAGAATAAAGTTATTCTTTCGAATAAATTATGCTAGCAGCCAATAGCCAGCTGCTAGAAGCATAAAACTAGTTTCCCATTAATTTTTCTTCTAGCATAGCCATTTCAGAAATAGTGCCTTTTTCGCATCTAATAATTCTTCCAGGATATTTGTTAATCAATCTGTAATCGTGAGTAGCCATTAAAACTGCAGTTCCATTTTTAGCAATTTGATGCAGCAATTCCATAATTCCGTTGCTGGTTTCTGGGTCTAAATTTCCAGTTGGTTCGTCAGCCAAAATTACAGCAGGTTTATTTAATAATGCTCTAGCTATTACCAAACGTTGTTGCTCACCACCACTCAACTCAAATGGCATTTTAAAACTTTTGGTATCAAGTCCCACCATTTCTAAAACTTCATTGATGCGGCTATCCATTTCAGCTTTGTTCTTCCAATCAGTAGCTTGCAGTACAAAATACAAATTTTCGTAAACACTTCTATCAGTAAGTAACTGAAAATCTTGAAATACAATTCCAATTTTTCTACGCAAATAAGGAATTTGATTAGCTTTTAGTTGATGTAAGTTAAAATCGGCCACTCGTCCATCGCCTTGTGTGAGACTTAATTCTGCATACAATGTTTTTAACAAAGTAGATTTTCCACTACCCGTTTGACCTATTAAATAGATAAATTCAGATTCAAAAATTTCCAAGTTTACACTTGAAAGCACCAAGGTATTTTGCTGAAAAATACTTGCATTATTTAATTGAATTACTGTAGATTTATTCATGTTTGTTATTTTATTTTATGATTTTATGTAATTTAAAACTCAATTGGCGTTACTTGTCCAAAAGGAATTTCATTCATTAATTCTTTAATTTTATCTACTTTATCACCAAGTCCGCATTTCTCCAAAGCCTTTTCAGGTCTATCGGTGCGAGTATAACATATAAGTGTAAAGTTATCATCTCTAACTTGTAAATAATCTGGAATTTTTGCAACCCCTTTAATTTTAACAATATACATAAATAATTTAATTGAGTAATTTTAAACGAAAATAATTATAATTGCGGCACAAAACTAAAAAATAATATGAGAGATATGAGACAAGTTATTTTAGCGGCTTCGTGTGTTAGCATAATTGCTGCATGTAGCGTAAAAAACAACTTTACTAAGAACAACTACACTGTTACTCCTAATCCATTAGAATTAAAAGGCGACAGCGTTGAAATTACGATTAATGCAACTGTTCCTGCAAAATCAATCAATCCTAAAGCTGTAGTTACTTTTTCACCTTATTTAAAATGTGAAGATGGAACAATTATAAACTTAAAAAGCAAAACAATTAAAGGAACAAAAGCTAAAGGTGCTGCTGACGAAACAGTAGATACTAAAGTTGGCGGTAAAGTTTCATATACTGATAAAATAGCCTATGTACCAAGTATGAAACGTGCTTCGTTAATGCCTAAATATACAGCATTAAACGTTGAAGTTCCTTCAGGAATTGGTGCTTTAGCCGAAGGTACTATTGTAACTCCTTTATTGTTAAACAATAGTGATTTAACTATTTTCTCTAGCGATGATTACAAAGTAGAGTTAGTTAACAAATCGGTAAATATTTATTTCCCTTTAGATGTTGATAAATTTAACCCTAACTTTAAAGCTGGTAAAAATTTAAGTAACAAAAACCAAATTGCTGAATTACGTAAGTTATTAAAAGCCGACAAAAACTTTGTGGCTCGTGGTATTGCAATTAACGCTTATGCTTCGCCTGATGGAGAATTAGATAGAAACACTAATTTGTCAAAAGGTAGAGAAGAATCAACTTTCACTTTCTTCAAAAAAGAATTGAAAAAATTAGGTTTTTCAGAAGTTAACGATGAAAATTTCACACGTGGTTACAGCAGCGCTGAAGACTGGATGGGCTTTGAAAAAGCAATAGTTGCTAGCGACTTAAAAGATAAAAATGCAGTTTTAGAAATTATTAGAAACAAAAGCATTAGCGATGAAGAAAGAGAAGGTTTGATTAAACGTAGCTATCCTAAAGTTTGGGAAAATGCAAAAGCTAATATTTTACCAACTTTACGTAGAGCTGAATTAGTAATTAAAGGTGCTAATCCAATGAAAACTGATGCTGAATTATTAAATTACTATGGTAAATACGATACTTTAACAGCTAAAGAATTATTTCACTTAGCAGTTATTACTACTGATAACGCTAAAAAACAAGAAGTTTTAAATGCATATGCAGCTAAAAACCCTAGCGATTGGAGAACTTTCAACGATTTAGCAATTATCAATATTAAAGATAAAAACTTTGATGCTGCCAAACAAAATTTAGATAAAGCATTAGCCGTTAGCCCAGAAAATGCTATTGTATTGGCTAATTATGGTGTAGTTTACAAATTAACTGGCAACTACCAAGAAGCTATTAAATATTACAACATGGCTGGAACTAAAGGTGCTGATGTTAGCTACAATTTAGGTTTATTAGCTGTTAAAAACGGTAACTATAGCGAAGCTGTTTCTTCATTTAACAAAAGTGGAGTTAAAGATTTTAACACTGCATTAGCTCAATTATTAAACGGAAATGCTGCTGGTTGCAAAGCAATTATTGATGGCTTAAACCCTGATGAGTTAAAATGGAACCATTACTACCTAAGAGCTGTAGCTGCTGCTCGCTCAGGCAATGCTGACGATGTAGCTGCAAACTTAATTAAAGCTATTGGTGCTAACAGCGAAGTACGTAACTTAGCTAAAAACGATATGGAATTTGCTAAATTATTCAGCAATCCATTATTCCAAGGTGCTATTCGCTAATTATAAAATTTAATTATACTAAAAGCCATTCGAAAACTCGGATGGCTTTTTTTATTGCCCAACTAAAAAAACTAATATTTAACACCTATTATGCTAAATATTTTGGTTGTGTAATTGAGTATATCTACTATTTTCGTACCCATAAAAATAATCATCATTTAAAACAAAATGAATATACACGAATACCAAGCCAAACAAATTTTAAAATCGTTTGGAGTTGCTGTGCAAGAAGGCATAGTTGCTGAAACAGCAGATGAAGCACACACAGCTGCATTAAAGTTAAAAGAACAATACGGAAGCGATTTTGTGGTTGTGAAAGCACAAATTCATGCTGGCGGACGTGGAAAAGGTAGTATTATTGGAAAAGAACAACGCGGTGTTGCTGTAGCTAAAAATGCTGATAAAGCTAAAGAAATTGCTGGCAACTTATTAGGTGGTACTTTAGTTACTATTCAAACCGGACCAAAAGGTAAATTAGTAAGCAAAGTGTTAGTAGCGCAAGATGTATATTATCCTGGCTCAAGCGAACCTAAAGAATATTACATGAGTGTAATGTTAGATAGAGGTCAAAGCAAAAACATTATAGTTTACAGTACCGAAGGTGGTATGGATATTGAGCATGTTGCAGAGCACACTCCACATTTAATTCATAAAGAAACAATCGATCCCAAAGTAGGTTTACAAGGCTTTCAAGCTCGTAAAATTGCTTTTAATTTAGGTTGCGAAGGTGAGGCATTTAAACAAATGGTAAAATTTGTTACTGCTTTATACAAGGCTTACACCAATTCAGATGCAGCTATGTTTGAAATCAATCCGGTTTTAAAAACTAGCGATGATAAAATTATAGCGGTAGATGGTAAGGTAGATATTGATGATAACGCTTTATACCGTCATGCTGATTACGCAGCCATGCGCGATACTGCAGAAGAAGATCCAACAGAAGTAGAAGCTAAAGAATTTAACTTAAACTATGTTAAATTAGATGGTAACGTTGGTTGTATGGTTAATGGTGCTGGTTTAGCTATGGCTACTATGGATATTATTAAATTATCGGGTGGAGATCCTGCTAATTTCTTAGACGTAGGAGGAAGTGCTAATGCTACTACAGTAGAAGCTGGCTTCCGTATTATTTTAAAAGATCCAAATGTAAAAGCTATCTTAATTAATATTTTTGGTGGTATTGTACGTTGCGATAGAGTAGCACAAGGTGTTGTGGATGCTTACAAATCAATTGGCAATATTCCAGTTCCAATTATTGTTCGTTTACAAGGAACAAATGCTGAAGCTGCTAAAAAATTAATTGACGAAAGTGGGTTAAAAGTTTACTCAGCAATTGTATTAAAAGAAGCTGCTGATTTAGTTCAAAAAGCGGTAAGCGGAACTATTTAATAATTAAAAAATTACTAGCAGCAATGCTTTTATTTAATATTAAAAGACCAACACTATTCAATTAGTTGTTGGTCTTTTTTATAAACCTAATTATGGTATTTATATCTAAAATAAAACACAAAACCATGAACAAAACAGCTTTGATAGTAGCAGGTGGCAGCGGAACGCGTATGGAAAGCAATTTACCCAAACAGTTTTTATTGTTGGCTGAAAAGCCCATTTTAATGCATACCATTGAAGCTTTTTACAATAGTAATGTTAACCAAATTATTTTAGTTTTACCTCAAAGCCAAATAGAATTTTGGAACCAATTATGCCTAACGCATCAATTTACCATTCAGCACCAAATAGTAGCTGGTGGAGCATCTCGTTTCGAATCGGTTCAAAATGGTTTACTGCACTGTAACAATAATGATTTAGTAGCCATTCACGATGGAGTAAGACCTTTTATAAGTAAAGAAATTATTTTACTAAGCTTTGAAACTGCTGCGCAAAAAGGAAATGCAGTAGCAGCAGTGCGCTTAAAAGACTCGATAAGAAAAGTTGAATTACTAAGTAATAAAAATGTGAACAGAGATAATTATTATCTTATTCAGACCCCGCAAACATTTAAAGCTCAATTAATTAAAGAGGCTTATGCAGCGCAGGATCATATTAACTTTACCGATGATGCAAGTGTTTTAGAATCAAATGGATACGCTATTAACTTGATAGCTGGTGATTACAAAAACATAAAAATAACAACACCCGAAGATTTACTAGTAGGTGAAGCATTTTTAAAGGCGAAAAATATCGTTAATTAAGAATCAACTTGGCATGATTTAACTGTGATGCTAAATCAGTAAAAATTAAATAGTTATTCCATTCAGTTTTATTGTATTTAAATGAGTTTTGTACTTTGGATAAAGTCCAAATTATATTGCCATTTTCAATTATTGCTTTTGAGCTAATAATTCCTATTTTGTTGCTGAAATTCACATTTAAATTTTCTAAACCAAGTACAGTTTTTCCTTTTGGAATTTTTACTACTACTTTTATTGTTAAATTTTTACTGTAGTCAATAAAAAAAGGTTTGGTTCTTATATTTCTATCATCATTATTTTTAACCACAAACAAACTACCTAACAAATTACCAATTTCAAAAACATAGGTTTCTTTTCCTGCTTTTTGCAGTGTATTGGCAATTGAAAAATATTCTTGCCAATTTGCATTTTCAGTATTCCTGCCATCGTTTATTGCATTAAAACTGTAGTATTTTTGAATTTCGTACTCAGCTTTTGCATTGTTTTTCATACTTTCAGTTTTTTCCTTTTTTAACTGGGTAAAAAAGTTATCTTTTAATCTTTCTTCTTCACCATCAAAAAAATCTTTCCCAATACCAATATACTCATTATCAGCAAAGAAGTAAGTATTTTTCAGCATTTTTTTTGCTGTATATATTTCTACAAGATTTTCAAAATAATTTTGATTATTTATAATGTTATTTGCAAATATTGCCTTTTCTACTCCTGTTGTAACAGAATTTACTTGCATGTTCAACGAATCGAGGTTACTATTAAAACTGGCATTGATAGTAATTTTATAAAGGTTATTATCGGGCTTTAAACCAGGAAGTGTTTCTGTTTCGTAGTTAATTTTTGTTTTTTTATTTATGTTACTAAATATATAAACATCTGTACCTTCAAAATATTCGCCTATTAGATCAATTTCACTATTGGCATTAAATGAAGTTATATAATGGTATTCATCAGCTATTTTATACCTAATTCCAAATCTAAAGTCATCAAAATCAATAATATCTGTAATACGTCCATTGTATTTTGAACACATTAGCAAAACTTCAAATTGAATTTTACGCTTTTTAAAATGTGTAATAAATTTATTTAAAATATTAGTATTAAACGACTGTCCTTTAGTATTAAAGGCTAATTCAGGCAAAAAACTTCTATCTCTACAGAAATAAAAATATTTACTTACATAATCCTCATCACTTAGTTTATCAGGATTTTCGGCTTTGGCAAAATCACTATAAAAATCTCTTTCTTGAGTTTCTTTAAACAGTTCATAAACTCTATTTTTTAATTCTTCATCACTCATACTAGTTCTTATCTCGTCTGTATCAATACCTAGTTCTTTCTTTTGTTTTTCAGGAATAAGAGATATTTCTATTTGATAATATGGATCGGTTAACTGACTGTAATCCAATATTTCACTTGCTCTTTTATCTATCAATTTTTCTTCAAACCAAAGCTCTACTTTATTGCCATATTTTTCTTTTGTAAACTCTTTAGCTCCATTAAACAATTTATAACTAGCCAATAAATTATTACTAAAAACATATTCATTTTTAAGGTAAACAATGGGAGTATTTGGCACATTAACAAAATAAGTACTTTTGAAGCCATTGATAGATGTACTCATACTCGAAATATCAATAATATCGCCAATTTCTAGTCCGGCTAATGCTATTTTTTTCACCTTATCACCTTCAATTAATTTATTAATTTGTAAGTTACTGGTTTTTATATTTTCAGCATCTACAGCTTCGGTTAAGTCAATTAATTTAACAGTTTTATTAGGCTTTTCTATTTTAATTTCTAAAATATCGCTCTCAATAAATTTATATTCACTGTAAGCTTCTAATGCGTTTAAATCACTTAATTTTATGCGTATTCTGTCATAAATAGTAAATGTCAAACTAGCTTCAGTTACTTTGCGTTTTTCTGCAAGTATAACCATTGAGCTATTTTTAAACTTTTCTGGTACGGTGCTTACTGAAAACTCCGACTCTGAATCATCCTTTTGAAGTTTATGCAGTTTATCAAAATCGCCCTTCCTATTTTTATTCTTATTTTTTTGGCTAAAAACCGTATCACTAAATAAAAAGAGAAAAACTATCAAAAAACTGTATTGCAAAATGTTGTGATATCTAATTTTCATGATCTATTTTCTTTTGAGTTTAATGTATTGATTGTAGTTGTTTCTTAACCTATCAATGGCATTATTCCATTGTTTAAAATTGGCTTTTGTTATTCGACCATTTTTTAATGAAATGCTTTTTTTATAAACAATGTAATTACCTCGTAATTCGTAAGTTAGTTCTATTGCAAACTCCTTATTATTAATAATCAAATTTTCGGGAAAATACATAACATTATATCCTTCAGGCACTTCAAATTTATACTCGTTTACATAATTGAGTTTATGGTTAAATTGTAAGTCAAAATAACGGCCACTGTCGGCTTTTGCATTATAAAACTCGCGCTTATAGTCAGGTTTTAGCATCATCATATCATCTACAGTAATCAAATGGTTATTAACCACTAAATCATACGATAACAATACATTTCCTTTTCTTACCGATAAGTCGGATGATGAAATATTGCTTACATCAATATCTACATCATCAGGATCTAAAAAATCTTGAATAACAGTATTACGTTTATCTAAACGTGTATTGGCATAAGCTCGCAAAATATTAGTTTTATTCTCACCCTTAATAACTTCATTTACTGAGCCTTCATAAATATTATCGTTCAACGAAAAAACTGCTTTGCGTAAATACAAATTTCTATCGGCCGAAAAATTAGGTATGGTATCAATAAAATATTTAGCTCCATCTTGCACCATGGCTTGTCTACCTTGTATTCTATCGGCATAATCGTCAATACCTATAAAACTTTCAGTAGCATCTAAATAATATTTTTTACCATTTAATAATACAGTACAAATCATATGATTATCTACCAAAATACTTGGAATAGAATAACTGTAATTTAAATGCTTAGTTCCAATCCAAGTTAGCCTTGCATCGTAACCCAAACTAGTTAACATACATTTGAGCAGATTAGCCATGCCTTTACAATCTCCATACCTTTGCGCATAAACATTTTGGCAATTTTCGGGTTTAAAGGCAGCTAAACCATCCTCAAAAGCTACATAGCGAATATTATCTTGAACCCAATAAAATACTGCTTCAATAATATCCATATCCGTTTTTTTATTGGCTACAATACTTTTTAGTTTTTCTAAAAATACGGTACTGTCGTTATCAACTTTACTTACTATTTGGGCATAATGAGTATATAAATCATTTAAGTTTCCAATTAACGCTACAGGAGGTTTTACTTCGGGCTTTTTTGTATCTTTTTTATCAGCCAATTTATTTGTTTTTATAGGCTGATTTTTAGTTGGAGCAACTTTTTTATCCTTAGTGGCTTTTGCTTTTTGTTCGTTGGCTTCTTGGGTTAACTTTGCATTTTTTAAATCGCGTAAAGTTTTAGCAGCTTTCTCAGATTTGGCTCTTTCATCCAAAATAATTTTATCTTCTTTAGGAGGCGCTTTACTATAACTTTTTGCTAAATTCTCATCAAATGATTTCACCAAAATTACCAAATGAGGCACATTGTAAGAGTAACCCGGTTGATTGTTTTCAGATTTTATAGCTTGCGTATTTTTAATAGCGTAGGTTATAAATCGGGTTTTATCTGCTGCCTTTTCTTTACTTACGTATTGCTTAAACTGCTCATCTTCTACAAAATATTTTTGATTATTTTTCTCAATCGAATAACCTTCAAAGTTTTTCTCTACTATTTCTATATTTAAATATGATGGCACTTCAAGCGATATAACGCGCTCTTGTTGAGGAAACTCATCTAAAAAATAAACACTTGTTAAATACTTTGCATCTTTGTAAACTTTGGTATAATTAATTCGCAAATTTGTTCCAACCACACCCAAATCAGTTATATAATGGGCTTGTTTAACATCGGAATAAAAAGTACCACCGCTCTGAAAATTAGTAACAAAGTAGTCTGATTTTTTCATTTTTACATTTTCGTTGGTTCCAAGCTTTACATTAAATGCATTTAGTCCAATTTGATCATTAAAAAATTCTACTTTTTTAAACTTTACAAAATCATTGGTAGCGATGTACTTTTCAAAACAATCTTCATTTGCATAAATAGGATTTCCATTTTTTACATTATCAGCAAAATAGCCAAATTTGAAAACACTAACAGTAAAATCAGCCACATAACCGGTACCCTCAGGAATGCTTTTTTTAAGCTTTAATCCTTCTTGAACATCGTTTTCAGTTACAATTCCTTTTGGATTATTATAAGCTGTAATTTTATGACTATAAGGCACTTCTGCAGCTTGTTTAAAACAAGAAGTTAGCAATAGGATATAACACAGAAAGAATAAACTGTATTTATTTTTCATCAATTTCATTTATTTTTTACGAATTAACAAAAATTTGGTTTCCTATTTTTATTTTTTAACTAAAAAACAGAAAGAACTTTTGAATATCATAAAAGTTATGGCATAAAAAAAACAGTTTGGCAATTGCTTGACCAAACTGTTTTTTAAAGTTTATTTTTACTATTTTTTATCTTAATCTGTACCTAACACCTAAATTGGTATTTAAAAAGAGCATCAACTCAAAAAAACGAAAACCTAAAGCCGCATCAGCATATACACCTAATTTTTTATTGATATTGTATTGATAACCCATTCCTCCTTCATATCCTAAACTAAAGACTACTGGATCCTCTATATTACGGTACAAATTAAAACCACCGTTATTAGTTAATGAATTTTTGTTTGTTTGCGTAATTTTATCACTTCTAAATGACATATTAAATGCTTGTTTTAAATAAAAATGTGACTTGTAATCAATTTCATTAAATACTTTGATAGTCCCAATTTTTATCAAGTAAGAAGTTGTACTTTGTGTAAAATTATTATACGTGATGTCATCATAATTTTTGGTATAAAAATCACTATTTATATTAGTTACTTGTAATGATATACTACTCATTATTGAAGGTGTTTGCCATTTAAAATAGCCTAGTTTCACGCCATAATGAATTCCTGAATACAATTCAGATTTAAGTTCATCTGCAATATCGGCTCGCTGAACATAATCTACAGGAACTAATGAAAAATCAATTCCACTTTGACAAAAACTTTTTTGCGTAAAAATTGCAGTAAATGCAAAAATAAATATAAGTATTTTCTTCATTTCTTTCTTAGTTAATAATGATTTTAGATGTGTTCAGGTTCATACCTAAATCGGTAATTTTTACATAATTGTTCCAATCTGAAGCTTCGTGTTTGTAGCTGTTTAATTTTTTTGTAAAACTCCAAACAATATAACCATTTTCAATTTTTGCAGTAGAAATAATTGATCCAACTTTGTTAGTTTCATTTACAATTAAGCTTTCTAATCCAATAACTGTTTTTCCTTCAGGTATTTTAATTTTCACGTTCATGGTGAAAGTTTTATTGTAATCAATAAAAAATGGTTTTGTTCTGCCAATTCTATCATCATTATCAGAAATCATTGATAATCTGCCTAAAACTTTACCAACTTCAAAAACAAACGATTTACCTGCTGGAATCAAAGTATTTCCAATTATAAATTTCTCTTTCCAGCTAGTAGTGGTATTTTTCACACTTCTTCCATCGTTTATTGGTTCAAATTTTTCGTATCTAAGCACATAATATTCATTCCGTGCATCATTTTCAAGGTTTTCTCTTTTATTTTTTTCTATTCTTTCATAATAATCCTTTCCAATACGTTCTTCTTCTTTGTCAATTACTGCTTTATTTGCATTGTAATAATTCAAATTAGTAAAATAGTATAGTTTTTTATTTGAGGTAATTGCCTTTTTTCTTTCAAGCTCTGAATTATACATTTTTAAGTACTCTTTATGATTAATTAGATTGAATCTTGAATCGCTGCGTTGAAAACCTGTAGCTTCGGTTAGCACATTTAACACCAAACTATCGTTAGTATTAAAACTACCGTCAATATTAATAGTATAAACATTATCATTATGATTTGCATTAGGCAAATTAATTACCTTCATTTCCATTTTAGTAACACCATCTCTATAATTGGAGAATGCATAAGCTTCTGTATTATCAAATTCTTCGCTTATGTCGTCAAGTTGGCTATTGGCATTAAACATGGTAATAAGATGTTCATTACCATCAGTTGTAAACCTTATTCCATATGAAAAATCTTCCGTATTGATCAAGTCCTTAATCGTTCCATCTTCTTTAGAAACCATTGCCAATAGCTCATATTTAATATCTCGCTTTTCTAAATGTGAAATGAATTGATTTAACATTTCTACACCAAATTTTTTCTGTTCAAAGTTAAATGCCAAATTACAGCGGTATAAATTTTCTCTGCAAAAATTATAATACTTTTTTATGTAATCCTCGTCAGAAAGACTGTAAACATTTTCAGATCTTAAAAACTCTAAATAATTATTGGTGTTAAATTTACTGTACCGAAAAACATTGTAAACATGTTTTTTTACCTCTTCGTCAGTGAGAGTAGTTTTAATATCATTTTTAGCAGGTTTTTCTTTTAGTGGATAAAACATTACCACATCAAAATAAATATCTAATTTATAATATGGATCACTTTGGTAATCATCACTCATTATCTCTTCTTTTCTTTTATCAATTAATTCAGATTCAAACGAATAATTAATTAATTTACCTTCTGCTTTTTGGGTAAGTGTTTTAGCTCCATTAAAGTTTTTAAAGGCTACTACTGTATTATTTTTGTTTATCTTAAATTCATTTTTCAAATAAACAATAGGCATTCCAGTAATATTTGTAAAATAAACACTTCTGTATAAATAGTTACTATATCTACTAAGTGAACTATAATCAATGATATCTCCAATTTCTAAGTTTTTAATGGCAATTTTCTTTTTCTTATTAACCAAAAACTTATTAAAAAATTTATTGCTAGTTTTTAAGTTGTCTGCATCAACAGCATCTTTTAAATCAACATCAATTTTTTTGCCATCAGGTTTTATAATTTTTACTTCAAACTCATTACCATCTTCAAACTCAAAGTCACTATAATTCTCAATTGCGTTTAAGTCATTCAGTTTTATTCTAGTCCTTGAATACACAAAATATTGGTCAAAATATACATATCCATTGTTAGAATTTTTTATTTTGGCCTGTACCACTTTTAATTTTTCGGCCAACATTACCATTGATTCTTTTTTATACTTTTCAGGCTCTATTAAAGTACTAAATGCGGGTTCTGTATCCTCTTTTTGAAGCTCATGCAATTTTTTCAAATCTTTTTCTTTTTGGCTCCAAGCATTATTATTTAAAAGGAATAATAATGCTATAACTATATTTATTTTATATAAAATTCTTCTTTTCATTTCTCAATAATTTTATTTACTTAATACTACGTATTGATTGTAATTGGCTCTCATTTTATCAATCATTTGATTCCATTCTTTAAAATTATTTTTACTAATTTTACCTTTCTTCAAAATGATTGATTTCGTATAACGAATGGTATTTCCCAAGTTTTCATATTTCATAACTAAACTAAATTCGGGATTATCAACAGTCAAATTTTGAGGAGTTGATACCAATTTAAAACCCGTTGGTACTGCAAAATTTAAATCGTATGCGTAATTTAATTTATGATCGAACTGAATGTCGAAGAAACGAGCAGTATCGGCCTTACTGGCAGAAAACTCTCTATTGTAATCTGGTTTAAACATAATGGTATTTCCATTAGTAACCATGTGATTACCTACTTTTAAATCATAGTTCATTTCAATGTCAATTCTTCTGTTATTTAAATCAGAAGCTGTAACATTTTTTACATCAATATCAATATCGTTAGGGTCAATAACATCAATCAAAACTTGGTCTTTTTTATCTAACGGTGAGTTGTGAAAACTTCTTAGAATATCAGTTTTATTTTCACCTTTTATTGTTTCGTACATTTTTCCTTCAAATGAATTATTAACCAATGTAAAATTGGCCTTTCTTGATCTTAAGTTCCTGTCAGCAGGCAAATCAGGAATAGTATCTATGGTATAATTAGCACCGTTTTGAACCATAACCGGTCTTCCTTGAATTCTATCAGCATAATCATCAATGCCAATAAAACTTTCGGTACCATCTAAATAATATTTTTTACCATCTAAAACCACTGTACAAATCATATGATTATCAACTACAATGCTAGGAACAGTATAATCGTAATTTAAATGTTTAGTACCCACCCATGTTAATCTCGCATCGTAACCTAAAATACCAATCATTGATTTTAACAAATTGGCCATACCTTTACAATCGCCATAACGGTTGTTGTATACATTCTGACAAGCATCTGGTTTAAAAGCAGCTATTCCATCTTCATAAGCCACGTATCTAATATTATCTTGAACCCAATAAAAAATAGCTTCAATTTTATCTAAATCAGTCGTTTTATCCTTTGTAATGCTTTTTACCTTTTCAATAAATACAGTTGAATCATTTTCAAGTTTGCTTACTATTTGAGAATAATGAGCATACAAATCATTGGTATTGGCAATAAGAGGAACGGGTTTTAATTCAGTTTTTTTAACTACGGTTTTGGCTTTCACTTTCGATTTTCCTTTATCAGAATCGGTAGCTGCTTCTTTAAGTTCCTTTGGTATAGGTTTACTATACGCTTTTGCCATATCGGCATCTATTGATTTTACTAAAATTACAATATGAGGCAAGTTGTGAGAGTATCCAGGCATTAATTTTTCTGTTTTAATACCTTTAGCATCTTTTAGTATATATGTAATGTAGGTAAACTTTTCCTTACTTTTAGTTTCAGTAATCCTACTTTTCATTTGTTCATCTTTAATCACATATTTTTTATCCGATTTTTCAATATTGAAGCCTTCAAAATTCTTTTCAATAATTTCCACTTTTAAATAATTAGGAATCGCAAATGTTATAACCTTTTCTTTTTGAGGAAAACCTTCTAAAAAATAAGCGCTAGTTAAGTATTTTGCGTCTTTGTAATAACGTGAAAAATTAAAACGTAAATTAGTTCCTGCTACACTTAGTTCCGAGGCAATTTGAGCTTGGCGCGCATCCGAAAAAAATATACCACGACTTTGAAAATTGCTAATTACATAATCACGTTTAATAAAATTTTCTTCTTTTCTTGACCCATACTTTACAAAAAAACCATCAAAATTTATTTGATCATTAAAATACTCCAGCTTAGACAATTTTACAAAATCAGTTAAGGTAGTATACTTTTCAAATGATTCTTCTTTAACTGCAATAGGATTGCCCTTTTTCAGATTGTCTGAATAGTAGTCAAAGGTGTAAGAATTCACCACATAATCAGCTATATATTCTGTATTTTCAGGGTATTTTTTTCTCAACTTTATAGCCTCAGCTACATCAGTTTCGCTAACACTACCAAAGGGGTTATTATAAGAAGTAAATTTTCTGCCGTGTTCAGGAAAGTAGGCAGGTGCGCAAGAAATGACTAGAAGTAAAAGTAGTAAAAAAAGGTTATTCTTCATTATTTAATAATTTTTACGAATAAAATAAATAATGAAGAATAATTAGAATTTATTATAAAATAAAGTTTAATTTAACAAAAAAATAAAAAGCCACCAATAATGAGTTGGTGGCTTTCAGATATTTACAAGTTTTTGTTTTTACATTAATGTAGTGTAAACTTTTACCACATCATCATCTTCTTCAATAATATCTAATAAAATATTAAATTCTGCTTCCTGCTCTTCGGTTAACTCCATTGGTTGTGTTGGAATACGCTGTAATTCAGCATTTACTATTTCAATTTTACGTTCTTCTAGTTCATGTTGCATTTTACCAAAATCAGTAAAACTTACTGAAAGTATTAAATGTCCTTCTCCATCATCTTCAATTTCTTCTAAACCAGCATCAATCATTTCCAATTCAAAATCATCTAAGTTTATTCCCTCGTTTTTTATTCTAAAAATCCCTTTACGTTCAAAAAGAAAATCTAACGAACCACTAACCATTAATTGTCCGCCTTTTTTATTGAAATAACTACGTAAGTTAGCAACAGTTCTAGTTGGATTATCTGTGGCAGTTTCTATAATCATTGGTATATTATGAGGGCCTTTTCCTTCATATACTACCTCTTCAAAATCTTTATCTTGTTTGCTTGTTGCACGAGAAATAGCAGCGTCAATATTGGCTTTTGGCATATTGATAGCCTTGGCATTAGCTACCACCGCTCTTAAACGAGAATTACTATCAGGATCTCCATTTCCGTTTCCAGCTTTTATTGCAATGGCTATTTCCTTACCTATTTTGGTAAAAGTTCTGCTCATTTTAGCATAACGAGCAAACATTTTATGTTTACGTTTTTCAAATACTCTTCCCATTTGTCGATTTTTATTTCAGGTTGCAAAATAATACTTGCCAAATCATTATCAAAATATATATAATCATGATTTTTGAATATGTTGACAATAACTTACAGCAATAAAAAAGCCTCAACAGTAAACTGATGAGGCTTTCATGAAGTTATTAATTATAAATTATTTAATCATAATTTTTTGAGATTGACTAACTCCATCAACTGTCATAGTGTAAAAATAAACACCAGCTGATAAGTTGCCTACGTTAAATTTAACCTCATTGTTACCAGCCGAGAAGTTATCGTTTGCAATGCTAATTACTTCTTGACCTAGTAAATTAACTAAGCTAATTTTTACATCTTTTCTTGCTTTTAAATCAAATGCGATAGTTACATCGTTACTAGCAGGGTTTGGATAAGCGTTACCTAAAGTAAAATTATTTGGTACTTCTTTTACACTAATGGTAGTAGAAGATAATTTCATACCAGCATCTAAGTATAAATCGTTAGTAAAACCTTGACCTGGGTACCAACCTGTCCAACCATTTGTTACAGCGTAAGAAAAACGTTGAGGAACAAACAATGAACTGTTAAAGAATGTGCTAGTTAAAGCTGTACCTTCATTAGCACCATAACGATATGAGAAATAGTTAACCCATTTAGTATCTGTTGGAACTACAGATGAATCTCTTCTATCTTCGTATACGTAAGTATCATCGTAAGTAGTACCATTTTTAAAAACCAAAGCAAATGCTGCTAGGTTATTTTGGCTAGTTCCACCAGCAGTGTTAATATTTAAACCAGCTGGAGCTTTTAAACCTAACTCGGCCGATGACCAACCTGTTGTAGATGGTTTACCCGTTGCATAATCAGCAGTTAACAATACAGTATCAATATCAGCAAAATTATTAGGGCGTCTTTTTGCAAGATCATAACCTAAATAGCCAAATCTTGAAGTAAGACCTTGAATAGTTTGAGTTTTAGAAATTTGAGCACCTGTAAAATAATAAACAAATAATGTATCTACTACAGGAACTTGATTACCTAAACCATCTATGGTATTGTCAACTCTTCTAATATAAGAAAATCTAAATGAAATTGAATCAACAGAATAGTTGTTAAATTTACTCATTTTGATTGTAGGATCTGCACCTAAATCAATAGCATCATCTTTAGGATCTACAATACAAGCAACAGATTGAAATGTTCTGCCTTGGCTAGGAACACCTTGATCGTCAATAAATTTAGCTAATGAATCGTTCATCATAAAACCAACGTAAGTTTTAAAGTTACCGTTAGCTAAAATGTCTAATGGATTGTACCACTCTGATCTTTCAGCTTTACCTAAAGTTGTAGTGTTTCTAACCTTACGAGGTGAGTTGTCTATAAGGCCATTATTTTTTAAGCCTAGGTTTTGTTGTGCAAATGAACTTAACGCAAGTCCAATGCTTAGTGTTGAAAGTATTAACTTTTTCATAATTTATAATTTTTATTTATTTATTTGTATTTTTTAAGGGTGGCAAATTAAGTATATTTTGTAAGATACAAAACAGTTGACAATAAAAATACACTGGGGGTTGGATTATTTTTGTCATATAAACGTCATTTCAAAAAATAACATTATAATTCCACCCAATCTCCATTTTCTTTTATCAATTCAATTAGCTCATTAACAGCATTATCACTGGCAATATTCCGTTTTACTACTTCTTTGCCTTTATATAAGGTAATTTTATCAACTCCACTGCCTACATAACCATAATCTGCATCGGCCATTTCGCCCGGACCATTAACAATACAGCCCATAATTGCTATTTTTACTCCTTTTAAATGGTCTGTTCGTTTCCTAATCATGGCTGTAGTTTCTTGTAAATCGAATAAAGTACGACCACAGCTTGGGCAACTTATATATTCGGTTTTAGAAATACGCGTTCTAGCGGCTTGCAAAATACCAAATGCTATTTGGTTCATGCGTTCTGTTTTAATTTGATTTGCTTTAAACATCAATCCATCAGCAAAACCATCAATTAGTAAAGCACCAAAATCGGTTGAACAATGCAGCATGAATTGCTCTTCATCGCTCTCATCATGGTAATTATGAGTTAGCAAAACTGGATTTTTTATATTCCAATCGTCTAATTTAAAAAAAGTTGCACGAAAATCGGTCATTGGATTGGCCAAATTTGATTCCAAAATAAAAACCACATTTTTCATTTGGTTAGCCGTTTGAAGCAATTCTTCATTAAGTTCATTTACAAGCACGTGCACAAAATTGAGTGTGCTTGAATTTGCTTTTAAATGGTTGCTTTGCAATAAATCGGCCGAGGTAAATAATGGAAATGCATTGGTTTTATCAATTACCAAATTCCAAGTTTGAGCGTTATAAACGGCTTTTAAACCCATTGGTAACATAAAATTGGCTTTATTATTTCCTAAGTAAATAAAATCAGCTCCAATATCGTTCATGTGCCATTTATCAAGTTGGGCATCATAAATATGACCAATTGGTTTTAAATCTTCGGCCGTTAAATTTTCATTATTGCTAAAATTAGCAATAACTCTTGGTACTTGATGGGCTCCCAAATTATAAACCTCTTTGGATTCTCTGCGTTTGTAATCAAAAGCACTCCAATTATTATTTTCAGCAATGTTTAAATTTAACTGCGGATAATTGGTTTGTTCAATTTGAGTGTAACGTGCAATTAATTTTTTAGCCACTGGCACTTCAAATTCAGGGTCTTCGGTTAGCGAAACACGAATGGTATCACCAATTCCATCTTCCAACAAAGCGCCAATTCCTAAAGCTGATTTTATTCTACCATCATCACCATCGCCAGCCTCGGTTACACCTAAATGCAAAGGATAATGCATGTCATTATTATCCATGGTTTTAACCAATAACCTATAAGCCTGCACCATTACTTGCGGGTTACTCGATTTCATAGAAAGCACAATATTGTGAAAATTTTCATCTTCGGCTATTCGTAAAAACTCCATAGCACTCTCAACCATTCCATGTGCAGTATCGCCATAACGGCTCATAATTCTATCGCTTAACGAACCATGATTGGTACCAATACGCAAAGCAGTTCCGTACTCTTTACATATTTTAATTAAGGGAACAAACTTTTCTCTAATTCTATCTATTTCCTCTTGGTATTCTGCATCGGTGTAATCAATGATGTCAAATTTCTTTTTATCGGCATAATTACCAGGATTAACACGCACTTTTTCAACTATTCTAGCAGCTAATTCAGCTGCATTTGGTGTAAAATGTATATCGGCCACCAACGGAACTTTAACACCTTTGGCATTCAGTGCTTTTTTTATTTCAGCTAAATTTTGAGCTTCTTTTAAACTTGGAGCCGTCAACCTAACCAACTGACATCCAGCATCCACCATCCTGATAATTTGCTCCACCGATTTTTGGGTATCCATGGTATCGGTAGTGGTCATACTTTGAGGAATAATTGGAAAATCGCTTCCAATGTATAAATCACCAATTTTTACGGTGCTAGTTTTTCTGCGTTGGTATGTCATTGTTGTTATATTATCCTTTTTCCGTGGATTAAAATTCACGGTTACAATATTTAATTATCCTTTTTCCATGGATTAAAATCCACGGTTACAATATATCGAGCCGATGGCTCTTGGTTGCCGCTTTTTATAACCATGGATTGAAATCCATGGTTACAATATTGTCGAGCCCATGGCTCTTGGTTGCCGTTTCCTTTTTTTTCTTTTTCCGTGGATTAAAATCCACGGTTACAATATATATCGAGCCTATGGCTCTTGGTTGCCGTTTTTTATATCCATGGATTGAAATCCATGGTTACAATATATATCGAGCCTATGGCTCTTGGTTGCCGTTTCCTTTTTTCTTTTTCCGTGGATTGAAATCCATGGTTACAATATATCGAGCCGATGGCTCTTTTCAATGAAG
>JAIXSO010000056.1 GCA_027484685.1 Bacteroidota bacterium
AAAGTATCGAATTTAGATACAAGCAATATTGGTGTTTACACCATTAAATACTTTGTGTTAGATTATTCAGGTAATGTATCAGATACTTTATACAGAACCGTTATTGTAGAGTTAAATAGTACAGGACCTTCAATTAGTTTAAAAGGTAATTCTATTGTTTACACTGATGTTAAAACTACTTTTGTTGATCCAGGAGTAATTGCATTGGACAATGTTGGTAATGATATTACACAAAACGTTATTACAACAACTAATTTAAATGAAAACGTAGTTGGAACTTATAATAAGAGATATTCAATTACCGATGCATTTAATTTTAATCAATATATAGAAAGAACTATTATTGTTCAAGATACTACTCGTCCAGTTATAACTCCAAAAGAAAGTCCATTTAACCACCAAGTAGGAACATTATTTGAGGCAGATAAAGTTGTTAATATTTCAGATAATTATAGTGCTAAGGGTAAATTATCATTATCATATGTTGGAATAGTTAATTCAAATGTTATTGGAACTTATTTTGTTGTTTACGATTTAATTGACGAATCGGGTAATAAAGCTACTCAAGTAAGATTACAAGTAAACGTAACAGATAAAATTAAACCTACAATTACTATTGGTAATAACCCATTGTTCGTTGAGGTAAACGAATCGTTTAACGAAAACGATATTACCATTGCCGATAACTATTGGCCTTTAAGTGCATTATTCAGAAGCCAAACAAGCAACGTAAGATTGGATTCGTTAGGTACATATGAAATTGTTTACTCTGTAACTGATGGTTCTGGAAATAGTGAAACTGCTACAAGAACTGTAATTGTAAGAGATACAAAAGCACCTACCATTAAATTAGTAGGCAATAATACTGTTAATTTACAAAGGTTCAATTTATACCAGGATCCTGGAGTTGTGATTTTAGATAATTATAATTCAGATGCTCAAATTCGTAAAAATTTAGTTATAAATAGTAATTTACCAATAAATTCAGATGGACAATATTTTGGTAATGCTGAAGGATTATACGTAGTAGAATATAGAGTTAGAGATTTATCTAATAATATTTCAGCAATGGTAACAAGAACAGTAAATGTTATAGCAAGCACTTCTAGTATAGAAGATGCGATTAACTCAAATAACATATTAGCTATTTATCCAAATCCTAGCAATGGTATTTTAAAAGTTAAGTTGTTTGAAGTTACCAATGCTGATGTAACAGTTAAAGTTTACAATTCAGTTGGAGCTTTAGCTAAAACTATTACATTGAACAATAAAGATTTATCTGAAAAACAATTAGATTTAACAGGATTTGCAAATGGTGTTTACTTAGTACAAGTAGAAACTGAAGGTAAAGTTTACACACATAAAATTAGTGTTGTTAAATAATTAAACATAAACTTTAAATAAAAAAGGTGCTTTTCGAAAGAAAAGCACCTTTTTTATTGTTTTTTACTTTAAGGAGTTTTTTTGTTAAATAACTATTTCTACCTTGGTACCAAAGCCCAATTCGCTACTAATACTCCATTTACCTTTTAATTGAATCATAAGTTTTTCAATTAATTGGTAGCCAAAATTGTATTGTTTAATTTGTGTATTAAAGCCAATTCCATTATCTATAATTTGTAAACAAAAAGTATTATCAGATTTTAGAAAATTAATTTGAAGTTGGTGTTGTTTATTTTGAGTAAATGCGTGTTTGTAAGCATTAGTTACTAACTCTGTTACTATAAAACCCATAAGTATTGCTTTTTCTGAGTTTAAATAAATGTTATCAAGGTTAAATATTATATTGTCATTGCCTCCAGTTTGAAATGAGTTATCAATATTTTCTACTAATTCTTTTAAAAAATCAGGCATAAATATATCTTCATTTTGTTGGGTTTTATAAAGTTTCTGATGCACTAACACAAGTGAAAGCATTCTATCTGATGCTTGTGTTAAGGCCATTTTAGCATTGCTATCGCTTAAAGTGGCTGCTTGCATATTTATTAAGCTTATTATAAGCTGTAAGTTATTTTTTACCCGATGGTTTAGTTCTTTTAGTAAAGTTTCAATATGCTCAGTTTTTTGAGTACTTATATTGTTTGCGTTTATCAATTCTTGGTTAATGGATAATATTTCATTTCTATCTTCTATATTTTTTTTTCTAAAAACATTAATAATAATGCTTGTAAATAGCATGGAATAAACCATGGTTACAATATGATCCAATACTTTTTGGTCTTTACTGGCATAATCTAAAACCCAATCTGGATTATAGTATTCTAGCATTACCAATATAAAAAAATCGGAATAAATGAATATATAAACTAAATATTGGTAGGAGTATGGAGTAATAAGTATAAAAATATTTAGGAGCATAATAAGTAAATAAATAATGGTTCCGTTAATGCCTCCATTATAAAAATACATTACCCCTAAAATAGCAAAAGCAGTTATTAAATAAATTAATATGCTATAGAGATTAAATATATTTTTAAATCTTGACAACCAGTATACTATAACTGAGATAAATGCGCCTAAATAACTTGTCCAAACGGTTATAAATGGTAAGTTAATAGCATTGTTTGCAATGCCTCCAATAATGGCAAATAAGGTTAAAAAGAAAGAAGTAAAGTTAAATATTCTTTGTTCTAGCGAGTATTCATTATCATTACCACCTACAGTTTTTAAGAATGTAGTTAAATATTTTTTCATTCATTTAATTGTTAATTACCCAACCATTTTTAATTGCAAAAGCCACTAATTCTGAAGATGAAGATAAGTTGTATTTTTTCAAAATATTTCTTCTATGTGTTTTAATGGTATACTCGCTTATTTTAAGCTCTAGTGCTATTTGTTTACTGCTATATCCTTTGGATAAATTATTTATAATTTCTAGTTCTTTTTTTGTAGGTTTTAGTATAACGTCTTTATCATTTTTTGCTAAGTATTTTTCAGTAGCTAATGCCACTGAAACTAATAATTGTTTTTTAGTAAATGGCTTGGTTAAATACGAATGAAAGTAAGTTTGATTAACCTCTTTCAAGTATTGGTCTTCTGTATAAGCAGTTAAATAAATTACTTCAAAATTAAATTGCTCTTGTAGGTTTTTTATAATTGTTGGACCTGAAATTTCATTATGTAATCTTATATCGCTAAGTATTAAATATACATCATGGTTGGATGTAAAGTGCTGGGCATCATTAATATTATCTACTATAATACAATTTATGTAACCTTCATTTTTTAAAATACTAACAGTGTTTTCTGCTAAAATTCTATCATCTTCAATTATAAGAATGTGCTTATTTTTCATTTTTTGTTTCATTACTAAATTACAAAGTGTACATTTTATTTTCGATTAAAAGTAAATAAAAAGAACAATGGATAACATACCAATTTATAGGTATTTTTTTACAAATTGTATTTTGATAACTTTTTGTAAAGCTAATAGTAAATTTGAATTATTGTTTAAGTGAAGATTTAACTGTTTTTTATTTTACCTCTCTTAATAAACTTACAGAAAACAAAGCAAGCGCCAAAACCCCAACTCCAATGCAGGCCCACATAAACCAAGTTTGTTCATAAAAAGCTTTTGTTTTAATAATTGCTTTTGTTGGATTAATGAGATTTTGTATGGTTTGTACTCTTACTTCCTTTAAGGGTTTGTTGTTTAATTCATGAAGGCTTTCTATATCATAAATAGGTGCATTTAAGTTTTTATCTCCACAATAAATTGCATAGTTTTGGTTTGCATTTAATTCTGCTAATAAATAAATAGGTTTTTGAAATAGTTGAATAGAATCTAGTTGAAGAGGTGTATTATCATTGTTTTCAATGTCAATAAATAGTTCGTTTTCATACATATTTACTGGAAAATTTAAACTGTTATTTGAGTTTAAAGTAAGTTGGCAAATCACTTCTTTTTGAAGAATAAGATTTCTTTTTTGTTTCAGCATTACATTTTTATAAATGGTAACATTTCGGTTGTAATAAGTTGGGCCATTTACTTTAAACCGAATTTCATCTATTTGTTGTTTGTTAGGAATGGTTAATTTTATAGTCGTTTTCTTTCCTTCTAATTCTGGTATAGATTGGTAATATTCTTCAATTTTATCTAATTCATTTATAATAGATTGATTTTTATAATAACCAATAGTTTCAATATTTATGGGTGCTGAAATAGTATTATTTACACTTAATTTTATAAATTGATAATCGTTTACGGGGAAATAAATTGGCCAATAAACATTTATATTTGAGTTACTGTTAATTGCAAAACTGCAAGTATCAGTAAGTGCAAACCAATCTTTTTGATTATTGCTTCCACTTAAAGTATAGTATTTAATAATAGCAGTGTTTTTTACTTTTAAAACTAAGTAATTACTTGCCGTTCTAGAGCCTTTATTGATGATGTAATCGTTCTTTATTTGAGTAAAATTATAATCTTCAAAAGTAGTTTCATCTACTTTGTAATCGGTATGTTTTACTTTATAAGGAACTTGTTTTTTTTGTTCATCAAATATTCTCAAATCCTTTAAATCAGGCTCCGCAAATGCACGTATTTTATTGGGTAAGTGTATTTGGTAATAACCATTTTGATTAACTTTATCTAAAACAGCTTTATGTGTAAATTGCTGCGCAAATACATGAACCGAACAAAATATAAAACAAAACGCACTAATTAATTTCATTACTATCTGTTTCTTTTGGTTCATCGTTAATAATTATAGCTTTAATTTTTTGATACATAAATGATATTACCAAAAGCACAATTCCAAGTAATATAAAGGCTAATATTTTTCCACCTTCCGATACTTCTCTTATATCGTAAATAAATAATTTTACCAATGTTGCACCCAGTAAATACAAGGCTGCTATGCGTAAATGTTTAATTTGATTTTTGATGCCAAACCATAAAAATATAAACGATAAAACACCCCACAAAACAGGTAAATAAACTTTAATAGTTTGTTTGAAAATAGTATTGTAAGTATCAAAATTAGCATAAAAAGCGGGGTCGAAATTATCGGTTACAACTGGTAACGTAGGTACCATTTGAGCTTTTAAAACATGTAAAATTATTTCACTACTGCTAATGTATGTAATAAAAATTACGGTAAACCAATAGAGTGTTTTAAATCCATTTTGATTTTTAAATATTTTATAAATAGTAATAGATTGATAAACAATACATAATAAAGATAAGTAGTGAACTATAAAAGCCATAGAACTAGCCGAGTTTAAAACCCAAATATCATTTACCATTTCAGCTGAAATATTGTATTGAATTTCATTAAATGGCAAATTGTTTAAGTAAATTAAATACAAGAAAATATTGAGTAAGCCAAATACTTTTATAATTGCTGCATTATTATTCGATTTATTTATAAAATAAATTACAATACTAGTAAAAACTAAATGGTATAAACCTATTAACGAATGTGCAGCTTCTGTTAGGTGTAAACGGCTATTTAGTTGGTAGCTACATTCTGATAATCCCGCTACATAAATTAATATTATCAGTACAATTTGTGATATTTTTAAATAACTCGCTACGCTGTAATTTACTTCTAATAAACTAAATGTTTGTTCCTTATCTTTTTTCAATAAAATGATATTAAGTGCTACACTTGCGCAAACAAATATGCTAGCTATAAAACCTTTGTTATTTAAAATTGGCAAGTCAGCAGTTAAGCCATATTGTTGGTTCCAATCAATTAATAAACTACCCAATGCCAATATATAAACCAAAATAGAGGTTATCCTAAAAATTTGCATTCCCGATTTTTGTGCTAACCAAAGTAGTAATGCTCCTTCAGCAGCCCAAAATAAAGTAATATAATTACCTTTTAACTGAATTGGTGCAGCTAATGTTATAAAGGTAAGTGCTAAACCAATTAACACGTATACGAGGTTTTTATCGGCTTTGCTATTCTTAATTATAAACCAAGCCAATAAACAATTGCTCAATGCTAGTATAAGTGTGAAACCTCCTTTGTATTCAGGTTTAAAATGACTTAATAAAGTAATTCCTGCTCCAAAATATAAGAAAGTATTACTTAGTAAAATACTAAAATCAATGCTGCTAAAATATTGCTTGTATTTAATGTTATAAGCAATATTCATGGCTATAAAAATAACATAAAATGCAGATGCAAATAACAAAGCATTGGTTAAATTATCAGCATTTTGAAGTCCTTTAGTTGATAGCCAACTTAGGTATAATAACATGGTTAAAACATAAGTAATGATGTTTACCAAAGTCCATTTTCTTACCACGGCTAATACCAACATGCCCAAATCTAAAATAATGATATATACAAAAAGTACTACATAATTTCCGCTGCCCGTACTAACTATAAATGGTGTAGCAAAACCACCAATAATAGAAAGTATGGCTAATTCTTGCCTATTATAACCTATAGAAATAAATACACTAAAAGCAGTAATTACTAGCATTATGGCAAAGGCTACTGTTTGACTAAATAGATGGTATTCTTGAAAAGCCAAACCTATAGTGAAATAAAAAGTACTTATTCCTCCTGCTACTAAAACGGTACTAAATGCTTTGAAGTTTTGGCGTAAATAATGAGCAAAACCTAAAATTATTCCTCCTGCTAAAATACCAATTCCAACCCGTGCTACTTCGTTTATCCAATTTTGATCAATGGCATATTTTACAAAAAAGGCAATACCTAAAACCAATATGGCAATGCCTATTTTACTGATTAAATTTTCGCCAATAAATTTCTCTAAATCGTTGCTTTTATCAATTTTTTCATACCAAGTTTTTTCTAAAATTGGTTCGTTATTTACAGGTTCGTTATTAACGGATTCAAATAAGTTGATTGGCTCTTGTTCTGTTTCATATTCTTCAGTTTGCTCAACTTTATTTTCATTTATTTCAGCTATTACAGCATTTAACTCTTGCTCAAATGCCAATTGTTTTTCATCAATAGGAGCGATGGTTTCTTCAACAGAATTAACAATTGGATTAGGTTCGATGATTTCAACTTTTGGTATTTCTATTATTGGTCCGGGATTAGGTGCAATTGTTTTATTATCAGCATTTTGTGTGATTTGTTTGTTGCTAATTTCAAAAAGTCTATTTTCAATATTTTGCAGTTTATCTTTTAATTGAAAATAAAAAATAATAATTAGGCCAATTGCTATGATTAATAAAAAAACTTCCATGTCTATTCCTATCATTTTTTTGATTGAATAGCAATGATAGTTAAATTTTATGATTTGAATTGATTCAACGCCTTTGCAAATTTAATTTTAGGTGTTAATTTTCACAAAAATTGATTACACATGCAAAATTTTTTCAAGCAATTTATCTAGTTATTTTTTATAATAAATTGTGCTTCTCCCATAGGGAAAGTATCCCAACCATCTATCAATCGTATTTCTGCGATCAAAATGCCTGTTTTAGTAATAGGTTTTAACCAAAGTTCTATTTCTTTCTTTGTTACCGAATCATCTTTGTTTATTGGTCCAATAATGCCACATTTTACAATATAAGCAATGCCACTTACAGAAGGTGAAACTTTATTCTTTTCTATTTTAGCATCTTTAAATATGATGTTTCCAATGCTGCCATTCGCTGTTCGGTTTGTATTTATTTGTAATGTTAAGTTTGTTTTACTTTTGGTAAAATGGTATTTCATCCACCTAACTTTTGTCCTAAAGGTTATATTGGTGTTTTGCGCTTCCCAATTGCCTGTAATTTCAACGTGTTGTTGATTAATGGTGTTTTTGCAATTAACATAAAATAAAAGAGTTAGAATTATACCTATTAGTTTAGTTATTTTTTTCATTTTAGTTTAGCTTAAAAAGTTTGAATTGTTTTACAAAAATAAGATAGCTAAAATCTATAATTGATTAACTTGGGTTAATTATTGTTTTGTGCAAATCGTTTTCTAATTCTACTTAACGATTGAGGCTTAATGCCAACATACGATGCAATTAAATACTGAGGAATGCGCTGCGATAAATTAGAATAATTGGCTATAAAATGCTTGTATCTATCTTCCTGATTCTGCATATAAATAGATAATAACTGCGTAACCATTACATCAAAACGGTTTTCTATGATTATTCGGCCTAATAAATTGCCATGTTTGGTATGGTTAAAAATATGTTGAACCGAATAGTAATCAATAATTAACAACTCACAATCTTCAATAGCTTGTATGTTTTGAACTGAATTGTTTTTATTGTTAAAGCTTTGGTAATCGGCTATAAACTCACCTTCTTCGGCAAATTCAAAAGTGGCTTCATCATTGTCTTTAATTACATAATACCTTACCAATCCTTTGTTTATAAAGCCTACATGGCTATTAATTTGTCCTGATTGTAAAAAGAACTTTCCTTTATTCAATTTAGTGGACTTAAAGCTTTGTTTTATTAAAGCTTCTTCCTCGGCATCTAACGGAATTATACTGTTAAAAAGTTTCAATAACTTGGAATGCATAATTGTTCAAGTAGTTGTGGGTTTATTTTATCTGCAAACTAAAACATTAATTGACCAAAAAATCAAAACAAGTTTTGTAAATTCAATTAACTAATCAATATTGCATTTTTATTTAAAATATGAAATCAGATATAGAAATTGCCCGTGAAGTAAAACTTCAACCTATACAAAAAATTGCTGCTAGCATTGGTATTTCCGAAGAACAAATAGAGCAATATGGTAAATATAAAGCCAAAATTACTTTTGATTTTGATGAGCAAAAAATAGCTCAAAGCAATTTAATTTTGGTAACAGCTACAACACCTAATAAAAGTGGAAGTGGTAAAACTACTACCTCTGTAGCCTTAGCGCAAGGTTTAAATAAAATTGGTAAGAAAGCCATTGTGGCTTTGCGCGAACCAAGCTTGGGCCCATGTTTTGGAATGAAAGGTGGAGCTGCTGGTGGCGGTTACAGCCAAGTATTGCCAATGGAAGATATTAACTTACATTTTACTGGTGATTTTCATGCAATAACTTGTGCAAACAATACTTTAGCAGCATTAATTGACAATTACCAATACTTTAATAAAAATAATCCAAATGGCTTAAAGCAAATTTTATGGCGCAGGGTGCTCGATGTAAATGATCGTTCATTGCGTTATATTTTAAGTGGATTAAATGGCTCTGCCAATGGCATTCCAACCGAAACTGGTTTTGATATTACGCCTGCATCCGAGATTATGGCCATTTTTTGTTTGGCTACTTCATTGGATGATTTACGTGCGCGAATTGAAAATATTTTAGTAGGTTATAAATACGATAACACACCTTTTTATGTAAAAGACTTAGGCGTGGCGGGTGCATTAGTAACATTATTAAAAGATGCTTTTCAGCCTAATTTGGTACAAACCATTGAAGGTGGTGCTGCCTTTATTCATGGTGGGCCGTTTGCCAATATTGCCCACGGTTGTAATAGCATTATTGCAACCAAAGCTGCTATGCAACATGGTGAATATGCTGTAACCGAAGCTGGTTTTGGAAGCGATTTAGGCGGAGAAAAGTTTTTAAATATAAAATGCAGAGCAGCAGGAATTAGTCCGAAGGCGGCTGTTTTAGTTACTACTACGCAAAGTATAAAACTACATGGTAAGGTTGACGAAAAGTTAATTAAGCAACCAAACATGGAAGGCTTAAAAGCTGGAATAAAAAATGTAGAACGCCATATTGAAAACTTACAACAGTTTGGGCAAACAGTTATTGTAGCATTGAATAAATTTGGTTTTGATACCGATGAAGAAATTGCTTTTATTCAAAATTGGTGTAAAGAAAAAGGTGCAGAGTTTGCCATTAACGAAGGTTTTGCAAATGGGGGAGATGGTGCAGTAGAATTGGCTAAAAAAGTAGTGGAAGTGGTTGAAAATAAAGCTAGCAAGCCAATTAACCATACTTACGATTTAAACGATTCGGTAGAAGAAAAAATTAGAAAAATTGTGACTACCATTTACAAAGGAAGTAGCATAACTTTAGGTAAAAATGCCAAAACAGCTTTAAAGAAAATTACTGATTTAGGAGCTGATAAATTGCCTGTTTGTATAGCCAAAACACAGTTTAGTTTTACCGATAATGCTGCATTGGTTGGAGCTGCCGAAGGATTTAATATTCATATTGAAAACTTAGTGCTAAACAACGGTGCTGGATTTATAGTAGCTGTGGCTGGAGAAATTATGCGAATGCCAGGCCTTCCAAAAGAGCCAGCTGCAATGGTTATTGATTTTGTTAATGGAGAGATTACAGGATTGAGCTGAGGTTGATAATTTAATTAGTTTATAAGTTAATATGATTAAGCAAAAAAACTAAATAGCATGTCATTCCGTAGGAATCTTCTTTGATAACTAATACCATTGATTTAAACATTAAATTTTGTAAAAACAATGATTGTTTAAGTCAAGGAAGATTCTTACAGAATGACTCAAAGTAATTTGTATGGATTTTTTGAAAAAAAATTATCTCTTGCAATGACGAATAAGCTTAATTCACATTCCGTCAGACGCATTATTTGGCCTAGCGTGGCAAGTGTCAGACGGATTTTATTTAACAACAAACAAATTAGCAATTCAACAATAAAACAATTCACCATAAATAAAAAAAAATATATTATTCATCTTTGCATTTATTTTATTTAGTGGAGTTTTTATTTTATGGAAATATTTTGCACCAATTAAAATGTTTGTTAAAGCAAAGCAAGAAATAAAGGCTTTAAATTACTTGAATTTGATAAAGGATGGTTATATTATTTTTGTAAAATCAAAAACCGAAAATAGTAAAACTATTGAAACACTTACTAATTCAAAATACAATCATTTAGGAATTATTATTTTTATTGATGAAGAACCATTTGTATTTTCAGATTGGTACTTAAAGGATAAAAACCCAATTCCATTATATTCATTAATTGCCAATTGTCAAGATGGAAAATATGAAATTAGGAGATTGAAAAAATATGAAAAAAAATTGACTGCTGATTTAAATGAAAAATATTTCTGGCAACTAAATTCTGATTGTGATTTTATTATTCAAGAAAATCAAGATTTAGAAATGCGTTATAATTTTAAAATCAATTTTATAAGTAGGAGTAAATTCAATATAAATAATGACATGTTTAAAATGATTTTAAGGAGGTGTTACATTGTAAATATTAACCCAAAAGAATTTTTGTATTGGCCTACCGATATTTATGATTATGAAAACTTGGAACCCATTGTAAATAAAAATTAAAGTAGTCGGTATTCTTAATCAATTTAATTTGAGTGATTGGTGAGTGCCGATAGTTATCGGCAACCAACCACGGACATTATGTTACAAAAATCGTAAATCAACAAATCACCAAGTAATTAATGCAAACCATACAACAACTCCTTTCGGGAGAATTAAAAGGAATAAAACATTTAAAACTTTCATATAATTTAACTGAGTTTCCTTTAGAGATTCTTGACTTACATGAAACCTTAGAAATACTAGATTTATCGCAAAACAAACTCAGTAGTTTACCTCCTGATTTTCATAAACTAAGTAAACTAAAAATTGCTTTTTTTTCTGATAATTTGTTTACTGAATTGCCTGAAGTTTTAGGAAAATGTACAAGTTTAGAAATGATTGGTTTTAAATCCAATCAAATAAAAACAATAAGCGAAAATGCTTTGCCTAAAATTACCCGTTGGCTTATTTTAACCAATAATCAAATTGAAGTAATTCCAAAATCATTAGGTAGTTGTTATCGCTTACAAAAATTGGCTTTAGCGGGTAATAAAATTAAAAAATTGCCTGCTGAAATGGTTAATTGTCAAAACTTAGAATTGATAAGAATTTCGGCTAATTTACTTACTGAGTTTCCTAATTGGCTTTTGCAATTACCCAAACTTTCGTGGGTGGCTTACGCTGGTAATCCATTTAGCGAAATGGCTCAAATTCCCAATAATTTAAACCAAATAGAATGGGCAGATTTAACCATTAACGAGCAGTTAGGTCAAGGTGCTTCGGGCATAATTTATAAAAGCAGTTTAAGAGGTTACCATGAAGATATAGCTGTAAAAATATTTAAAGGCGAAGTTACAAGCGATGGTTTGCCATTAAACGAAATGAATGCTTGCATGGCAGCAGGAAATCATAATAATTTGGTAAAGGTTTTGGGCAAAATTATTAACCATCCGCTACAAAAAGAAGGCTTGGTTATGGGTTTAATACCATCAAATTATAAAAATTTGGGCAATCCGCCAAGCCTTGTTTCTTGCTCGAGAGATGTGTTTAATAATGGAACCAATTTTACTATCAATCAAATATTAAGTATTGCTAGCGGCATGGCTTCTGTTTGCAAACAATTGCACAGCTTAGGTATAAATCATGGCGATTTATATGCGCATAATATTATGTTTGATGCGGATGGTAATAATTTGTTAGGTGATTTTGGAGCTGCTACTTTTTATGATGTAAACTCAAGTATAGCTGAACAATTGCAAAAAATTGAAGTAAGGGCTTATGGTTGTTTGCTCGATGATTTATTGCTTAATACTACAGAAGATATTGAACACCCAACTATAAAATTATTAATACAATTGCGAGATAATTGCATGCAGCCAAATATTTTAGCAAGGCCTTTATTTAGTGAAATTACCTTGTTTTTGGAAAGCAATACATTTTAAAAACTAAATGTTTAAGCATAAAAAAAGCTGTTTTGAAATTTTCAAAACAGCTTTTTTATACAATGGTATTAACAATTATTTTTTCATCAATTGTTCAAACACTTGTTCAGCTTTAAACTTTTTGGCTACTTTACCTTTTCTAATTATTTTCACTTTTAGAATATAATCGTTTTGAGCAATTTTATTTACTACATCTTGCCCTTCAATAACATGGCCAAAAATGGTATGTCTGTCGTTAAGCCAGCTAGTAGCCACATGTGTAATAAAAAATTGGCTACCATTGGTAAAAGGACCAGCGTTTGCCATGGCTAAAATTCCAGGACCAGTAAAGCGTAAACTAGGATCAAATTCATCTTTAAAAGCATAACCCGGACCACCTTGTCCTGAACCTTGAGGGTCGCCACCTTGAATCATAAAATTAGGAATAACCCTATGAAACTTTAAACTATCGTAATAAGGGGTTCCTAGTGGTTTGGCATCGTTTTTAATTTTACCTTCGGCTAAACCAACAAAATTAGCTACGGTTAATGGAGCTTTTTCCATTTCTAATTTTAATAAAATTGTTCCTTTCGATGTGGTCATTTCAACATATAAACCATCTTCTAATTTTGGTTTTTTTGCTGCCATTGCAAAGGTGGTAATTACCATTAAACTTAATGCTACTAATATTTTCTTCATTTTTATTTGGTTAAATAATTGGGTTTATTATTCGGCTAAATAAAATAAAATACCCAACATAAAAAAGAAAGTAGTTAATTTGCTTATGTAATTTTATAGTAAGCAATTATTTAATAGCGTAATAAGTTGATGCATATGAAAAAACATGTTTTAATGTTTTTAGTTTTAATTCCTTTGCATAGTTTCACAAGAGTTGGAATTTCATTAAAGCAGCTATCATTTTATTATGGTAGTTCAATTAGGTTTAATAACCAATATTTTAATAGCTTCGATATTTATAATGAAAGATTTTATAGAGGTTGTTTAGGGCAGAATTACAAAGGTTTTGGAATTGGTTTTTTAGATTTAAGAAATAACAATTTTGGCTTAAACTTAAAATTTTTCCATTCAGTTAATTTAATCCAAAGTAGTATTTTTAGCAGTTATGTTGGAGTAGCACCAGTTTTTTACAACATAAACAACCATAGCATTTTAAATTTTAAGCCAGAAGTGGGAATTAGGTTTAACAGCTCTGCTTATTTCCGCAAGCCTGTATTAAGTGTTAGCTTTATTGTTGCTTACAGTTATGATGTTTCTTTAATTAATGCTGATAAGTTTACCATAAATAGAAATGATTTGAATGTAAAAATGGGCTTAAGCATTAATTTGAATAATTTAAAAAGAAAGAAAGAATCATCTCAAAATCAATTAACAGTGCCATAATTCACAAATTGTAAAACAATCCAACTTAAATAATATTTATTAAATATATAAACATAAAAAATCATGTTAAATTTTGAATTTAAAAATCCTACTAAAATACATTTTGGCAAAGGATTAATAGAAAAACTTGCTACCGAAATTCCAGCCAATGCTAAGGTTTTAATGCTTTATGGCGGTGGTAGCATTATGAAAAATGGTATTTACGAGCAAGTAAAATCAGCTCTGAAAAACTTTGAAGTAGTAGAGTTTGGTGGCATTCCGGCTAATCCAGAATATGCAGTTTTGTTAAAAGCGTTAGATATAATTAAAACTCAAAACATTACCTATTTATTAGCAGTTGGAGGTGGTTCGGTAATTGATGGAACCAAGTTTTTAGCATCTGCTGCATTGTATAAAGGCGATAATCCTTGGGATATTTTAGAAAAAGGCATCAGAACAGATGTTGGGATGCCTTTTGGTACTGTACTTACATTACCAGCTACTGGTTCAGAAATGAATTCTGGCTCTGTAATTTCAAGAGCTGAAACCAAACAAAAATTTGGAATGGGCGGTCCAGGTTTGTTTCCTCAGTTTTCCATTTTAGACCCAACTGTTATTAGTTCAATTCCTGCTAATCAAATAGCTAATGGGATTACAGATGCCTTTACTCATGTGTTGGAACAATACATGACTTATCCAATTGGTGCTAATCTTCAAGATAGAATTGCTGAAAGTATCATGCAAAATTTAATAGAAGTAGCACCAGCGATATTAAATAATCCTGCTGATTACAATGCACAATGCGAATTTATGTGGAGTTGTACCATGGCTTTAAATGGGTTAATTCAAAAGGGTGTGCCTACAGATTGGGCGGTTCACGCCATAGGGCATGAGTTAACAGCTTTGTACGGAATTGACCATGCAAGAACTTTAGCCATCATAGCGCCAAGTCATTACAGGTATAATTTTAATGCTAAAAAAGAAAAATTAGCACAATATGCAAGTCGTGTTTGGGGCATTAATGAAGGTTCAATTGGTGAAAAAGCACATCAAGCGATTGATAAAACAGAAGCATTTTTTCATAGCTTAGGTATCAAAACCCACTTAAGTGAATATACTGATAACTATAAAGATGCAAGTTCATTTATTTATAAAAATTTTACTGATAGGGGTATGTTAGGTTTAGGTGAACATAAAAATTTAACACCTGATGATGTGGTAAAAATTGTTGAAATGAGTTATTAATATAAAAAGGGTCGTTTCAGCAATGAAGCGACCCTTTTTTTATGGATAATAATAATTTTATAAACCTGCTACTGGCTTACCTTTAGGGTACCTTATTTCGTAAGTAAAGGTTATCTTTTTGGTGTCTTTTGAGCCAATTTTTACACGCCATTTTAGTTTGCCTGTTAATTCATCTAACTCAGCATCATCGCTATGTAATAGTTTTACTTTTATTTCTTCAGTTCCTTGCACTATTGGTATTTGATCTTCTAATTCCATTTCTAAAGCCATACTTTTGGTATTTCGTACCATTAATTCTATGGTTCTGGTTTCTATTTTTTCGTTATCAATAAATTTAACTTTAAACTTTTCTTTCAATTTTTTGCGGGTTAAAACTATGGTTTTATCTCTTCCTAAATTTACGCTTAAAGTATCGCTATTGCTGCTAGCGTTTAAGTACATTTCGCCTACATACGTTCCATCAAAATATAAACGAGCACTACCCGGAATAATATTTAAATCTTCCCAACCTACAATTTTTGCTTGTAAAAATGCATCATTGCAAAGTTTTGGAACAGCTGCAAATGCTAATTGCATAGGAACTTGTTTTTGATTAATCAAAACTTTATGCGCTCTGCCATCACTGGCAATGTTATAGTTTAATTTTATTTCGTACTCAGTTCTTATTAAGTTTTGACTTACTTCAATATAGTTTGTTAATGGTTTTTCTTCAATTTGTGAATAGTAACCCTCGTTGGTTGGTACATCTTTATCAGTACTTTCAGTAGCTAATTTCTTAGTAGCTTGAACTGGTACTAATCTGTTCGATAAATAGTTAACCGCAGGCTTTTGTCTGTACTCTAAAAAGCTTAAATACCAAGGTGTTAGTTCTGGTTTAAAATTGGCTTCATTGGGGTTTGAAGTGCTTAAGGTTAAGTTGGTATTTTTCCAATCTAAGCCCGAATTTTGGGTAATATTGGCAAAATATTTTAATTGAAAATTATTGCTTTGGGTGGATGCTTGTAAATCGTACTGAGGCATCCAACTTGCATTAGGAATTAAATAGTTAAAACTTACTTGAGTTTGCATTGGGTTTTCAGCAAAAATGGTCACTATTACTTGCATAGTTGGCGTTTCGTCTTGTTGGTTTTCTTCTCCATTATTTTCTTGCAGGTTAATTAACAAATTATAGCGTTCATGTAATTTACTCACTATTTTAGCATTGTTTGCTTTGTTACGTGTTATTTTGAGTTCTTGTTCGTAATATTCATTCAACTTAGCTTTTAAAAAAATCATGCTTTCGCGCAGTAATACCAACGAATCGTTAAATAACTCACCGCGCATCAGTTTGTTATTAGTCAATAAATTTTTTTCTGTAGTTATAACCTTTAATTTATTATCCAGTTCTATATCGTAAAATTTATAATCTTCAAGCGAGTCTTGAATGTGTTCAATTTCGCGTGCATATTTGTTGGTAGCAGGTTTACGTTCTTTGTATTTTTCAAAATTACGCACTTCCATAACGGTTCCTTCTTTGCAATTAGCTTGCAACGAGGCTACATTGATACTCGATGAAATGTTTTCAAAAACTAAATCGTTAATACCTTGGCTTAGGTTTACTGTTTCTGAATAATACAAATGCGCTCCTTGTAAATAAACGGTGGCTTTTTGCAGTTTAGCCTTAATCGGCTTGTTATTTTGTGCGTTTAAAAATGTGGTTAACAAAAGTGTTACACTTAAAAATAATGATTTCATATTTATAAAATTGAATTGGTTTTTGGTAGTTAGAAACAATTAGTGCTAAAATTCCATAAAAATTTTTCATATTTGTTTTCCTTGTTAGTTAATTTAAAAACAGAAAGCGATGAAAACTTGGTAGTTAACTACCAAAACACTAAAAATAATTTAGTGGTGGGCGAGCTATTTAAGCGCCATTCGCTTATGTGTTTTACTGTTTGTGTAAAATATTTAAAGGACGAAGATGCGGCACACGATGCCACCATGAATATTTTTGAAAAGCTTTTTATTGATTTACAAAAACACCAAATCAATAATTTTAAAAGTTGGCTGCATACTGTTTGTAAAAATCACTGCTTAATTTTATTGCGCAAACCCAATGTTTTGGTGAGTATAAATGAAGATGAAGAAGAAAATGAAAATTTATTTATGCAATTATCCAATATTTTGAATCATGAAGATGACAAACAGGAAAAAGAAGAAAAATTGCAAGCCGTTGAAAGTGCTATTTTAGGTTTAAAAGACAAACAGAAACAATGTATTGAACTGTTTTATTTAAAACAAAAAAGCTATGCAGAAATTGCAGCCATAACGGGTTATACCGAAAATGAAGTAAAAAGTTATATTCAAAATGGTAAACGAAATTTAAAAATTATATTAGAACAAAAAGGAATAACCATAGGCCTAGCCTTATTTTTATGGATACAAATACGTGCATAGATAATAACATTTGGGAAGCTTACGCTAATAATACCATTAGCCAAGCTAACTTAATTTACATGGAAAATCATGTAAAAACGTGTGAACTATGCGCTGATATGAAAGAGGGTATAGATGCTATGTTGGATAAGCGTTTGTTGGTTGATAGGGTTGATAAAGTTAATAAAGCTGTTGATGAAATTGTAAAGCAAAAAAACAATAAAAAGTATGTATTGGCTTATTGGAGTGCTGCGGCTGTATTGTTAATTGCAGTAGGTTTGTTTTGGTTTAATTACACCAATTTAGTTCCGCAATTAGCACAAAATGAAAGTACTTTAAAATCCCCTTCAGTTTTAAATAAATCTGATTCTATTTATAATTATGTTCCACCAAAAAACAATACTAAAAAGGAAGAATTGGCTTTAAATAAAGAACAAAAGCAAACTATTGTTAAAAGCGTTCCGGCAGAAGTATTGAATGAAAAATTAGTTGAATCTGAAAAAGTTGATTTGGATGAAGCAGCTAGCATGGAAACAACCCAAAGCAATGATGATAATGCTGAAGGTGACATGGCTATTCCTGAAGTTAAAATGGAAGCACAAACTGAAGCAGTAAGAGCAAAAGATAAAGCACCTGCCATAGCTTCTTCAGAAAGTAAAAAGAAAGTTGTTGTAACTAATAAAGCAACCAAAGCTCTAAGTTTACCCGCGCCAGCTAATAATAATAATTTGGGCTATAATAACTACTCTCTCAATAATAATTGGATGGATACCGTTTTATTAAATGATAAATTTAGAAAGGAAAACTACAGTGATTCATTAAACTATACTAACGCTTTGAATGAGTTTAAGGCAAACCGATTAGATAATAGTTTGCATATTTTAGATTTGATTACCATAAATAATCAATCAAAATATTATGAAGATGCGTTGTTTTTGTATGCACAAGTTTATGTTAAACAAAATAACAAAAGCAAAGCTAAATCGGCACTGAAGAAGGTAATAAAACTGAAAGGCAACAAACAAGCTGAAGCAGAAATGTTATTGAAAAGTTTGAAGTAGTTGTGCTGAAGTGCAAAGTTTTAAGTATACAGTTTTAAGTATGAATTATGAAGTAATTTCGTTTATTTAAGGACAATATGATTTGTTTGAAAGCTTTCTTAATTCCCTTTATGTCCACGGTCGTTGAGCGAAGCCGAAACGAATATTACTTAAAATAAAACTTAAGTTTATTAACCAAGTATTTTCAAAATATCTTCTTCCAATGCATAGCCAGTTTTTCTACTTTCATCAATTTCATTAACAAGAAAAACGGTTTCAAATTCTTGATTTGTCATAAACTATTACTTTAAATTACCTATTTACCATTTACTTTATCAACTAATAACTCAATTAACTTTAAACACTACCCATGAACCGTTTCTTGTTTGCCATAATTGGCAATAACTTTTGCTTCGTATTCAAGCCATTCTTTCCAACGTTTATCAACGTCTACATCTTTTCCATATTTGCGTGCGTAGCCTATAAATGTAGTATAATGACTAGCTTCGCTTGCCATTAAATCGTAATAAAATTTAGATAATTCAGCATCTTTAATATTTTCAGAAAGCACTTTAAAACGCTCGCAACTTCTTGCTTCAATCATGGCCGAAAAAAGCATTCTATCTACAAAACTGGCATTGCGGCTTCCACCTTTTTGCATAAATTGATACAGTTCGTTTACATAACTGTCTTTACGCTCTCGGCCTAAGGTGTAGCCACGTTCTTTTATAATATTAAACACCATTTCAAAATGGCTAATTTCTTCCTTTACCAAATCTAATAAATCTGCCACCAAATCAGTTAACTCCGGATTGTAAGTAATTATGGTAATGGCGTTACTGGCTGCTTTTTGTTCGCACCAAGCATGGTCGGTTAATATTTCTTCTAAATTACTTTCTACTATATTTACCCAACGTGGGTCGGTTGGAAGTTTAAGTCCTAACATGTTTAATTAAAAATTATTTGTTTAATAAATCAATTTCTTTTTGGTAATCGTATTGCAAATCTTCGTGCAAGGTACTGAGCGATTCGTTTATTTTTTTGAGTTGCGCTTTGTATAAATTATACAAAACAGTACTCTTTCTAAAATCAATGCCGGTATTATCTAATTCTTTGCAAAAGTGTACCAATAGTTCAATATTTGTGCCTGCCTTAGCAGAGTATTTTGCATTTTTATTGGCCAACCGCAATATTTTTCTGATGGTTTTTTTTGCAAAATACAAATTGCTTCGGTTCATTTCTGCAAACAGTTCAGTCATTTCTTGTTTTACACCATCAATAAATTGGGCTTCATCGTGGGTTTGAAATAACAAATAATTTAAAAACTCTTTATTGTCTTTTTTATACTTGGCTATTTTGGTGCAAAGTTCTACCAATTGCGCAGCATGAAGCGTTTGTAATTCTTTTTTTATTTCAGAAATAGAAGCAGTTTGCATAAAATTGGGCTGCAATGTTATTGATAAAACTTTATAACCTTAGTTCGGGATAAGAATATGTTGATATTTTTGTTTATAAAAATCTGTAAATCAATTAAATAGTAGCATTGAAATTGTTAAATTTGTAGTGCAAACAATAAACAAAACAAAAA
>JAIXSO010000058.1 GCA_027484685.1 Bacteroidota bacterium
CTTTTTTTCCTAAAAAGCCATCTATCAGAAAAGATGTAGAAGAAACAAATCCTGAAATGTTAATGTTGTTTGATCAACAACTTTCATTAGTGGCTTAAACCGAACTCAGGTTATAAAATTAATTTTTTCAATAAATAACTTGTGTTCAGGAAAATCAAACAATTTACTTTCGACCAATAATTTATCTATGTGACCTCTATTCACATCTAAATCGTTTTCAAACTCTGGTTGAATACAATCGTAAAATTCAATAACTTCTTCTACAAAATCTTCCCAATTTTTTATTGTTTGGTAAGGAGTTTCAATATCTTTACTCTTATAGCTTTTTAAAACTTCTTCAAAAGCTTGGCAATATTTTTCTGAAAACATCATTTTTACATTAACCTACTTCCGTTAGGAGTTGGTTTTTGAAGGGTGGTAATTATAATATTTCCATTTTCATCGGCAAAACCTGTGAGTAGGAATTCGCTAATAAAATTGGCAATTTGTTTGGGTTCAAAGTTAATTACGCCCACTATTTGCAAGCCTAATAAATCTTGCTTTGAATAATGAAAAGTTACTTGGGCCGAAGTTTTTTTAACGCCTATTTCTGCTCCAAAATCTACCCAAATTTTATAGGCAGGTTTTTTAGCTTCGGCAAAATCTTCTACTTTAATTATAGTGCCAACATGCATGGCTACTTTTTCAAAATCGGCCCAAGTAATGGAATTCATAAACTCATAATTTTAAAAAAACAAATGTCTGATAAGAAAATTTCAAGTTCGAGGCTTGCGAAGCCAGAAAAAGGGGAGTTTGCTTTTCGCAAATGACCGTTTTTATAGCGAGCATAACGAAGAAATTGGGGTTTTCTTGCAGACATTAATTAATCATATCGAAGCCAGTGTAAGGAACCAAAGCCTTTGGTATTTTAATTCCTTCTGGTGTTTGATGGTTTTCTAACATGGTAGCAACTATACGTGGCAATGCCAAAGCACTTCCGTTTAAGGTATGCACCAATTGGTTTTTTCCATCAGCACCTTTATAACGGCACTTCATTCTGTTTGATTGGAATGTTTCAAAGTTGGAGGTACTGCTTACCTCTAACCATCTTTCTTGTGCTGCACTATATGTTTCAAAATCGTAAGTAATAGCTGAACCAAAACTCATATCACCACCACATAAACATAAAATTCGGTATGGCAGTTCTAATTTTTCTAATAATCCTTGCACGTGCATAACCATTTCGTCTAAACCAGCTGCTGATTGATTTGGATGCGCTATTTGTACAATTTCTACTTTATCAAACTGATGCAAACGATTTAATCCACGCACATGCGCACCATAACTTCCAGCTTCGCGTCTGAAACAAGGCGTATAACCCACATTTTTTATGGGCAATTCTTCTTCTTTTAAAATTACATCGCGATATAAGTTGGTAATTGGCACTTCGGCTGTAGGAATTAAGTACAAATCATCAACCGTTACATGGTACATTTGTCCCTCTTTATCAGGCAATTGACCCGTTCCAAAACCACTATCAGCATTAATCATTAAAGGTGGCATTATTTCGTGATAACCCGCTTTGGTAGCTTCATCTAAAAAGAAATTGATTAAAGCGCGTTGTAACCTAGCACCTTTGCCTTTATAAACCGGAAAACCTGCACCAGTAATTTTATTACCTAATTCAAAATCAATGATATTGTATTTGGCAGCTAATTCCCAATGTGGCATGGCACCTTCGTGCAATACGGGGATTTCGCCTTTGGTAAATACCGTTACATTTTCTTCCGGAGTTTTTCCTTCGGGAACCACGCTGCTAGGCAGGTTAGGAAAAGTAACCAATATGTTAAAAATTTCGGTTTCTAATTGTTTTAAGCGCTCTTCTAATTGCTTGGCATTTTCTTTTAATTCAACAGTACGTGCCTTAATTGACTCAGCTTCAGTTTTATTGCCAGCTTTCATCAATTCGCCAATTTTTTTAGCCAATTGATTGCTTTCAGCTGCATTGTTTTCGGTTTCTACTTGTGCTTTGCGTTTTTCTTCATCTAACTGCAATAATTCATCAACTGCAACTATGTTTTTAAAATGTTTTTTAGCCAATCCCGCCTTTACGGTATCAGCATTTTCGCGTATAAAATTAATCTGTAACATGTGTATTTTCTATTAAGGGCAAAGATGCTTTTTTATATTGAGAATTGAAAATTATTAAGTTGACAAGTTGATTGGTTAATTAGTTAATTGAGTAAAATTATTTCAAATAAAAATAAAGAGTGTACTCTTTAAATTCCTCTTTATAGTTAGCAATTGTTGTTTTTAAATTTGTAGTAATAGTTATTTCGGTTGCTTTTAAAACTTTCATAAAAAGCAATTCGTTATTTGGCAAAATAGGCAGGAATTTGGCAAAATAATATACAGTATCGTTTTTAGTTCCTGCTTTATTACCAATGGTTTTTATCATTAATTTACCTCCTTCAAAACTATATTTGTTTATGGAATTAAATAAGTTAGGAATGATTGAAACAGTATCTTCTTCAAAAATTTTTGCATCTAAAGTATCGTAATTATGAAAAGTAAGTTCGTTTTGCCCATAAATTATTTTAAACTCTTTTACTTGGGCATTTGCATTAACAATAAATAATAACAAATAAGTGAGGAAGGAAATTAGTTTTTTGAACATTATTTGGATGGATTAAAATCAAAAATAACAAAAAATCAAAAATTAGATATTTAAACTTTCATACTCTATTTACAATTAAGCATTTGATTAGGATTGAATGAAATAAGAACCTCTTTGCTTTTTTCAACAGACCCCGAATCGTTAGCATAGAAGAAAAAAGAATTTTTAATCCATTTCGCCAATTTAAAAGGTGTTATAGTATTTACAAAAATTTGGCTGCTATTTGGCAAAATAGAATCTTTTTCATGATCAAAACAGTGCATATTTGTGTACGATATGGAGTCGTTGGTAATAAAATATTCTGTAACCTTATATGCACTAATTTTACTATTAAATAAACGAGTATAATAAGTAAGATTGCTATGATTGGATACTTTAAATTTTACAATAATTTTTCGGTAATATTTCCCATCTACCTCGCGAGTTAAAACGGAATCTTGGCAAACGCTGATTACTTCGCTCACCAAAGCATCGTTTGTTTGTTTTGGTTTAGCATTATTGCAACCCCAAATAATGATGAGGAAAAGGACAAAAAATTTTAGTGTTTTTAACTCCATTTAGTTGACTTCCTTTAAAAAAGTTGGTTTGTTTTTTAAAAAATTTTCACAATCCCCTTCTAAAAAGATTACATCGTATTCTTTCTCTTTTTTGAAAAGTATTTCTCCTTTTTTGAAAAGTGAAAAATCACAAAAATAGCAATTGGGATTATTTGGATCTGGATTGGAACAAATTTCTTGTTCTATAAAATAGTCTATTAAGTTATTTTTTCTAGCAGAATCAGGTTTAACAAAAGGAAAATTATTTAAGTTCTTTTTTATTACTTCGTCCATAGGACTCCTATTTATCATTGGCCAATATTCCTTGTCAAAATACGAAACTTGTAGCCCATTATAAATTGTATCACCAATTTTATAATATATACATGAATTTATTTGATCTGAATGAAATTGATGACTATAAAATTTTGAAAACTGAACAAATTTTTCACCCTTTTTCATTGAATCGGGTGGAAAATAAGGATAAAAGAAATTACCAATTCTACTGCCAATCACATTATTTAAAATCAAAAAAGTATCAGCCGCTCTCCAACGATAATTAACTTTAAAATAAAGCTCCTCTAGTTTCCCTGATGGATTAAACAACAACTTTATAGTTGAATCTTTCGCTCCATAACCCAACTCATTCATTACCAATGAATCATTAAAATATGTAATTCTTTTTGGATGCATTTTATTTCCATAAACCAATTTACAATTGCATTTATAGTTGTTTTGCCCATTAGCTAACAAAACAGTAAAAAGCATTGTAAGAATTGTCAATACAAAATTTTTCATTGATTGGTAAACGTTTGTTTTAAAAATTTAATAACCTTAGTTCGGGATAAGAATATGTTGATATTTTTGTTTATAAAAATCTGTAAATCAATTAAATAGTAGCATTGAAATTGTTAAATTTGTAGTGCAAACAATAAACAAAACAAA
>JAIXSO010000055.1 GCA_027484685.1 Bacteroidota bacterium
ACTTAAATGGAACAACAGCAACAAGCCAAAATCCACAAGTACGTTTAACAAGCCCAGTATTATACACTGTACGTTTAACAGCCACCAATGCATTTGGAGTAGATTCAATAACCAAAACAGCATTTATACAAGTAAATGCTTACCAAACACCAGGCGCAGGAGCAGTATTTTCGAGCATAGCCGATGCAACAATGGGAATAAGTAGAGTAAGATGTGCAGGATTAGATAGCTCATTTAGTAATCCAACAAGCCCAACTTACCAATACATAAACACTACTACTCAGGTAGGAACAGTTTTTAGAGGGGGTAAATATAGCATTGTATTAAACCGACCATCTTCAGGTACAGCTTTAGACTACAAAGTATGGATTGACTTAAACTTAAACTCTAACTTTGAAACAAACGAATTGGTATTGAATAAAATAGCAAATGGCGATGCCCAAATAACAGATACATTTACTATTTCATCAACCCAAGCCTATGGCAATACGAGAATGCGTGTAGGATTAGATTTAGCAAATTCGACCCAATTTAATTCAGTTTACTCAGTAGTAGGTATGTTTAAAGACTTTAACATAGCAATCAACAGAGATTTAGTAAAACCAGTAGTACAATTAAACGGAGCCCCAATAGTAAGAACAGAGATAAACAAAACGTTTAACGATCCATGGGTATTGGCATTAGATAATATTGAAGGTAATATCAGTTCACGCGTACAAAAAGTATCGAATTTAGATACAAGCAATATTGGTGTTTACACCATTAAATACTTTGTGTTAGATTATTCAGGTAATGTATCAGATACTTTATACAGAACTGTTATTGTAGAGTTAAATAGTACAGGACCTATATTGGTATTAACTCCTCCAACAATTTATAATCTAGAGGTAGGAACTGAATTTGTTGAGCCAGGCTACTCAGCGTTGGACAATACAGGTAACGATATTACACAAAATGTAATAAAAGTAAGTAATTTAAATAAAGATAGAGTAGGAGATTATACCATACTTTATAGCATTACCGATGCATTTAACTTTAACAGAACAGCAACTCGTATTATAAAAGTACGCGACACTACTAAACCAGTAATTACCCGTAAATTTGCAGGATTGGTTTACAAGCATCAAGTGGGAAGTCAATTTGTTGCTACAAATATTGTTTCGGCAACTGATAATTATGATAAAACATTGAGTTTGAATTTTGCAACAGGAGTAAATCAAAATGTATTAGGAACTTATTTTGTTGTATATAATGTAACCGACTCATCGGGCAATGTGGCAGATCAATTAACAGTTCAAGTAGAAGTATCGGATTATATTAAACCAACTATTACACTTAATGGAAGCAGCATAACAGAAGTGGAAGTTTTAACTAGTTTTACCATTCCAGGTGTAACTGTAAAAGATAATTTCTGCGCTACCAATACATTGGTTGTAGTGCGAACTCCAAGTATACTGCGTAACGATACTTTAGGAACATTTTCTGTAAAATTTGTGGTAACTGATTGTGTTGGAAATAAAGATAGCGTAGAAAGGTTAATTAAAGTAGTTAAGAAAAGCAAGCCAGTAATAACATTACTAGGAGCCAATCCAATGAATTTAAATCGTTTCTGCAATTTTGATGAACCTGGTTTTAATGTAGTCGATAATTATTACTCAAACTTAAAAGCACAAGTTACAACGGACTTATCGGCTTTAGTGAACGATTTACCGGGTGTTTATCCAATAACTTATGTAGTTACCGATCCTTCTGGCAATCGCTCTGAAACAGTAACCAGAACGATAAATGTACTTGAAAAAGTTTGTAATACAGGTCTTTATGAAAATCAGTTTGAAAACTACTTTACTATGTATCCATCGCCAAGTAAGGGTGTATTAAATATAGATCTTAAAAATGAAGTGGAGGTAAATAACATTGAAGTTTATAATGTAACCGGTCAATTAGTAGCAAGTTTTAATAACCAATTACAAACCAAAAACACTTTTGATTTATCAAGTCAAAGTAATGGATTGTACTTTGTAAGAATAAACACAGCAAAAGGCACCTTCAGCAAATCGTTTGTTATTGCTAAATAACTCTAAATTTTTATAAAACAAAAAGCCGACTCCTTAAAAAGTCGGCTTTTTTGTTTGTTGAAAAAATAATTTTGTGAACCAATAACCAACTTTAATACTTCTTTTATCGTATTGTACTTAAAAAGCTTTGTTAATTATTGAAAAACAATAATTTTGAATTTGAAAACTAATTAAACTTGAATATAAATATGAAAAAAACACTACTATCTTTATTAGCCGTTGTGTTGTCATTTGCTTTAGCTAAATCCCAGACAACTAACATAGCTCCTTTGGCTGTTGCTAGTGCAAGCACTTGTAATACTGGTGCTTGTGCAACATTGAATGATTTAAATTATGGGACTTGTGGGGCTCAACAAATGTGGATTACCACAGGAACACCGCCAAGTTCTACTCCAGGTGTTGAATTCATTGACTTTGTGTGGTCTTCTCCACAAACTTATGGCAAAATTACCATACATCATGCTCAAACTGGAACTAGATTTTTAGCAGGTGCTACCTGTCAGAGATGGGATGCTGCTACTTCTAGTTGGGTTACTTTCCATACATTTTCAGGTTTAAATAATGCCAATTGTATCAATGATGTAACTTTTCCAACGGCTATTAACTCTACTAGATTAAGGTTAACAGCTTTTCAGGCATCAGGCTCTCAATTATCAAATGTAAATTTTAGAGAAATTGAAATATGGGATGCACCAAATCCTAATGCAGGTCCAGCACAACCACCAATTGCCAATTTCTACGCACCAGATACCGTTTGGATAAATAGTCCAGCTACCTTAATTAATACATCAAGCTTTCAAAGCCGAGTATTTTGGAACTTACCAAACGAAAACCCTTTAATAGCAGGTTATAACCGCCAAGCAGGATATATTGATACAGCAAGATTTTTTAACAACTTTACTTATACATTTACTTCACCAGGTTTAAAATTGGTAAAATTATTAGCAGTAAACGATTTAAAACGTGATTCATTACGTGATTCGATAAGTAAATTTATTTACGTAGATACCCCAAGCCAAGCACCCAAAGCCGATTTTATAACTTTTAAACGCATAATGGGTATAACTGAAGAAGCACCATTTATTGACTTGAGTACCAATGGACCAACCCAATGGGAATGGACCATTGACCCATATTGTATTAGCTGTATAACAGATCC
>JAIXSO010000015.1 GCA_027484685.1 Bacteroidota bacterium
TGAAACCAGTATAAAATTTATTAAGTTTTGAACTAAAAATAATGTAAACAAAATACTTCATAAAAAAAGTCCAACTCTTTTGAAGAATTGGACTTGGCCTGTTTTTGTCGGGGTGGCAGGATTCGAACCTACGACCTCCACATCCCAAATGTGGCGCGATACCAGGCTACGCTACACCCCGTTTGCAAGTTTTTCAAAATTGCTAATTTTTTGAACTAAGCATTGCTACTCGCCCTTTAAAATTTTGTGCGGTGAGAGAGAGATTCGAACTCTCGATACACTTTGACGCGTATGTCGGTTTAGCAAACCGGTGGTTTCAGCCGCTCACCCATCTCACCAAATGCTCTTTTAAAGGGAGTGCAAATGTAGTAAACAAAACTATATTTCAAAATATTTCTTCAAATATTTCTAAAATTATTTTTCAATAGTGAAAATATGTAATAAGTGAACAAATAAAAAGCATTTGAATATTAATGCTTTAAGGTAAGTATTCTGTAAAATTTAATAATCCTAATTTTTGAATAATAATATGCAATTAAAATGTTCGTTAATTAGCAAAAAAATAAACTATAGTCATGGCTAAGGATAAAGTGGTTCATTATAAGTTTCGCGATTTAAAAATATTTGGTAGTACTGAATGGCTTGCGAACAATGAAAAGAAATATAGACAAGTGTACGACATGTCGGAGTGCACATTTATTTACTGTGAACTTTCGTTTTTTAATAAATTATTTGACGAAAAAGAGTGGGATTTAAAAATTAGTTTAAAGTGTGTAAAGCAAGAAGATGGTGCTGAAATTTGCACCTTATCGGCTGATAGAACCATAAAAAAGGATGAAAATATTGTTTATGTACGCGAAGGTTGGGGTGTAAAAACTCCAGGCACTTATTGGAAAAAAGGAACCTATCGTTGGGAAGCTTGGATTGATGGTGTTTTTATAGCCGAAAAAGAATTTTATATTGTAGATGTAGGTTTGGTTACTGAAACCGAAAATCCTTATTTTAATATAAAAACCAATAAGTTATATGAAGGTACTGAAATTAATGTTCCAAAAGTTGAACGTAAGTATTTAAGTGCTTTTGATACCAAGGAAACAAGGTATGTTTGGCTTGAAATGGTGGCCGAAAACTTGGTTACCACAGGCGAAAAATGGCCATGCGAATTGATATTTAATTTCAAAACACGTTCTGGTCAATTGAAAGGAACGGTAGAAAAAATATTTTTTGTTGATTCAACTGAGCCCGAATTTGAATGCAGCATTGGTTGGGGAAACGATGTGAAAGGTACTTGGGGTTTAGATTATTATACTATCGAAATAATTTTTATGGATCAATTGGTAGCGAGCATTTTGTTTGATGTGGGCACCGAGTTTTTAATTGAACCTAAGGTTAAAGAAATAAAACCTAAAGTAAATAAGCTTATTGAAAAAAATGCAGCTACTTTACCTGTTCCCGAAAATATTGAAGACATAATGAAAGAGCTTGATAGTTTGATTGGGCTCGATTCAATAAAAAAGAAGGTTAAAGAATATACTACTTACCTTAATTTTTTAAAAATTAGGAAAGAAAAAGGTTTTGACGATTCTGAAAAAATTAACTTACATGCAGTTTTTACTGGAAACCCAGGCACTGGAAAAACTACCGTAGCCAAAATGTTGGGTAAAATTTATAACCAACTTGGTTTGTTAAGCAAAGGCCATGTAATTGAGGCTGATAGAAGTGATTTAGTAGCAGAATATATTGGACAAACTGCGCCAAAAACAAAAGAAATTATCAAACGCGCAAAAGGTGGAATTTTATTTATAGATGAAGCTTATGCATTGGCTCGTAAAAACGATGATAGCAAAGATTTTGGTAAAGAAGCTATTGAAATATTGCTAAAAGAAATGAGTGATGGCGATGGTGATATTGCCATTATTGCTGCTGGTTATCCTGATGAAATGAACAACTTTTTAGAAAGTAATCCGGGTATGCGCAGCCGATTTCAAATGTATTACGATTTTCCAGATTATTTACCAAAAGAGTTATTAGCTATAGCTGATTACTCCACTCAAAAACGTGGAATTAAATTTAACGAAGCATCAAAAGAATTGATTTTTAAAAAATTAGTAGATGCTTACCGTGATAGAGACCGCATGTTTGGAAATGCTCGTTATGTAAATAATTTAATTGACGAATGTAAAATGAATATGGGTTTACGATTAATGCAATCGCCTAATCCTTATGAACTAAGTAATGATGTACTAAGTACTATTGAAACTGTAGATATTGATAAAGTTTTTGGAATTAAACATAAATCAATTACCGATATTCCAATTGATGAAGAATTGCTAACTGCTTCGCTAAATGCATTGCACGGTTTAATTGGTTTACAATCAGTTAAAACTGAAATTGATGAATTGGTTAAATTGGTTCGTTTTTACCGAGAAATTGGTAAAGATGTTCGTCAGTCGTTTTCGTTACATACAGTATTTACTGGAAATCCAGGTACAGGGAAAACCACTGTTGCACGTATTTTAGCTCAAATTTATAAAGCATTAGGCATTTTAGAACGTGGTAATTTGGTAGAATGCGATAGGCAAGATTTAGTAGGAGGTTTTGTGGGGCAAACTGCTTTAAAAACTACCGAAGTGCTTAATAAAGCAATGGGTGGCGTTTTATTTATAGATGAAGCGTATGCATTGAGCGAAGGCGGAGAAAACGATTTTGGTAAAGAAGCTGTTGAAACCATTTTGAAAAAAATGGAAGATTCTCGTGGTGACTTTATTGTAATTGTAGCGGGTTATACTGATAATATGAAACGCTTCTTAGAAAGCAATCCTGGTCTTAAGAGCAGGTTTGACCGCGAAATGCAGTTTGAAGATTACGATGCTCCACAATTACACGATATTGCATTGAAAATGCTTTTAAACAACGGCATTAAACCAACCGATGAAGCTTCAAGTCATATTAAACAGTATTGCGAATTTTTATACAAAACCCGTAATAAGTTTTTTGGAAATGCACGTAGCGTAAGAAAAGTAATAGAAGAAGCTATTAAAAACCAACATTTGCGTTTGGCAAAAACCGAAACTGAAAAACGTACCAAAGAAATGATTTATGAATTGGTATTTGAAGATGTAGAGGAATTTAAAGTTGATCCTAATTTTACCGAAGAACGTAAAACCATTGGATTTAAGTAATATTGAAAAGGCCGTTTTGAATCAAAGCGGCCTTTTTATTTTTTTGATTATGGATATTTTTATTTTAAACTGTATAATTACCAAATCATGTTATTTTTAAAACATAAAATAGGAAATTATTTTAAAATAATGTGGTACTTTTGCCTATCTTTTTATGAGTGATTCAATCAAACACGAGTGCGGAATAGCCCTTATTCGCCTACTTAAACCGCTGAGTTTTTACCAAGAAAAATATGGTTCAGCGTTATACGGTTTAAAACGCCTTTACCTTTTAATGGAAAAACAACACAACCGCGGCCAAGATGGCGCAGGAGTGGGAACCATTAAAATTAATGCTTTGCCTGGCGAAACTTATATCAATCGTCAGCGCGCTAATGGAAGCAATGCCATTGCCGAAATTTTTGAAAAATTAAATAAAAAAATTACCAAATCAGGAACTAAAGAGCAGTTACGCGATCCTGATTATATGCGCTCCAATGTGCCTTTTATGGGCGAATTATTGCTTGGTCATTTGCGCTACGGAACTCATGGTGGTAATAGTGTTGATTTATGCCATCCTTTCATTAGGGAAAATAATTGGATGAGTAGAAATTTAATGTTAGCAGGAAATTTTAACTTAACCAATGTAGATGAATTATTCAATGTTTTGGTAGAGTTAGGACAACATCCAAGCGAAAGAGCTGATACGGTAACTATGTTGGAGAAATTTGGTCATTTTATTGACGAAGAAAACCAACGTTTATTTACCAAATACAAATTAGATGGACATAGCAACCAAGAAATATCGAGTTTAATAGCTAAAGATTTAAACATTGAAAATATTTTAAAACGCTCATTGCGCGATGCTGATGGAGGTTACGTTATGGCTGGTTTATTAGGCCATGGTGATGCTTTCGTGGTTCGCGATCCTAATGGAATTCGTCCTTGTTTTTATTATTGTAATGATGAAATTGCGGTTGTTACAAGCGAGCGTCCTGCTATCCAAACAGGTTTCAATATTCCGATTAGAGAAATTAAAGAATTAGGTCGTGGTAATGCTTTAATAATAAAGAAAGACGGAACCATAACTGAAACCAATATTATACCACAAGCCGAAAATAAAGCATGTTCGTTTGAACGTATTTATTTTAGCCGTGGAAATGACAGAGATATTTACAAAGAGCGCAAGCAGCTTGGTTATTTACTAGCCGATAAAATAATGAAAACTGTCAATTACGATTATAAAAATACAGTTTTTAGTTATATACCCAATACCGCTGCGGTTTCATTTTATGGCATGGTGGATGGTATAAACGATTTATTAAACACACATAAAATTGAACAGATAAAACAGTTAGGCACTAATATTACCGATGAAAAACTAAAAGAAATTTTAGAATTACATCCGCGTAGAGAACGTGTAGCAGTGAAAGATGCCAAGTTAAGAACATTTATTACCGATGATACCAACCGCGAGGATATGGTAGCTCATGTGTACGATGTAACTTACGGAATTGTAAAAAACCATGAAGATACTTTGGTGGTAATAGACGATTCCATTGTGCGTGGTACTACTTTAAAAACTTCTATTTTACGTATTTTAGATAGATTACACCCTAAAAAAATAGTGATTGTTTCGTCTGCTCCACAAATTCGTTACCCTGATTGTTATGGAATTGATATGAGTAGGTTGAAAGATTTTGTAGCTTTTCAAGCAATGATAGCTTTAGTTAAAGAACGTAAACTAGATGCTAAAATTGACGAAGTTTACCGAAAATGTATAGCTCAAGAAAATCTACCCAAAGAGGAAATGAAAAACTATTTGAAAGATTTATATGCGTTATTTACGCCTGACGAAATTTCGGCACAAATAGCTAAAATTGTTACTCCTGATGAAATTACTGCTGAGGTAGATGTAATTTTCCAAAGCATTGAAAACTTACATCAGGCTTGCCCTAACCATCATGGCGATTGGTATTTTACAGGAAATTACCCAACTCCAGGCGGAACTAAAGTAGTAAATAAAGCATTTATTAATTATTACGAAGGCAGCAATGCCAGAGCATATTAAACGTTTTATTTAATTAATTATACTAAAGAAAAGAGGCTGTATTTTTATATGGCCTCTTTTTATTTTGATAGCAACTATTAAATTCGTTTTATGGAATTTGAAATAATTGAAACCGAAAGACTTTTACTGCGCAAATCGGGAATTGAGCAACTTAATTTTGTGTTTAACAATTACTCTGATGAAGAATTGGCTACTTTTTTAGGTGCTTATACTGATACTGCATTAGCTACAGATAAAGAACGTTTTAAACAAGGTTTTACTTCATATAATCGCTCGGTTGTTATATTTCATTTGTTAAATAAAATCGATAATAAAGTAATTGGTGCATGTGCTTTTCATAATTGGTATGCCATACATCAAAGAACTGAAATTGGTTACGATATGAAGTTGGACGAATACAAGCAAAAAGGCTACATGACAGAAGCTGTTAAAGCCATAATTCTTTATGGTTTTACTAACATGAATTTAAACAGAATAGAGGCACTAGTTAGTCCTAAAAATATTCCATCTTTAAAGTTAATCACCAAGATGGGGTTTAGCCAAGAAGGTGTTTTAAAAGAACACTATAATGTAGATGGTGTTTTAGAGGATTCTTTGCTTTTTGGACTATTAAAAAGTGAGTATTTAAAAATTAATTCATAATTGCTTTTGAAACAATAATTATCCAAATTATTATTAAACAGATAGTTAGAAGCTTTATTATTTTGTCTATAAATAAAATAATTCGAATACATTTTCTTAGTTTAGGGTTTAAATCTTCTGATTCGTAGAGGATTTTCTTTATTTTGTTTTTGTCGAAATTTTTTGAACTATAGTTGGTGGTTGGAATTTTAAAATTGAATTTATTAGCTATGTATATTTGTAATGTTATAACCGTGATACTACCAATTATAATTAAACAAAAAAGTATAATAATTACTGTAAATAAAAAGGCACCAAACATTAAAACTGCTTAGTTAAAACATAACCAACTGCTAAAATTAATAGTATCATTACAATACGGATTAAGCTTTTTATAAGCAAACTAATATAGCTTAACACGGCAAAAGCTAATGCTGCTATGCCAATGTATAGCATTGTTTTATTGTATTCAAATCCTGTTTCGGTTATCCATTTTCCAAAAGGGTAACTTGGTTTTAAATGCTGCATTTCTACATGATAATATTCCATAAAAGCCATGGCGCTTATAATGGGCGCAGCTATCATTAATGCAATTGAAAATGCTTTGGTTACTAGTGATTTAAGCATGTTTTGATGATATAAATAAATGCCACTTTACAGTAAGCAAAGTGGCATTTGTAAATTATTGAAATATAGTGAATTATACCAGTGCGGCTTCTACTTTTGCTATCAAAGCATCGGCTTCAGTATGGTTTTTAGCCAATAAACTTTTTGCGTTAGCTATTAACTCTTCTGCATAAGCTCTGTCTTTTAATTCTTTAGCATTTACCAATACATTGAAATACGCACCACGTACAGCAGTTTTAACACAAAGTACACCAACACCAGCATCGGTAATTGAATTTTGATTTCCTTTTTCAATCATTGCAGCTAATAATTCTAAAGTTTCAAAAGCAGTTTCCATTACTTTAAATGGAACTTGGCAAGCATATTTGGTAGCATTTTCAATGGCTAAAACCCTTGCTGCTTTTTCTTCTTCTGTTGCCTTTGGCAATCCAAAACCTAACATTATTTGGTTAAAAGCATGGGTATCTTCATCTACTGCTTTTAAAAGTTTATCTTTGATAATTTGTCCTTTATCGGCCCACTCGCTAAAGTAGGAAACTTGATCTTCCCAACCACGTTTTCCAGCCGAAAGATTAGCCACCATTGTTCCTAACGAAGCCCCTAAACTGCCCACATAAGCACTGATTGAACCTCCGCCAGGAGCAGGACTTTCGCTTGCTGTTTCGTTAGCAAAGCTGCGTAAGTTCATTCCAACTAATTTCTCTTTGCTGGCATCTCGTAGTTTGTATTCTATAATTTTATTATTGGCATCAAATGGTGCCAATTCATCTAAACCTAACGATTTAACTGCAATTTGAATTAACTCTTCTTCGCTAACTCCAACCGAGCGTTTTTGTTTAGTTAAATAATGACGACCAGCAGCCAACATTGCTTCTAATGGAATTAATCCAACTAACTCTGAACCAGTTACGCGCATGCCTCGTTTTTCGGCACTTTTACAAACTTCATCAAACGCTTGATGAACAGAAGTAATTTTATAATTGGTTAAGTTGATACTTATTTGAGCAATGCCATATTCTTCTATAAACCAGCCAATTGCTTTGCAAGCTTTTAAAGTGCCTGGAACACGTACTTCGTTTCCTTCAGAATCTTTTACTATTTTACCAGTTATTGGGTTTCCTTCACGCAAAACACGGCCTGCTTCTCTAATATCAAAAGCCACTGAATTGGCCAAACGAACCGATTTTGTATTTAAATTCACATTGTATGCAATCAGGAAATCGCGGGCACCAATAACTGTTCCTCCAGCTTTTTCGTTAAACTCAATTGGGCCAAAATCCGGAGTCCATTCAGGTTGTTTTATTTTCTTAAAAAAACCTTCGTATTCGCCTGCTCTAATTACCGAAAGATTGTTTCTTTCTTTATTTGGTTGAGCGTATTCGTATAAATAAACGGGTATGTTTAATTCTTCACCCACACGTTTCCCAAGTTTTTTAGCATATTCAGCGGTTTCTTCCATGCTAATTCCACTAACCGGAATTAATGGACAAACATCTGTAGCGCCCATGCGTGGATGTTCGCCTTTGTGTTTGCTCATATCAATAACTTCAGCAGCTTTTTTTATAGCTAGATAAGCAGCTTCAATTACTGCATTTGGCTCGCCCACAAAGGTTACAACAGTTCTATTGGTAGCTTTTCCTGGGTCCACATCTAACAATTTTACACCTTCTACAGTTTCTATTACATCTGTAATTTGTTTAATTACAGCTAGGTCGTGGCCTTCGCTAAAATTAGGAACACATTCTATTATTTGGTTCATATTATGTTGTTTTATTAAATAGTAATAATTGATAAAATAGTATGCGAAGCTAATAAAATTTTTGAAGCCTAAAGGGAGAGATAATAAAACCTAATCTTGTGCGCAATAAACAATTGATTATAAATACTATAATTGCATTGAGTGTATTTAAAATGGAGTATCTATGTATGGTAAAATATCTATTTTATAAGCAATTTTAAACTCCACAAATAAGAATAGAATAAGTAAGGCTATAATTACAAAATACATATATTCTAAAAAGAAAACTGCATCGTGGGCAAATTTTCCTAAAGCATTGCGCAATTTAGAATGATGAACATGTTTTAAATAAATAAACGTGCCATTGTAACAGTGGAATGGTGAAGCATTGTCTTCGTCTCTAGTAAAAATATTCATAAGCACCTCCTTTTAATTGCTTTATTATTTATTTAAGTTGCGGTATTTCAAATGTAAGATTGCTGATATTATTTCAAATAATTTTTACTTTGATATTTATTGACTTAAATGCTGACGAAAGTCGTTTTGTGTATCAAATATACAGTTTTGTGGGTGTTAATACCAAATGTTTCTAAAAAAATACCATTTATATCAAAAAATAAGCAGCTTGTAGTATTTTATCTACTTTTATGAATTTGGTAATATAAGTAAGGAGTAAATGTAGGCGCAAAAAAAATCTGCAATGAATTTCATTGCAGATTGAGTGTTAAATTTTATACAATCAAAGTATTTATTACCTTAAGTCAGCGGTTAAATTACCTTTTGCTTCATTATAATAAGTGTCAAATGGTGTATCTACATTACGGAATACATCAATATTGTAAATGCATTTAATTTCGAACAAAACACCTAAAATCATAACTAATAATACTACAAAATACATGTATTTCATAAAGAATACAGTGTCTTTAACAAATGTTCCAACTTTTTTAGCCAATTTAACTCCTACTGATTGTTTTTCATTTTTAAAAACTGAACTGTATTGGTTGAATGAAATGGTGTTACCTTCGTTTTTAGTAAATGTGTTCATACTCTTTTTGGTTTAAATGTTATTACTTATTGACTGATTTCTTATTCAAACATACGTTTATTTTATTTAAGTGGTTTAATTTTTATATTTATTTTTAACTATTTTATACAATTTGCAGATAATCAACCAAATATTTTTTATTAAATCCTAAAAACAACAGCTCAAATAATATAAATAGCAGTTTAAATAAATAAAATGGCTTTCTAGAAACACTTTTTCAGCAGCTTGAATAAGTTTTCCGCAACTCAAATAAGAATGTAGATGGTTTTTTGATTGGGGGTTTTAGTTGAATTATACATATTTTGAATTATTTTATACTAAAAAAAGCCGTTTAGAGTTTACTCTAAACGGCTTTAAAAAAGTTCTAATACTTATGTTATTTGGCTACAATAAGTGTTTTCATTAATTGTGAAGCATCTTGTTGAACTTGGTAATAATAAGTGCCATTTTTTAAACTTTCGGTGTTTAAAATTACTTCATGTGTTCCTTTAATATAATCATTTTCGGCTATGGTAAGTATTTCTCTACCTATGTTATCATACAAACGTATTTTTACATAACCACCACTACACGAGAACTTAATGGTAGTTTGGGTGCTAGCAGGATTAGGATAATTTTCTAAAATACCAATTTTAGCTTCAGTTGCATTAGTTACGCTTGAACTACCGTTTGCTATAATATCTAACAATGGAAATGTTTTATTAAGCAACATGGGGCTTAATTCGCTATCGCTTACATTAAACCAATATTTTAAAATACTGGCGTAAACCGATCTGAAATCAACTTGCATTGGAACATTATCGTTGACAGTTACCGTACTCGGAATAATTGGATTATTACCAGTAATTCCTGGTTTTACATTTTTACCAAATATAAATAGTGGTGCAGCAGCTCCATGGTCGGTGCCTAAACTGTCGTTCGATTTAATTCTACGTCCAAATTCCGAAAAGGTCATTCCCAATACACGGTCATCAACGGCTAGTTTTTTCAAATCATCTTGAAATGCATTTACCGCTTGCGATATTTTTTGCATCAAGTTGGCATGTATACCACTTTCAGTTGAGCTTGCATCGGTTTGACCTGCATGTGTATCAAAACCACCCAAACTAACCATATATACTTGGGTTTTTAAGCCTCCGGCAATTAATTGTGCCACAATTTTTAATTGGTCAGCAAGGCTATTGGTTCCCGCAGTTGGATATAAAGTTGATAAATTGGTGGCTTTATCTGCTGCGGCTTTTATGGTTCCGCTGTATTGTTGTGTTTGCTGAGCAACTAATCTTACATAAGTTAATTCGTGGCCGGCCGGAGTATTTGGCGCAGTATCAACCGTGCCGTTTACAAATTGATAAAACGAAGTTGGGTCGGTAATTGACATACCTAAACTGGCTTGATGGCCTTGCAATGCTGGCGAAACCAAAGCTCCAATTTGAATAGCAGGTGGGTCAGGATAATTGGTGTTGGGATAATTGGTTGGAAACCCATCAAATTTGGTTTCTAAATATCTTCCCATCCAACCTGTTTCTTCATTTACGTTGCTATCGCTTCCTGTTAGCCAAATATCGGTTGCTCTAAAATGTGAAAAGTTAGGGTCAGGATAACCTACACTTTGAACAATATTTACCAAGCCATTATCGTATAGGTTGCGCACTTCACTCAGGCTTGGGTGCAGACCAGTAGCTTGCGTTCCAGTTAAAGCCAATATTTTATTTTGTTGTATTAAAATATTTTGCCTTGCTACAACTAGTTTACTGTATTGGTCAATTGGAATAACGGTATTTAATCCATCGTTACCACCATTTAACTGAATTAAAACCAAAACACGATCTTCGGCTCCTGCTTTACCTAAATATTGTACAATTGGGTTGTCGGCCAAAGTTTGAATTGGGAAACCATTAATAAATAATGGCAATGCACTTGCAGTAATTGCTTTTTGTAAAAAATCTCTTCTTTTCATAACAATGGCATTTTAAATTAATTGAAACTCGGCTAAACCCATTAAATATTTAAACAATCCTTGTAACCTGCTGTAAACAGCTTGTTTTTTAGCAGTATCGGTTGGTGCTTGTATGTAGGCAATCCAAGCATCAGTCCAATAATAGTCGCTAGCTTGGCCCGAAAGTAAAAAGGCTGTTTTAAGTTGTGTTTTGCTATTTGTTGAAATATCAACGGCATAAAGTAAATTTACTGCTTGGTTTATTAATTCGTTTGGATCTTCTGGTGTTGAAAATTGACTAACAAAAGCTATTGGGTCAAGTATTAACTTAAATCCTTGGCGATTAAATCCAACATAAATTAATCCATCGCAAACCTGATTACGTTTTGGCAATGAATCTGAATTTATCCATAGCTCATAAAACTGAGGTGATTGCCAATAGGCTGGCCAACCAGCCACATTAGGAGCATCGCCAATATCTTGCCCAAAAGCTAATCCTAATTGTTGAATATAACTTAAATGAGTATAAGTTTGAGATACATTACTAGGGTCGGGGAGTTGTAAATTAAAAGTACGGGCTATTCCTACTAAATGGTCAGTAGGTGGTTTTATAACACAACCCATATTTAAAGCATCGTAAAAATGTTCACTTTTTAGTAAAGTATCCATTACTGTTTTTATGTTATAGCCGCTATTTCTAAAAATGGTTGCTAAAGGCACAATTACATTTGTTTCTACATTATCATCAATTATATAATAAACAAAAAAGCGGTAAATTTTTCGGCAAATATATTTTGCTACTTCTTCATGATTAAAAATCATGGTAATTAAATCATCCAACTCAGTAGCGCCAGCAGAACCAGTTTTTCCTGTTATAATGGTATTGTTATAAAACGATGAAAACTGTTTGTTGGTAGTATCGTGTTTGGTTGAATCAAAATACGAAGTGTAGCCAACCCTATTATTGCGCCAGCCTGTCATTACTTTTGCCGCTGCCTTTACATCGTCTTCGGTGTAATGATTGGCTAAATCTTTTCCTACAGTGAATAGTTCTTGCAGCTCACGTCCAAAGTTTTCATCAGGAGCAGTTTTAGTATTTTTTTCACCATTTAAATATACCAACATGGCACAATCAGTAGCTACCAAACGAGTTAAAGTTTTAAAATTGCCCAAACAGTTTTGGCGCAACATTTTATGGTGGTCGTAAGTAAACCTGGCTGATTGAATTACATTACTTTCGGTAGCAAAATGATTGTGCCAAAAAAGAGTCATTTTCTCTTTAATAGTTCTGTCTTGATTAATCATTAAGCCCATCCACCAGGCTTTAAACGAGGTTCTGCGTGCTGCACTAAGCAGTGGATTTTCGTTGGCATTTACCCAAGTTTGTCCTAAAGGTACATCGGCATCTGGCAAATTTGTGTTAGCACTATAAAAATTTAAAGGTGGCGCAGGGTCTGTGGTTGATATATTTAAAATAGCATCCACAGCTTGAACCATGGTTTTGGTTTTAAAAAAATCAATATCTGCCTTCGATACGCCAAATAAAGTTCTTCGGCATAAATGTTTTATTTCGGTTTCAGTCCATGCGCCTTGATATGGGCTAATGCCACTACTGGTTTTCCTTAAACTGGTTGGAACCTTGGTGTTTGAAGGGTCCTTGTAAGGATAAACAGGTAACTCTTTTTCGGTTAAGGCTTCAGAAGCCAAGTTTTGAAAAAACTGCTTTCTATTAATTGTTGCCATAAAATATTGTGATGATTTAAAAATTACGGAAGTCGGACTCTTAAAAACCTAAAAGGTTTAATTATTGAATTGTAAAATTATTCTACTACAATTTTTTGTTCAAATTGGCTGTTTTCGTGGTTAATTTTAACCAAATAAATGCCTTTAGCCAATTGCTCGGTATTGATGGTGTTTTTATTTAAGCCAAAATTTAGATCAAATTGTTGGTTAAAAACTTCTTTGCCTTGCATACTGAATAATTGAACAGTACAATTTGCTGCATCATTATTCCAAACTTCAAAATTTAGTTGGTTATTGGTAATTGGGTTTGGAAAAATTTTATAACTAGCATCTTTTACATTATTAGTATTATTAATACCTACGCCACTTTCAACAGTTACTGTATAATTATACATGGTATCGTAAATGGTTTGCGTTAAGCTAAGTGCAGAGGCTCTTATTTTTAAAATTATTTGTAACGGATAAGTTCCTTTTTGGGTTGGTGTACCTGTAACGTTGGCGCAGCCATTGGTGCCTCCGGCAATGGTACAAGTGCTAGAATTACATTTATAGCTCATGCCATTTGGAATACCAATTATTTTAAAAATGGTAAACGAATCAATAGTGGCACTAACCTCGCCTAATACTGGCACTGTTACGGTAGTATCTTTGGTTACGTAAAATTGTAAAACTTCGCTGTATGCTTGGCCAACTTTAGCTGCAGGTAAAGTTAATGGATAAACGCCTGTGGTTTTAATACTTGGGTCAGGCGTGCATTGTGCATTAACTGTTAAATGAATGGTGCTAAGGCAAATAAATGCCATCAATATTTTGTAAAAATGTTTTTTCATGTTTTAATGGATTAAGTATATTCAAATGTATCAAAAAAAATGATTTTTAAAAGAAGGTGTTTTTCATGAGGGAATAATTTAATATAGCACCAACTTATTTGAAATATACAGTCCTTAGTATGGAATTGTAATTACCTTTAAGTTTATTATGGTAATTGTGGTAAATATGATGATTGCTTTTGTTGTAAGCATTAGCCACAGGTGGACGTTCAATGTAATTAATATTTGCAATTTAAGACCTTGAAAAGGTCAAATATTTATAGCAATTAAAATTGATTTGTTGGTGCGACCTCGTAGGGGTCGAATGTTTTATGGAAAATGGTTTCTATAAACATATGACTCCTTTGGAGTCTTTTCCTTAACTTAATGACATTAGAAGTGCGATAGTGTAATGTAATTAAAAGAATAAAAGTTTTAAAAATTAACCGATAGAAATTGCTATTTAAAATTACTGGTTTTATAAAGACTTTGTATTTTTTTATAAAAACTACCTTTATAATTTTATAAATGTTTTATTTGTAATTATGATTTCGGTATTGTTTGTATGTTTAGGAAATATTTGTCGTTCGCCTTTGGCCGAAGCTTTGTTTATGAATCATGTAGATAAACAGGGTTTAAACCATTTGTTTACAGCTGATTCTGCCGGAACTGCATCGTACCATTTAGGCGAACTGCCCGATAAAAGAACTCGAGCAATGGCTTTAAAAGTGAGCAATTTAAATTTAACTCATAAAGCCCGCCAGTTTAAGGCATCCGATTTTTTAAATTTTGATTATATAGTGGCTATGGATAAGTCTAATTATCAAAATATAATGAAGTTAAGGCCCGAAAATGCTAAAGCGCAAGTGGTTTTAATGAGGCATTTTGATAGCATGATTCAAAACGAAGATGCCATTCCTGACCCATATTACGGTACTGATGATGATTTTAAAGAGGTGCATTATATGCTTGATGATTGCACGCAAAATTTTATAAAAAAAATATTGGCAAAATCAAACACTACCAATTAAGTTTATTATTTTTCAAAATAATATTACTGCTTCACCAACTTTGGTGTATTTATAAAAACAAAAAATACATTTGTAAAGTGCCGAGTTTATTACACCACAGGTTTATCATCCTGCCATTAGTTGTTATTTTTATTAGTTTGGTAAATAGCCAAACTAAGGCACAAAATCCTGCATTTATTTCGCTAGCCAACGAAAATGTAATTCCTACCAAACAAGTGTATGATTTGTTTTTAGATAAATCGGGTTGTGTTTGGATAGGGCATAATAAAGGTATTAATCGCTACTCGGGTTACACTAGCAAGTATTTTACTCATCCATTAATGAATAGTTTTGAGTTGTCAAATATTTTGCAGGATGATAATGGTACTATTTGGTGCTCAAATTTTGTAGGGCAAATATTTTATATTAAAAACGATCAAATAAATCTTTTAAATAAAGAAAAATCGTATAATTTTTTCAATAGGGCTGGTTTAACTTATGGAGATAAAAAAATATATTTTGTAGAAAATAACGATTTACTAGATGTAGATATAAACACCTTTAAAATAGAAAGACGACAATTTAAAAATATCAATCAAATTTATTCGTATTGTTATATGCCCAACTTAGGCTTATTGCTTTATACTGATAGGGGTATGTTTAAGTTTGTAAATAATAAATTAGAACTATATAGCAATTGTTATGATGCTAAAAAACTGCTCTTAATAAAAGCAGTTGGTAATGATGTTTTGGGAGTAGATTTTGTAAGAAGAATGGTTTATAAACTAGTGGGTAATAGTTGGGAGTTTTGCATCAGTTCCGATCAAACCAACTCAGACATTACTACTGTTACCAAGCTTAAACATAATTTTTATACCAATACCTATAATGGAATACTTCAGTTTAATTCAAAAACCCAAAAGGTTACTCATTTTTTAAAAGGTTATGGCGTTAGTGACGAAATTTTAGATAACGAAGGTAATATTTGGGTTAGCACTTTATACAATGGGGTGCTTATAATTCCTGAAGATAACAATATAAAAAAGTTATTACCCAATAATGAAAATATTACCGCTGTATGCATGATAGATGATAAAAACCAAATAGCATTAGGAACAAAAAATGGAAAGATATTTATAGTAGATAAAACCAATTTAGAGGTAATAAAGGAAATATCGCTTAGCGAAATAAAAAACATTGAAAACATTTATTACAACAAAAAGGCCAATCAACTTAATATATCTACACTTAAGCATACAGTTTTAAATTTAAGCAATTACCAACTTACTGTTACAAGCGAAATTCATAATGCTAAAAGTATAGTTAATGCAGGTAATCAGTATGTTTTTGTTAATTCTGGGACTTTATCGGTAATAAATAATAATTTTAGTAATTTTAAGAAGAATCAATCGAAGTGGCCAAGTTTAATTAAAAATCAGGTTTCAAAAAAAAGGTGGGATATTTTAAGCAACGAAAGGTTTTTTAGGGTAGTTAGGTTTGAAAAGCGAAGGTTGTTTTTGGCCTCAAGTGCTAATAATATTTATTGGTTTAATAACGATACATTGGGCACTATTAAATACAAAAACAATAGCATTTCAGCTAAGAATATGTTTTGTTTTAACAATGTAGTGTATGCATCTCAAAATAATAAAGGTTTATACATTATAAACGATAGCAATCAGGTAGAATTATATGATACCTTACCATTTAAATCCATCAGCAGTTTTTGTGTAAGCGGAAATAACTTAATGCTTAATACTAATTTAGGTTTGTTTAGCTTTAACTTAAAAACACATGAAGTGCAAAATATTTCAGATAAATACAATTTAACTACTCAGTCGTTTGATTTAATTTTAGGAGATAATGATTATATTTATGCTACTGAAGCCAATTCTATTATTAGGTTAAATAACACTTTTAGTCGTATTTCTAATTACAAAATACCAATTAAAATAACCAAAATTTTGGTCAATAATGTGGAGAGTAAATCAATAGCTAAATTGGACCATACTGAAAACAATATTTCTATTTATTTTGATGTAATAAGCTATAAAATACCACGAAATGTTATTATAAAATACAGGCTAAAAACTAATGACGATTGGAAAGAAATTAATGCACAACAAGGTAATATAAACATTAGTTTATTACCAGCAGGAAATTATCATTTGCAAATGGAAGTAGCCAATTACCAAGGTGTAAGTCCTGTAGCCATTGATTTTGAAATTAAACAGCCATACTATCGTTCTTGGTGGTTTATAGCTTTAATAATTTTGTTAAGTTCAGGTTTGGTTATGGCAGTTATGTATATACGTATTCAAAATATTAGGTATAAAAATAAGTTGTTGCTCGAAAAAATTATGCTTGAAAAAGATTTGCGTCAATCGCTTTTAACAAGTATACGAACACAAATGAATCCGCATTTTATTTTTAATGCTTTAAATACCATACATAGTTTTATATATACCAACGATAAAAAAAATGCATCGGAATATTTGGTTAAATTTAGTGATTTAACCCGTTTGGTTTTAGAGATGAGCGAAAAAGAATCTGTATCTTTAAAAGAAGAAATTCAAGCATTGGAATTATACTTAAGTTTAGAAAATGTAAGGTTTAACGAAATGTTAGAGTATAATTTTATTATAGACTCAGCCATAGTAAAAGATTATATTAGAATTCCTCCAATGATTATTCAGCCTTATGTTGAAAATGCCATAAAACATGGCCTTTTGCATAAAAAGAATGATAAGAAAATATCTATATATTTTACTTTAAATAAGCAAGTATTAATTATTACTATTGAAGATAATGGTATAGGCCGATATAAAAGTAATGAAATAAATAAAAGCCGTAGCAAAACACATAAATCCTTTTCTACACAAGCCAATAAAAAGAGAATTGAAATATTGAACCAAGATAAAGATAAACTGAAAACAGGCGTTGAAATTATTGATTTATATGATGAACAAAAACGCCCTTTAGGAACCCGAGTTATAATTGAAGTACCAGTAGTAATAGTATAAAACATGAATTTAAAAGCAATAATTATAGATGATGAAAAGCGTGCACAAAATTTGTTAAAAGCCATGCTTAGCGATTACTGTTCAAATGTGGCTATTTTGGATTGTTGTGGCGATTTGCCAACTGGTATTGAAGCCATAAAAAAACATAAACCCGATATTGTATTTTTAGATATAGAAATGCCTGAGCACAGTGGGCTTGAGATTTTAAATTTTTTGGATAGCGATGAAATCCCTTTTGATATTGTTTTCGTAACTGCCTACAGCGAGTTTGCTGTAGATGCTTTTAAACTTTCGGCTGCCGATTATTTACTGAAACCTATTAATGCCGATAATTTGGTAAAGGCGGTTACTAGAATAACTAAGCGAAAAGAAAAAACAGGAAACAAGCAAGTTATTAGTGCGCTTAAAAATAATTTGGAGGACAATAGTGTGAAAAAAATTGCGATAACTGTTGGTCAAGGTGTTAAACTTATCGACTTGGTTGATTTGGTGTATATGAAAGCTGACAGATCGTACACCGATGTGGTGCTTAAAAACGAACAACAATTTATAGTTAGCAAAAATTTGGGTCAGTTTGAAGAAGCATTAGAACCTTGCAGTAACTTTATTAGAATCAATAAATCGCATATCATTAACCTTGATTTTATTAGCGAAATAAACAAAAGCGAAGGTGGTTATATTACCCTTAACAATAAGCACGAAATAGCCATTAGCCTAGAAAAACGTGACTTGATAATGAAGCTTATAGAACAAAAAATATATAAAGTATAATATATGAATTGGAGTAAAAATTTTATTGGTTATTTTTATTTGTTATTAGCTTTAGTTGGTGGCTCTATAACATTTTATTATGTTATGCTTGGAACTAGCGAGGCGCATGGTAGTTTCAATGTAATTGAGTTTATTCAAAGTACTTGGGTTGATAGTTATTATGCCAAAAGTTTAACCATCGATTTTTGGACAGGTGCCATTGCTGGAACTTTTTTTGTAATTGTTGAAGGCACTAGGCTAAAAATGAAATTATTTTGGTTGTTTCCTTTAATAATTATTTTAATTGGATTTGCCTTTGGTTTTCCATTGTTTTTGTACTTTAGGCATAAAAAAATTATTGCTCAAAATAATCTTTAACCAATTTGGCCTTGGCTGCACCAATAATATCTGTTAGTAATTCCATATTTGCTTCCTGAATTTTTTTTACCGATTTCAATTCTTTTAAAAGCATTTTAGCAGTTTCGGGTCCAATGCCTTTTATGTTTTCTAGCTCAGTTACAAAAGTGTTTTTACTGCGCCTGTTTCTATGATTGGTAATTCCAAATCGATGGGCTTCATCGCGTAGGTGTTGTATAATTTTTAGCGTTTCCGATTTTTTATCTAAATATAGTGGAAATTCATCATCAGGATAATACAATTCTTCTAACCTTTTGGCAATACCAATTACAGGTATTTTGCCATATAAATTCAGTTTTACCAAACTGCTTATAGCCGAACTTAATTGGCCTTTTCCACCATCTATAATTATTAAATTAGGCAATGGTTGTTCTTCATCAATTAAACGTTTGTAGCGCCTGAAAATAACTTCTTCCATGGTGGCAAAATCGTTTGGTCCCTCCACTGTTTTTACGTTAAAAATGCGGTAATCTTTTTTACTAGGTTTGGCATCTTTAAAAACCACGCAAGCCGAAACAGGATTGGTTCCTTGTAAGTTGGAATTATCAAAACACTCTATATGATGAGGCAAATCTTTTAAACGCAAATCGTTTTTCATTTGTGTTAACACCCTATCTATCTTTAGTTCAGGATTTACAGCCTCATATTTGGTTAACTTATCTTTTTTATAATAAAGCGCGTTTTTAAGCGATAGGTCTAACAATTTTTTTCTATCGCCCGCTTTTGGAACAGTAATTTCTATTTTTTCATCGCTCCAATCTAACTCAAACGGAACTATAATTTCTTTGCTAGTACTATGGTATTCGTCTCTAACTTCGGCTATGGCAAAACTCAATAATTCGTCATCGGTTTCATCCATTTTTTTCTTTACCTCAAAAGTTTGCGTTTGAATAATAATTCCGTTCGATACTTTTAAATAATTGATAAACGCAAATTTTTCATCGCTTACTATGCTAAACACATCTACATCGTTCATAATGCCCGACACAATGGTTGATTTACTTTGGTAATTATCAAGCACATCTAACTTGCGTTTGTAGCGCGCTGCTTCTTCAAACTTCAACTCTTCGGCTGCGGCCTGCATTAAAGTGCGCAGGTGTGTTTTTACTTCGGTTAAATTACCTCGTAAAATGCTTTTTATGTTTTTTATGTTTTGTGTGTATTCCTCTTCCTTTATAAGCCCCACACAAGGAGCTTTGCAGTTGCCAATATCAAACTCTAAGCATGTTTTAAACTTAAATTCATTGATATTTTTTTCTGAAAGATTGAGGTTGCAATTGCGCAGGGGATAAATAGTTTTTATTAAATCTAAAATGGTATGCATCATAGTGCCCGATGCATAAGGGCCAAAGTATTCGCTACCATCTTTTATAGGATTTCTGGTAGGGAAAATGCGCGGAAAACGCTCACGTTTCACACAAATAAACGGGTAGGTTTTATCGTCTTTTAGGTTAATATTAAACTTTGGCTGAAACTTTTTGATGAGCGAATTTTCAAGTAATAACGCATCAATTTCGGTTTCTACTAGTGTAAATTCTATATTGCAAATACGGCTAACCATTACAGCCGTTTTACGGTTTTCGTAATGGTTTTTATTAAAATAGCTGCTTACTCGTTTTTTTAAACTTTTGGCTTTGCCAATATAAATAAGCATTCCATCTTTATCAAAATACTTGTAAATACCTGGTGTTTCAGGCAATGATGTTATGATTTCTTTTAAATGGGCTGTGTGCATTGCTGCGCAAATGTAAATTAATTAGCTTTTACAATTTACGGTATATTTCAAATATTTTAATCCGTTTCTTTTCAGTTTAATTTTATCTCCAGTTTGTTTACCAATTTTATATGTAAATACTTTCCAATTATCGGGAACTGAATCTTGACGCCAATTGAGATTTATGATAAATGCGTAGTTGAAATGATTATCATTTATTGGTGCAATTAACTTTTTAAAGCCTAACATATTAATCTCAATAAACCGAATATTATTACTTTTTTTAAAGCTTAATTTACCAATTCCATTGCTATCAGTAAAGGTTGATTTGATTTTTTTATAAGATGAATCCAAAATGGAGATGGTAGCAAATTCTATATTTTTTTGATTGATATCTTTCACTAAAAATAATAAATTAAAAGTATCAGAATTAAAGTTTGCAATACTGTCTGTTTTGGCTACAAAACTTGATTTTAACTCAGGGCTTTTACCAAAATAAAGCTCAATTTTTCTTTTAGTTTTTTTGTATTTTCCATATCCAACAATACTGTGAGTGCAACTTGAGTTACTATAAATAAAATTATTGGAATCCAATAACTCAAAACTTTCACCTGAAAATCCCCAACTGTAAGAATACCTGCAACCATTTTGGCCATAAGCTTTTGTTGCTAATAGCGCCAAGCCTAATAGTAAAAGTTGAATTGTTCTCATTTTTCAAATATAGGTATCGTAACATAAAACCGATGCCTTCGCTTTAAGCGAAGGCATCGGTTAAATACTTTATCAAGATTTTACTTTTAATTAGTTACTTCAAACACAATTGGTAAAACCATTTTTACATTTACCTTTCTATTATTTTGTTCGCCTGCACTCCATTTAGGCATATTTTTTATTACCCTTACGGCCTCTTCATCGCAACCAAATCCTAGTTTTTTAACTAACTCAATATCCGATATTTCTCCGTTTTTATTAATTACAAACGATACCATTACTTTACCTTCTACATTATTTACCAAAGCAGCACTTGGGTATTTTAATTCATTGCCTAAGTATTCATATAAATCGCCATTAAATTCAGGCATTTTTTCAATATCGCCAATGGTAAAGTTTTCACCTCCATCATCACCACCTTTTGGTCCGCTAGGTCCAGACGGAAGTAATGGTAAAATATCACCAAGAACTGGGCCTTCAGGTCCGTCAAAAGGTGTACGGGTAATGATGGAATCACTTAACTCTGTGTGAATATCTTGCTTACGTTTAATTTGGTAGTTTTGGTTGTTTCCTTCCACTTTGGACTGTTTAGTCATGGTTTTTTCTACCTCTTCTAAAAATTTGTCATCTTCTAAAACTACAGTAATTACGACAAGAGAATCGGTATCCTTGTCAGTTGGTTTTACTACTACTTCATTTCCATGCAGTTTGTTGTAAACAATTGAAAAAAGAATAATTAATAAAGGAGTTACAAATGTGATTAAAAAACTACGCTTTAAATTTTTGTCGTAATTGCTGCGTAATACATAAGCACCGTAAGCTTTGTTTCTGTTTTCAAACACTAACTCATCCAAGTTATTGTTTGGTTGTTTTAAAATGTTCATGGCTGTATTTTTTTATTGGTTTAATAGCAAGACAATAAAAAACACGCAACTGCATAAAAATAAAATGGTAATGACAGTAATTTGACGAAACAGTAAAAAATGTATTGCTTTTTGAAACCTATTTAAGGTTTATTTTAGCCTTTTCATGCCTTCTATAGCCAATTGATAATCAGGGCTATATTTAAGCACAAATTCATAGTTTAGTTTAGCATTTTCTTTGTCTTTTAACATTTCGTAACAAAGGCCTCGCATGTAGTAAGCTGGCAAATAATCGTTCATCATTCGCACACATAAATCAAAATTATGAATAGCTTCTTTTAAATAACCGGTTTCAAAATTAATATAGCCTACATTATAATAACATTGGTAATAATTCATGTTTTTGTCAATTACCTTTTTATAATCGCTTAAAGCCATTTTAAATTGTTTTTGGCTTTGCCAAAAAGTACCTCTTGCAAAAAACGCATCTTCATCGTTAGGTCTAATTCTAATGGCTGCGTTTATATATTCTAAAGCCAATCTGTTATTTTGAGCCATTAAAATTTTTGCCAAAATCATGTGGCTATCAAAATCGTTATTATCTAATTCAATGGCTTTTTGGAAGTTTAAAATAGCTTTGGCAGTATCGCCCACATCTTTATAATTCATGGCTCTAATGTGGTAAGCGTAAGCCTTGGTTTTATCTAATGCCAAAACCGAATTGGCTAAATTAATTGACTTTTCGTGCTCTTTTGTAATATAGTATAAATCAGCTAGTTTTATTTTTGCGTCAATAAATTCTGGTGCTAATGAAATTGCTTTTTCGTAGTTTTTAGCAGCTAGTAATGAGCGATTTAAAGCATAATTACAACGCGCTTGCATATAAAAATAATTTGGATTGGTTGAATCTAAGGTACAAGCATCTTTAAAATCAATTTCGGCTCTTTCTAAAATATCGGCTGCAAAATACTTTTCACCTCTTTCAAAATACAATTCAGGGTTGCGCGGGTTTTCTTGAATTTTTATCGAAACCTCCTGAACACCAGCTTTTATGGCTACCGAATCAATATTGGCAGAGGAAGCACTTTTATTTGTATTGTTGCCACAGGCAATAACAAAAAGAGCAGCAATAAAAAGGATAGTATTTTTATACATTTATGGTAAATTTTAGCTGAAATAAATAAGTGTTTATTACAAGTCACAAAAAAACATAATTTTGTTGGCTCAAAAAAGTTTTAAAGTTTAGGAAGTGCTATTTAAGAACTGCCAACTAAAAACTAAGAACTAAAAACTAAACTATGGCATTTTACCACAAACAAGGACAAATACCCGCTAAAAGACATACGCAATTCAGAAAGCCTGACGGCTCACTCTATTCTGAAGAATTGGTTTCAACCGAGGGTTTTAGTAGTTTATACTCATTGGTTTACCACTGCCACCCACCTACTTTGGTTAAGGAAATTGGCGAGGCATACGATATTGGGCCTAAGGCTGCCATTGAAAAGAATCTGCAAAACCGTAGTTTTTTAACCTTTAAAACTACTCCTGTTGACGATTATTTAAAAAGTCGCGTGTACACGCTTTTTAATAACGATGTTTATTTGGCTTCGGCTGCACCTCGCAAAAGCATGACAGATTATTTTTTCAAGAATGCGGATGCTGATGAAGTATTATTTATTCATGAAGGAAGTGGTGTTTTAAAAACAGTTTATGGGCAAATTCCATTTGAATATGGCGATTATTTGGTAATTCCTCGAGGTACCATTTGCCAATTGCATTTTAAAACTGAGCAAAACAGAATTTTTATTACTGAATCGTTTTCGCCAATACGTCCGCCAAAACGTTATTTAAATCAATATGGACAATTATTAGAGCACTCGCCTTATTGCGAGCGAGATATAAAATTACCTGAACTAAAAGAAACTTTTGATGAAAAAGGTGACTTTAAGGTTTTAATTAAAAAACAGGATATGATTTTCCCGTACACTTATGCCACACATCCATTTGACGCCATAGGTTGGGATGGATTTCAATATCCATTTGGGTTTAGTATTCATAACTATGAGCCAATAACAGGTCGTGTGCACATGCCACCACCAATTCATCAAACTTTTGAAGGACATAATTTTGTAATTTGTTCGTTTGTGCCTCGATTATACGATTACCACCCGCTTTCAATTCCTGCGCCTTATAACCACAGTAACGTAGATAGCGATGAGGTTTTATATTATGTTGATGGTGATTTTATGAGCCGCAAGCATGTAGAACGTGGTATGATAAGTTTGCATCCAAAAGGTATCCCACATGGTCCACATCCAGGAACGGTTGAAAAATCGATTGGTAAATTAGAAACCAAAGAATTAGCAGTGATGATTGATCCATTTTATCCTTTAAAAATAACCGAAGCTGCTATGCAAATGGAAGACCCTGGTTATTATAAAACTTGGGTAGAGTAGGGATTTTGAATGTTGGGTTTTGAATTTTGAATGGTCTATTATGGAGGAGAATAAAAAAGAAAGTTTATATATTTCGTTAGTTGAAAAATTTAAAGGTTTTGAAGGTTTTTCATCTTCAGAGATATTGCATCCTTTTAAAATAGACGAAAGATTTAAAGATCAAAATGTATTAAATCCTTGGGAACTTTGGTATGGAAATCTTGATGCAGAAATTTTAGTTATTGGTCAAGATTTTAGTGATGAGAAATACTTTATTGATAATTTAAACTCTAATTGGCAAAAAGAAATTGATAGTCCAACTAACAAAACGCTTCAAAGTTTATTAAAAAATTTAGGTTATGAGATTGATTTACCCAAAAATCAAATTGTAAATAAATCATTGCCATTGTTCTTTACAAATGCAGTTTTGGGAATAAAGAAAAATGGAATGACAGGTGCAATAAAAGAAAAGTGGTATAAAGAGACTGCAAAATTATTTACAAAGGAACTCATTGAAATTATTCAACCAAAGTTCATTATTACTTTAGGGAAACATTCATATAATATGATGTGTATTGCTTATGATATAAATGCAGAAAAACTTTTTAAAAATGTAAAACTTGAACAAAATATAAATCAAAATTTTCAATGGTTTGCTGTATCTCATTGTTCTCCAACAGGTCGTATAAATCGAAATCTGGAAAAACAACATGACGACTGGAAAGAAATGAAACAATTGATGGATAAATAAAAGTAAAATAATGATGATTCAATTGAAAAAGAATGATATTCGCAGTAAAGTTAAACTAGTAGAAAAAAGCAAATCACTTTCAATTGAAACAGCAAAATTGTCGATTGAAAGTTGGAAAAGCAAACTCAAAAAGATTAGAAAAATAAAAGAATAATACCATGAATGAACTAATTTTTTTAGTAGAAGAATCAGTTGATGGCGGCTATGAAGCCAAAGCCATTGGGGAGTCTATATTTACTCAAGGTGAAGACCTAGAGGATTTAAAAGTTCAAATTAAAGAAGCTATAAACTGCCATTTTGAAGAAAATAGTATGCCAAAAATGGTTAGGCTTCATTTTGTAAAGGATGAAGTTTTTGCAATATGAAAATCCCTAGAGATGTTAACGGTTCAGAATTGGTAAAGGTTTTGAAAAAACTTGGTTTTATTGAAACAAGACAACTTGGAAGCCATATTAGGTTAACACATAAATTAAATAATGAAGAATTTCATATAACAGTTCCTAACCATAAACCAATTAAAGTTGGCACACTCAATTCTATAATAACTGAAGTTGCCAATAATTTAAAAATAAACAAACAAGAAATAATAGATTTATTATAAAACTATGAATACCGAACAAACAACAGAAATGTTACCTCAAACATCAGATTTCCTACCCTTACACGGAACTGATTTTATTGAATTATATGTGGGAAATGCCAAGCAAGCAGCCCATTTTTACAAAACAGCTTTTGGGTTTCAAAGTTTGGCTTATGCTGGTCCTGAAACAGGTGTTAAGGATAGAGTAAGTTATGTATTGATACAAAACAAAATGCGCTTAATGCTTACTACGCCTTTGCACTCTGATTCGCCAATTGCAGAGCACCATAAAAAGCATGGTGATGGAGTTAAAGTATTAGCTTTGATGGTAAATGATGCTTACGATGCATTTGAACAAACTACCAAACGCGGTGGTGTAGCCAGTTTAGAACCAAAAACCTTAACCGATGCCAATGGCGAAGTGCGCATGAGTGGTATTAAAACTTATGGAGAAGTGGAGCATTGGTTCATTGAACGCAAAAATTACAATGGTGTGTTTATGCCAGGTTTTGTTAAGTGGGAAAGCGCTTATAATCCAGAGCCAACAGGTTTATTATATGTTGACCATTGTGTAGGAAATGTTGATTGGAATCAAATGAATCCGTGGGTTAGTTTCTACGAAAATGTAATGGGTTTTAAAAATATCCTTTCGTTTGATGATAACGACATCAGTACTGAATACTCTGCTTTAATGAGTAAAGTAATGAGCAATGGAAACGGATATGTTAAATTCCCTATTAACGAGCCTGCGGAAGGTAAAAAGAAAAGCCAAGTAGAAGAATACTTGGAGTTTTACGAAGGTGAAGGTGTTCAGCATATTGCTATTGCTACACTTGATATTGTTTCAACTGTTAAAAAGTTAATGGCTCGTGGTGTGGAGTTTTTAAAGGTACCAAGTAGCTACTACGATGATTTATTAGACCGTGTTGGTCCGATAGAAGAAGACATTGAACCACTAAAAGAATTAGGTATTTTGGTTGATAGAGATGATGAAGGTTATTTACTGCAATTATTTACCAAACCAGTTGAAGACAGACCAACTATGTTCTTCGAAATTATTCAACGCAAAGGTGCTAAAAGTTTTGGAAAAGGAAACTTTAAAGCCTTATTTGAAGCCATAGAACGCGAACAAGCAAATAGAGGTAACTTATAAGTTGTCAGTTGATGGTTGTCAGTTGTTAGATATAAAATTTAATATCATAGTTTTATTTTAAATTATTAGTAGTTTAGTCTAACAACTGTCAATCATCACTTATTAAATATGCTAGTCTATCAACTGTCAACTAACAACCATCAACTAAAAAAAGTATGGCAAAAAAGAGCATTTCAGAGTTAAGGGCTAAATATTCCAATAGCGAACGCAGGTTTTTAGAAGGTCCACGAAGCCGAAGAAGAGAGTTTATATTTTCTTTTAAAGTTTTGTACGAATTTTTAAAAGGATTTAGAGCGCTACATTTTGTGGGGCCTTGCGTAACTGTGTTTGGTAGTGCAAGGTTTAAAGAAGATCATTTTTACTACCAAGAAGCCATGAAAATGGGTGCTGAAATAAGTAAAATTGGCTTTACTGTTATGACTGGTGGTGGGCCTGGAATTATGGAAGCTGCTAACCGCGGTGCTTTTGAAGCAAATGGACGTTCAGTGGGTTGTAATATTGTGCTGCCTCACGAACAATCAGAAAATCCTTATGTGCAAAAATCGGTTGAGTTTAGGTACTTTTTTGTGCGTAAAACTTTATTGCTAAAATACTCCTATGCTTTTGTAATAATGCCCGGTGGTTGGGGAACAATGGACGAATTGTTTGAAGCACTTACTTTAATTCAAACAGGTAAAATGGAGGAATTTCCAGTAATTATTTTTGGTAAAGAATATTGGAAAAACTTAATTGATTTAATCAATGACATGATTGAAAAAGGAACTGTATCACCTGACGATTTAAGGCATTTATTAATTACCGATTCAATTGATGAAAGCATAGAACATTTAAAAAAATACAGCATCGAAAAATTTAGTTTAAAGCACAGAAAAAGAGTTAAAGCAATGTCTTGGCTTGGCGAGCTTATTAAATGGAAAAAATAAAGTGCTAAAATTTATAACTAATAGAATCAAATCATTTGGCCCTGCATGGAAGGGCCTTTTTTGGCTATTTAAAAACGAAGGAAATGCCCAATTTCATTTAGTAGCAACTGTAGTTGTAGTAATAGCAGGATTTTATTTTAAAGTCACTATTTCTGATTGGGTATTATTATGCTTTGCAATTGGAATAGTAATTACAGCAGAAGCCTTGAATACAGCTATTGAAAAAACCATTGATTTATTACATCCTCAAAAACATGAAAAAGCAGGTTTAGTAAAAGACCTAGCTGCAGCTGGTGTTTTAATTGCATCTATAACTGCTGTTATTGTTGCTGCATTGATTTTTATACCAAAGGCTTTGTAAAATTATTTTACTGTATAATGTCCATCAAATTTGGAGTAAATATTACCATTGCCAGCATCTAAAATGACGTAGGCACTGCCACTTTTTATGCTCCATACTAATTTATAGCTGCTAGGTTTTTCAATAGCACTAGTATCTTGATAAGAATATCCAAGTTGGGATGTTAAGCAGCTTGGTTCTAGATTGATTTCTTTTCTAGCAATTTCGAGTGCTTTTTTGTTATCAATATTTTGAGCCAAATTTGTTGGAAGGTTAACTTTAGGTGTATAGTCATAACAATCAAAATAGCCAAACTTTTTACTTTTGGTTAATTGGTAACTTGCACCAAATACTATTAAGTTATTGTAAAAATAATTACAAGTTACACTGGTCATGTATTCATCGTCAGTAATTCTTGTAGCTTGTAAACTCGGGTATTTTGCTAAACTGTCCAGCATTTGAGGAACAGTTTTTAATACACTCACATCAACCAAGTGATTACTACCTTTTATCTCCACATTTCCATTGCAATTTGGTTCAGTTTTTTTGCAAGATGCGAGAATAAGCAAAGAGCCAATTAAAACTATTGAACTAAACTTTTTCATATCTTTAAATATTGGTTCTAGGTTTAGACAATATTACAACAAATAATGCTGCATGGTAATGATTAATTTTACAATTATTAGTAGAACAGTTTTTTTAGTCGTTCAACAAAAGATATAAAAATACTCATTGATTTTTAAAATACAAACCACTTGTTTTTTACTGCTAAGTTTACGGCTTGTATTTTGCTGTTAACATGTAATTTTTGGTAAATTTTGGTAATATGGGTACGAACTGTATAAGGACTAATAAATAGTTTTTCAGCCACTGTTTTATAGTCCATTCCTTCAACCAATCCTTTTAATATTTCCATTTCCCGTGTTGATAATATGGTTTCTTCCTTTTGCTTTTTTTCTACCTTTGCACCCATTAATAATTGCAGGGCTTTACGCGCAATTCTTGGACTCATTGGCGAACCACCAAACTCTACAATTTGCCACAAGGCATCTACAATTTTATCTACGTTTTCATCTTTAAGCAAGTAGCCAATTGCACCTGCTTTTATGGCTTCAAATATCTTATCATCATCATCAAACACGGTGAGCATTAAAAATTTGGTCTCCGGGTATAAACTGGCTGCAATGTTAACCGCCTCTATGCCATTCATTATGGGCATGTCAATATCCATCAGTACCACATCCAAAGGTTGTGTTTCAGCCTTTATCCTGTTTAAAAAATCTTCTCCGTTAGCGGCCAAAAATGCCACTTCAATATCTATTAAAAAATTTAGTTTCTCCTGTAATGATACCCTGTTTGGCTGTTTATCATCAACAATGGCAATGCGCATGATTTTGTTATTTATTTGCATCAAAGTTGTGGTTGTTTTATTGTGTTATCAATACAGCATATGCCTTATTTTAAAGTAAGCGTAATGGTGGTTCCTTTTCCTATTGCTGATTTTACATGTAACTTCGCATTGGTTTCTCCAGCCCTTGCCTCTATGTTTACCAAGCCATAATGGCCTTTTTGTTTGGCTTGTTCCCAATCAAAACCAATTCCATCATCAGTTATCTTAAAGCAAAAAAGGGTTGCATCATCCGATTGAAAGTGGATGTGGATGTTTTTGCTTATTGCATGTTTAAGGCAATTGTTAAATGCTTCTTGACATACTCGAAAAAGGTTAAGGGCAACTGCAGGACTCAATTCCTTGTTAGGCATGATATCTTCTGTAAAATGTACTTGAACTGTTTTATCAAATTCTAACATTTTTAGGGCAAATTGTTTAAAGCGGTCAGCAAAATCATCCACATTTAAACTCTTATTGCTTATGGCCCAAATGGTTTGACGCAAGGTTAAAATTGCATTTCTCCCGGCTTCGCTCATGGCTTGCAGGCGTTGTTGTTCATCTTGTTCCGTAAGCCTATCGGGGTGCTGCAACATCCACTCTACATTGGTAATTAAATAACTTAATTGTGCACCCACATTATCATGCAAATCGCGCGAAATACGTAAACGTTCTTGTTCCAGCTTTTGTTGTACTTCTAATTCACGTTCTAATTTTCGTTGTTGACGTTTGTTGTAAACATAAAATACCGCACCCAATAAGGCAAAGCCAAGCAATCCCATTAGCCAATAAAACCAGGTACGCTGCCAAAAGGGAGGAATAATAGTAATAAAGATATTTCGTGGTTCGTTGTTCCAAAATCCATCAGCATTGGCTGCCATTACTTGAAACACGTACTTACCTGGAGGCAAATTCGCATAACGTGCAAAATGTTTGGTACCATTTTGTATCCAGTTATTATCATAACCGTTTAATCGGTATTTATAGGTATTATTTTCGGGTTGGCTAAACTCCAATGCAGAAAAATCAAACGATAAGGTGTTTTCAACATACGATAGGGTGAGCGATTGAATTTCATTGTAAGCGGTATCACTTTTATAAGGCATATCACCCAACAATATTTCATTAATGGCAACTTGAGGGGCATTTTTATTTTCAACCACAAGGTTTGGGTCAATTACATTTATTCCATTTACACCACCAAAATACAACAAGCCTTTTTCATCTTTGTAGTAGGCACCCGTATTAAATTCATTGCTTTGCAAACCATCTTTTACCGAATAATTTTTAAATGTTTTTGATAACGGATTGTAAACAGAGATACCTTTGTTGTGGCTCATCCAGAGTTTTCCGTATTTATCCTCTAAAATTCCATAGATAAAATCATCGGGTAAGCCCTCCGAAAGTGAAAATTGTTTAACCAATTTTCCTTGTTTAGTTAAGATGAATAAGCCGGTGTTTCCTCCAACCCAAACCTTGTTAGTACTTTTTTGAGTACAAATTGTTTTAACCATTATCGGTATTTTTAATTTTACTGTTTCTTTGGTAAAAGGGTTAAACCGGTATAGGCCCTTGGTAGTGCCAACCCACCAAGTAGTATCATTAAACAATTCAAAACAAGTAATTTGGTGATCAAAATGCCCCTTTGGCAAAAGTATTTTTGTGGTTAGGTTTTTATCAAGACGCATAATCACGTAATCAATAGAAATAAACAATTGGTTGTTATGATGGTTAAAAAATGGATACGAAATAGCGGCCCCTGTAACGCCAAGATGATATTTTCCAGTGTATATTTTTTTTCTATTTATACCTTTATTGTTGTGTGCAATAATGTTTTCGTTATGAACATAAAATAAAGTGTTGTTAAAATAAGTGATGGCTAGCACATGGTTAAGTTTGCCTTTAATGTTTTCTAATTCAACTTTTTTGCCTTGTCTAACAGCATTGTATTTAACAATTCCATCGGCATAAAAACCGGTATAAACATTGCCATCGGCATCGGTTGTTATTGATTTAACCAAAGCCCCGCTAGTATTTTTAGCACACAAATGTTTAAATTTATTTCGTTGTGGCGATATACAGTGAACACCTGCACCATTGGTACAAATCCATAGATTATTGCTTTTGTCTATATATAAATTTTGTACATAAGAAAAATTTGCGTCTTTGTTTTTGTCAAATCTTTTAATAAACTCTATTAATTTGTTATTAATGGGGTCAATCACAAATAGCCCCAAATTGTTACCAATCCAAATATTATTTTCCCACTTTAAAATTCGGGCTATAGTAGTTTTTTGTGAATTAAACTCAACAAGATTACTTAATGGTTGTTCTTTAAGGGAGTTGGTATATGGATTATAATAATATAACGATTTTTGAGCATAAGTAACCAGTAACGAATCGTTTAATACAGTGAAACTGGAGTTATTAAAAGGCAATTTACCAAACCAATTAAATTGTTTGGTTTCAGTATTAAGTCTAAACCAAATAGTTGTGCTATCGTAAATTGTGCCTATAATATATTTGTCAGAAATGGTGATGTTTCTTGGAAAACGATTAACATGGCTTTTAGCTAAAAACAATATGCTATCCACCACCTTAAAATTTTCAATAGATACAGCCCAAATTTTATCACTAAAATCTGAAAACCATATACGTCCTTTTTTATCTTCACCTAAAATATTGATATAGGTTTCGCCTGAGTGAGATTGTAGATGGTTAAATGATAAATTCTTAAAGCAATCATTTACCCTATTATATATACTTATCCCATTATTATGAGATATCCATAAGCGCTGTTTACTGTCTTCAAAAAATTTATTTGAAGAGTTTCCTCCTATCGAATTCGTATCGCCAATTATAGGTCGGTAGTGATACATTTTATATCCATCAAATCGGTTTACGCCATCAGCAGTTCCAAACCACATAAAACCCTTGTAATCCTGAAAAGCATCCCATACACTATTTTGAGCCAATCCATTATCTACCGTGTAAGAAGTATAATTACGTTGCAGTTGTGCAAAGCAAGCAATGTGTAAAATAAGAAATATATAGGTTAAAACAAGTTTCATTGGCCGCCATAAAAATACAGCATCTGCTGTATTTCGCAAATTTTAATCCTGATAGATGTTTGTGGCTCACAAATTAAATATAAATACTATGAAAAAATCATTACTAATTTTTGGAGCATTACTCCCGCTGTTTGGCTTTGGTCAGGAAGGCTCTTTAGATCAAACCTTTGGAACCAATGGAACTGCATTGGCTCAGGGAAACTACTCTGCAAAGGGGGTAAAATTGCAGGCTGATGGAAAAATTGTAACATGTGGCTCAAGAAGTGATGCCAATGGAACTGATTTTTGTGTTGTCAGGTTTAATGCAAATGGACAACTTGACAATACTTTTGATACAGATGGAGTGGCTATTATTGATTTTAGTGGCAAAACCGATGAGGCGTTTGACCTTGCCATACAAGCCGATGGAAAAATCTTAGTGGTTGGTTCGGCCGTTATGAACAACAATAACGATATTGCAATGATGCGACTAAATGCGGATGGTAGCTTGGATAACACTTTTGGGACAAGCGGAAAAGTAACAACAAACATCAGTGGTACTTCTAACGATGCAGCCAGTAAAGTGGCTATTCAAGCAGACGGTAAAATGGTCATTATTGGTTCAGGAGGAACAGATTTCTTTAATGCCAATGTAGTAGTTAGATACAATACCGATGGAAGTTTAGACAATACATTTGATACCGATGGTAAATTGGTTGGCGTTTCTTTTGCCCCTGTATCAATAAATACGTTAAGCGATATAAAAATACTTGCCGATGGTAAATTTATTATTAGCGGCTCTTCAAGTAACCAACCAGCTATTGGAAAACTGAATATAGATGGTAGTTTTGATTTAGCTTTTAATGTCACTGGGAAATTAGTAATCAATGAGACTGTTTTTGGTGGAAATATATGTCTTGTGGCTGTGCAGTCGGATGGAAAATTAGTAATGAGTTATAGTTCAGTAACTACTTCTGAGTTAAAATTATTGCGCCTTGAAAGCAATGGAACTATGGATGCAAGCTTTGGAACGACAGGCAAAGCAAGCATAAATATTGGAGCTAATAGTGATTACGCTACCGCAATCACCGCATTGGGCAATGGTAAAATTATCATCTCAGGTTCAACCTATGCTAACAGCTCAAACACTGATTTTTTTGTTGCGCGTTTAACTAGTAATGGCGCATTGGACAATACATTTGGCACGAATGGATTTACGACTACCTCAGTTGCTCCCGAAGAGGGAGATAGAGCCGAAAGTATGACCATTCAATCTGATGGAAAAATAATTGTTGCTGGTAATAAATGCACCGGTAGTTGCAGCTATGTGGTGTTAAGGTATAAAAACATAGGCTCAGCTTCAACACTACATGAATACAATAACACCATTAACTACAACATTTACCCCAATCCTGCTACATCATTATTGAACTTAACTTTAGAAAATAACATTCCTACCAAAATAAGCATCAAGACTATTTTGGGAAGTTTGGTATTTCAAGAAAATATTCAGCAATCTCAGTACAATGTTAACATTGAATCATTAAAAAATGGCGTTTACTTCATTACTGTAGAAACAACACAAGGCACATCAACCCAAAAATTCATCAAACAATAAACCAATCGTTATTACTGCTAGTATTACATCTCAGTAGTAATTTCGTGTTGGTTTCATTTTAAGCCGCGACTTGAAGTAGCTGCTTTTTTATGCCTATTTTTATACAAAATACAGCATTTGCTGTATTTCGCAAACGTTGTTTTTAAAAGCCCTTTGCCATATCACAAACTAAACAAACAACATTATGAAAAAACAAGTACTAACAATTACAAGCGTGCTTCTTTTAGCAGCAAGCTCTCAAGCACAATTTGCCGCTTCAAGCATATGGAGCCTAAATCAATTGGTTGACCCCATGCCTCATAACACACTGAGTTTATCGGGTATAAATATGCAGGTCACCTATAATTCAGCAGGTGTGCCATTAACCGGATTATCAAATGCATCTATGGGGTTCCCTACGTTTAGAATCACAAGTACAGTAAGCGGAAATAGCATTACATGTATTTCATCTGAGAAGGAAGGCAACAACCCTTGGAAGGATAAAGAACGCGCAATATTTGAGAATAATGGAACAATAGATACAGCTATTACCATGTCCGAAAGTAATGATGGTGTAAATTTTGACCTAAGATCAAAGAGAGTAAATGTAAGAGATGCAGTAACAAACCAACTTGTTAGTTTGAATTACTCATACTCTGCTCTTAACGGTTGGGTGCTTCAGAACAAACAGTTTTATTATTTTAATAACAATAGGGTAGACTCTATTGTGGCTTATAATTATAGTGGAGCCGATTCAAGTAGGCGTTCTTTTAGATACTATTATTACTCTAATGGGTTAGACTCGTGCCTAGAATTTGGTAAACTAACGGGTTCAAATGAGTTTATAGTTGGTTATAAATATGTAGTATTACAAAAAGAAAATGAAAAAACTAAACAATGGGCCATAGAACAACGAAACGAAGACGGAACATTTAGGAGAAATGGTACAATTAGCTATAGCAATGGTCCGGCATCTTCTTTAAAAGATTACGAAGCAAACAAGCTGTTTTTAATTTATCCAAACCCTGTAACTTCCAACCTACAATTAAATTTTGCCCAAAGCTTGAATGTAAAAAATGTAACAATCTTAAACAGCAATGGTCAACAAGTGAAAGAAACAAACGAAGCATCAAACATTGATGTAAGCGAACTTTCTACTGGATTATACTTTGTTCAAGTAACAACAGACAAAGTCATCTCTGTTCAAAAATTCATGAAACAATAAGCTAATCTCTATTACTACTTGTATGAAAATGCAGTAGTAATGTAGTGTTAGATTTGTGGAAAAAACCGCTGCCAAAAGCAGCGGTTTTTTTGTGCAACAACTGCTGCAATAGCGTTTTTAAAAGCAAGAGCAAGATGGCATAAAATACAGCATCTGCTGTATTGAAGGGTAACCACTATGTCATCATTTTTGTGCTGTACAAACTAATTAATACAAACACATGAAAAAATTAATGATCCCGATGCTTTTATTGGCAATAGTTGCCTGCAAAAAAGAAGAAGACAAAAAAGAAGACACGAATGCACCAGTTGCTTTTACGAAAGAAGCAGTTGTAGGTACATGGAAAATCAACAAATTTGAAGAATACAGCATTCCTGGAGATTCGCTTAAACTATCCTACAATGTGCCTGATGGTACAGGAACATTTACTTTAGGGAATGACAATACCTACTCCACAGTTCTTCCTTTGGGATCAGACAATGGAACATATACTATCGCAAAACTTAATGGTAAAGATTTGTTAATTTTATTAGAAGCAGGAAAACAGCCCGACACAAATGAGGTTGTGTTGTTTACCAAAACATCTTTTGTAATTAGCAATAAAGATGCAGAAACAAGAAAAGGAAGTAACGACTACTCGAAAGGATATTTGAGTAAATAAACTACTAATATTTCACTCAAAAGCCACACACAGTGGCTTTTTTTATACCTATGTAATGCCAAAATACAGCAGATGCTGTATTGATAGCATGCCTATTTTCTATCAATTTTGAATATCACAAACTAATTATGACAATGAAAAAATTAATCCTAACAAATGCCGCAATTCTAGCAAGTTTATTTTTGCAGGCACAGGTTGAAGTGACCTCAAAAAGCTTTGACCTTGAATCCCAAAACAAACACAAAAACTGGTTCATTAAAGGTGCTGGTATTGATTCATTAACCAGAAAAGCTTATATCAACTTTGTTCAAGCGCAATGCGTTTCGAGTAGTACCTCAGACGCATCCTTTGTTTACACCACTTATCATGGATTTAAATATAAAATAGATAAACTCATTTTTGATGATGAATTTAATTACATCGAAACAATTAATAAAAACTATGAGTCAACAAAAGAAGCGTTACTTAGCAATGAATTAATTTTTGGAGCAAAGTACAATACGCATTATGATCCTTTCTTTCCTTATCAAATAGACAACTCATACATGTTTACCACAACCGTTAGTTATGGATTTACGGCTGGTAAAGATGTTGTAGCTTCATACCTTGGATTAAAAGTGCAAGGTTGTACTGAATATCCTAAACGTTACGAAGAAAATGGAGCAGCAAACAGACAGTCAAAAGGAGAAAAATGGTATCCTATTTACAGCAACCCTATTCCAAATGGAGGAAACATACTTTATAGCACTGTAGGTGTGCTAAAAGAAGAAAAACAACATTACATATTCAGAAAATTTGATAAAGATTTGAATTTGGCTAAAGAGCAGACATTTACGTTTGATCATCAGTGTTTAATAACTGCTAAATCTATAGAAAAATCGCCAGGCAAGTTTGACTATGTTTTCATTGCTATTCCAATAGATTACAAGAAGTCGAAAATAAAAACCACTGAGGCAAACAAGTATGAGTATTTTTATATTGATGGTGATAATTATGAAATAAAGGAACATGTAAAATTTAATGCAACAAATACCCGTTGGGTTATAGACCAAGTAGTGCACAAGAACAATGCTACCTACATAATTGGAGGTTGTGCTTTTAACAATAAAGAATACTCAAATGTAAAAGGAGCTGAAGAAGAAGATTTCCAACATTTGCAGGTAGCAAAATTTGAGAACAATAAGTTGGTATATATAAACAGTATATTAAACAAAGAGCTTCAAGGTGCTATTAAATCGAACGTAAGTTTTGAAAGCAATTCGAAAATTAGCTTAAAAATGACAGGTACAAGCTTAAACGTGGTAAATAACAAACTCGTTTATCAAGGCAGGCAATTTAAAGGGGGACCTTCAGGCTATGCAGTTATGGGACAAGCTTTAGGTGGTGCAACCTATTTGGGATTACAAGCATTTATAATAAACGAAGCAGGAGGATTAGATGCTGTATTATCAAAAAAGGGCGAAGATTTAGGCTCTTCCGTTTCATTCTCAAAAGACGGAAAAAAAATGTTTTGGTTTGCTTATGATATTGGGAAATACAACAAATTCAAAGACGGTATGATATATGCAAACAAATCAAAATTTTTGATTACTAGCCTGTCCGTTATTACATACAATTTTGACTCAAAAGGAATTTCAACTTATCAGAACTTAGAAAACAATGACTGGGCAATAAGCTATACAAATCCTTTCTTATTTGAAGATGACAATAAACTCATTATGCTTGGCCATAAAATCACCAAAAAAGCAAAAGAAAGTGAAGTTGTCTTTATAACTATCAAAAAATAACATCATGTTAAAGTCTGCAAAATGCCTTGTACTTTTTGCCTATTCTTGTTTTTCAAGCATTGTTTCATTTGCCCAAGACGATCAGTTTCATATATCACTTTACCAATTCTCAAGTGGAAATGCTGATTTGGCAACCAATAGCAACTATACATTTACAACTAAAAATCCCATGCTGAAATTTGATTGGGTAACAAGTGACTATGGTTGGGTAACTGGCGACTTTTCATTGGTACCCAATATTGATTGGGGAGGAACAGTTAATTCTCCTGACAATGTGCATGGTGCCTTAGCAGATGTTGACTGGGGTTATTACCTGAACCCTGGCAAGCCAATTAAAATTTTGGGGTCGGAAACCCGCATTGGTTTGGGAATCATTGGCGGGTTTGAAACTGCTGGATTCAGAAGTGCAGGTATAACATTTCCAGGGGCTAGCTTTTCGATACTTACTGAAATTGGTGAACGTTTAATTATTAATACTAGGTATCATTATAGTGTTTTTTATAACAAATACGATTCGGATAATTATGGTAAAAATACCAAGTTACAATTTAATATTACCTACAAACTGCTTGATTGGTTTGGGTTAACAGTAACTCCAAATATTGAAACTTATAAACTAGCAGCAAGACCACCCGGAGCAGCAGCTAATGGTGCAAGCTATTATTCAACAGACTTTGGTTTGTCCTTCTTTTGGTAAATATTATTTTGTTGTTTACAATACCCAACTTGCCTTGCAGGTTGGGTGTTTTTTAAAAGTTTAGTTATGCAAAAATTTAACTTTTTGAGTTAGATATTATTTTAAAAAGTAATTCGCACAACTTGTTAATACAATCCTTTTCAAATTCAATTAAAATTTTTAATTCTTCTATTTTATAAAAACTTAGATTATTCTTTAATAACGTGAAAGCCAAATAAAATGCATTAGTTTCACGCACAAAGATTTTTTATTTTTTTAACAATTTTCAATAAATACAACCCTAAATTGTGATTCAGTTTTTTTTAAGGGTATAAAGTGATAAAAGCAAAAAATAGTAAAGTTAAGATTTTATACATACTAGTAGGTCTCGCTGCATTGCGTTTTATTTTCTTGAAATTATAATTCAAATATCACTTTTTTTCTTTACAACAGTAAATCAAAACAAATCACTTATTTTAAGTTTTCCAAAAACAAACCCGAACACTTTAAATTCCCTAAGGTTTGCTCACTTCCGACTAAATCATTTTTAATTCATCAGCCAATGGTTTTTATTGTCAATTTTCAGTGTTTATTGCATATCGCAATATGCAATAATTGGCTTTATAAAACTTTGAAACATTTCAATTTTAATCTTTTTTGGTGCTAATAATTTTTAGTAACTACTTGTTCTGATTCAATTTTCAAGTTGCCACGAAAAATTACTCTCATCATTTGAAATTACATTTCTGTTTGCTTTGTTTTTTATAATTTGCCAATGTGCTGTGTAAGTTCCAGCACCATCAGAAAAAAAGCCATATAACATAAATCCAACGTTTGTTTTACTCAGTTTAAATTGTTTTTCTCTAATAGTTAGTGAGCCATAATTAACATTGTACATGCCATTGGTTTCTAGTGGAATTGATGTTCCATTTATTACTATGGTTAGCTTTAATAATTTGTTTTTGGGCAAGTCTAAACCTTGATCCATACCAAACCATATTTGTCCATCAATCAAGCAAATAGTTTTCCAGCCATTTTCTTTCCACCCTAGACCTACCATGCAAGTATCGTAATGATGCTTGGTGCTATCAAATTTTTCAATAACGGCAACCAATTCAATGTTTTTTGCTAAAACTACTTTTGAAGTAATTTTTTGTGCAGATATTTGAGAGACGTTAAGTGCTAGCAATACAAAAATAATCCATACTTTCATTACTCCACCTTCTCCACATTAGGGTCTTTAATTTTATCTTCTTTTTTTATTCCACCTAAAATTTCTATGTTAATTCCATCGCTAAGGCCAGTTTGCAAATAGCGTTTTTCAAATGTTTGTGGGGCAGTTTCTACTTCTACAAAAGTTTTATTGTTTTCAAATTGCAATACACCTTCGGCCAAGGCCAATACTTTTTCTTTTTTAGCTAAAACTATATCGGCTGTGCTGCTATAACCCGCGCGTAAAAACACGCCTTTTTGTAAGTTTACTTTTGCTTTTATTTGAAACTGAATGGCACCATTTTCTTTCACTCCTTTTGGTGCTATGTACTCTAAATTGGCATTGAATTTTACAGTATCTAAAGCGCCAATGGTTAAAATTAAGTCCATTCCGGGTTTAATTTTTCCTACTTCACTTTCATCAACCTTACCATCAAAAATCATTTCGCCCATATCGGCTATGGAGGCAATGGTAGTCCCTTCGTTAAAATTATTACTTTCAATTACACTTCCACCTTCTTTAACTGGAATATCCAAAATCATTCCATCAATGGTGCTGCGCACAATGGTATTGGTAACTTTTCCGCCCGACTTACTCACACCTTCTTTAATCAAAGCAATGTTATTTTCGGCAGCTTCAAGTTCCTCTTTAGCATTTTTATAAGCCAAGGCAAAAGGTTGGTATTCCGATAGTGAAATCATTTTTTGATCAAACATTTTTTGGTTTCTATCAAAATCAATTTTTGCATTATCTAAAGCCAATTTAGCACGCGTAATGCGGCTTTCGGCATTGGCTAAATTAATCATGTTTGGTATAATTTTTATACGCGCAATCATATCGCCTTTGCTTACATGCGTGCCTGCTACTACAAATATTTTTTCAATAATACCCGAAACTTGAGGTTTTATATTGATTTCTCTACGAGGCACAATGCTACCCGTAGCTAAAGTTTTTTTAACAATGTCGGTTTCAAAAGCTTGTGTGGTTTTAAATACCGTTGGCTTTTCTTGATTTTTATTATACAAGTAATAAATGGTGTACACAAACAAAGCACCAAGTGCCACAAATACCAATGTTCTAATTATTTTTTTCATGTTTTTATAGCTTTTGCCCACTGGCAGCTAGCCTCTGGCCTATTTATTTTTTATTATTTTTTGTCCGTTGGCTAAAGCACAACGGCAATTGATACTATACTTCAATATTTTTTCTCCAACTTTTTGCTAGTGGCTAGAAGCCAGAAGCATTTACTCGGTTCTCAACGCTTCCACTGGACTGATATTAACTGCTTTTTGTGCAGGAATAATGCCGGCCATTGCACCTGAAAAAATTAATATTGCTAATGCTTTTACGGCAATAATAATATCTACTCCTGGGTTTTGAAACATGCCACTTTCTTGTCCTTTTATGGCAGCACTAACAGCCTCTAATGCAAACACACCACAAACTAAACCAAAATAACCTGCTACTGAGGTAAGCAAAATACTTTCAGCAATAACTTGGCTCATAATATTTATTGGAGTAGCTCCAAGTGCCCTGCGAACGCCAATTTCTTTGGTTCGTTCTTTTACTATAATGAGCATAATATTACTCACCCCAATTACCCCAGCTAATAAAGTTCCAATACCTACAATCCAAACCAACAATTCTATGCCACGAAATAAACCCATTAATTTTTTAAACTCCTTTTCGCTGTTCCAAGTACCAATAGCCCTATCATCGGCTGGTGAAATATGATGGCGGTTTTTCAATAATGTTTTTATTTTTTCTTCTACTAAAGAAGCCGAGTAAGCAGGTTTGGCTGTTAAAGTAAACCAACCAATTTTACCACCAAAGTTAAAGGCATTTTGAAAAGTAGTAAATGGAATATAAATGGTTTGCAGTTTTTCTTGCACATCATCGCCACTGTTATCAGCTTTTAAGGTGCCAATTACTTTAAAATAAATACCATTTACTTGAATGTATTTGTTCAGTGGTGCTTCATTTTTAGGAAATAAAATTTCCATAACTCTGGGAGCAATTACACAAACTTTTCTGCGTTCTTTTATATCTAATTCGTTTAAAAAACGTCCTTCTACAATTTTAAAAGTTTGAATTAATTTGGTGTCAGGATAATCGCCACGAACGGTAAATGCACCTGTAAATTTTCCTCTGCTAACATTGTTTTCTCCTCGGTAACCGCCTAATTGCGCAGCAGGAGCAATAACTGCCAATTCTGGAATATTGTCTTTTATGGCTTGTATATCTTCTACCTTAAAATCGAAAGTTCTTCCGCGAGGTAAACCTTTGTAAGCTATTGAAGTTTGTTGGGTCCACATATACACCGCATTTTTAGCAGTGCCGCCAAACGATTCGGTAACACCATTTTCCAAACCATGTCCAGAACCTAGCATAATAATCAACATAAAAATACCCCAAAACACCCCAAAGGCAGTTAAGGCAGTTCTTAGTTTATTTTTACTAAGCGTTTGATATATTTCTTTTAGTTTTTCCAAGGTTATTTATTTTTTGCTGCTAGCTGCTGGCCTCTGGCACCTAGCCAATTATTTTATTCTATTTTTGTTTATGTAATCATTTAGAACTAATTGTTTTTTGCCAGTGGCTAGAGGCTAGTTGCCAGAAGCCAATTTACTCCGCTCTCAAGGCTTCAATAGGTTCAATTTTTGCGGCTCTTCGTGCGGGGAAAAACCCTGCTAAAAGTCCAGCTAATATCAATACTCCCAAAGCTACCAACACTACTTTAAATTCAACTTCGGGTTTTCTAAAAAAGTCACTATCGGGAATATATTTTTGAGCCAATTCTAATACACCAATTCCGAGCATCATTCCAATATAACCTGATAGTGCTGTTATAAAAATACTTTCTTGAATTATTAATGATATAATATTAAAAGGTGTTGCGCCTAATGCTTTTCTAATTCCAATTTCTTTGGTTCGTTCTTTTACCACTATCATCATAATATTACTTACACCAACAATTCCAGCAATTAAAGTACCTATTCCTATAATCCAAACAAACAATTGAATACCATTTATTAAACCCATGATACGCTTAAATTCAGTTACATTATTCCAAACAAAAACCGCTTTTTGGTCTTTTGGGTCAAAATGATGTTTTTGCGCTAATACTTTATACACTTCCTCTTTTATGGTTTCGCTTTTATCCATATCTGATTCAGGTAAAGTAAAAATGATTTGGTCTAGTTTATTATCGTTTCCAAACACACGTTGCGAAGTACTTATTGGAATATAAGCTCTTCGGTTATCGTCAGGTCCACCAGCATCTTTAAAAACACCTATCACTTTGAATGGAATATTATTGATATTGATTAATTGATTAACTGGTTCTTCTGTTTTAAATAATTCATCAACTACTTGTTGACCAATGGCACAAACTTTTCGGCACTCTTTTATGTCTAATTCATTAACAAATCGGCCTTTTTGTACTTCAATTTTTTCGGCATAAATCATATCGTAATTGCAACCTTTGGTGCTAAAGCTACCATAACGATTTTTAAAATTATATTGATTTACATCCCACAGTTGTAATCTTGGCGAAAGGTGTTCAATGGTTTTTACGCTTTTACCAATCGATTCGTAATCTTGATTAGTCAGTTTTATATCTCTGCCAGGTTGAATGCCATCGTAAGCTACCGAAGTGCGTCCGTTATTGAACCAAACGCTATTCACAGCATCGTGCGAGAATTGGAATTTTACGCCATTGCCCAAACCATTGCCTGCACCTAATAAAACTATGAGCATAAAAATACCCCAAGCCACACTAAACCCTGTAAGGAAAGTGCGGAGTCTATTTTTGCTAATAGACGCAAATATTTCTTGCCATTTATCTATATCAAACATAATTTTTTAGTTCGGAGTTCGAAATGCCAATCACGCAAGGCGTGAGCGAATTGTTTACACTCGTATTTATTTCAAATTTAGTTTTCATTGTATAATTTTTTAATTTCATTCACTTCGAATTTTTGTTCATTCCGAACTCCGCATTTTTCCATCACTCCGCATTTTTATAATATCAATCCATCCTTCAACCGAATCACTCTATCAGTCATATCGGCTATATCGTGTTCGTGGGTTACAATCACTACTGTAATACCACTTTTATTTACCTCTTTTAGCAAATTCATTACATCGTAACTGGTTTGTGTATCTAAAGCTCCTGTGGGTTCATCGGCTAAAATCATTTTAGGTTGAGTAATCAATGCCCTGGCAATTGCTACGCGTTGCTTTTGTCCACCACTCATTTCGTTAGGCATATGTTTAGCCCAATCTAATAAACCAACTTTTTCTAAATATTCTAAAGCAATGGCATTGCGTTTTTTGCTACTTATATTTTGATAATAAAGTGGTAAAGCGACATTTTCCATGGCATTTTTAAACGAAATTAAGTTGAACGATTGAAACACAAAACCAATATACTGATTGCGCAATTTGGCTGCTTTGGTTTCGTTTAAATGCTGAATTAAAGTGCCGCCTAAGCGATATTCACCAGCATCGTAGCTATCTAAAATCCCTAAAATATTAAGTAAAGTTGATTTTCCGCTACCCGAAGAGCCCATAATAGAAACCATTTCACCTTCGTTTACCTTCATGTCAATGCCTTTAAGCACTTTCATTTTATTATCACCAACGGTGTACGATTTCTGTATATTTTTTAATTCAATCATTTTTAATAGCGCCAAATATAAATTTAAACTACGTTTGACTTTGTTTGTTTACACAAGCGGACAATTTTAACAATAAAGCAAAAATAAAGCCCATCAATTATTGATGAGCTTTATTTTTTAAAGTATGAAATCAATAAAGAGCTAGATTAGTTTACTCCAAAATTGTAACTAAACCCAACTATTAAGCCACCTGGTCTAAAAGCATTTAACATACTTTTTCCATCATCTGTTATTCGATGTGTATAATCTAATACTTCATGACTTCCACCATCTACTAGAATTGAAAAACCTAAATCCAAAACCATTCTATTTTCACTTTTTCTAATCCATTGGCGTTGCAGCCCAATATTAAAACAAGTGGCGGGGTTCAAATTCAAATTAATATTTTTTCTGCTAGTATTATTAAATTGATCAATAACTTCTACTTTAACCTCTGCATTTTCTCGTCCACCTGCTCTTGAAATACTTAAAGTGGGGCACCAAGCATTTTTGTTAATGGCGTTAAATATCAAGCCTAATGAAGTTTTACTTCCCCAAGTTCCCAGTCCAACTCCTGCATCTAAAATCATTTTGTTATTAAGCCTTATACCAAGTTTAAAACCAGCAGCACCGCAATTGTTATTTAAGCCTGTACCTGCTCCTAGGTAAAAAGCAGGAACTTTTTGATCTATTTCTGTCTGTGCATTAGTTAGTTGGGCTATCAAGCTAATTAGGACTGTAATTACAAAATGTTTCATTTTAAGAGTTTTTATAAATTAATGTCCTCCTGATGTTTCTAATTCATCTTCATCAATGCCTTGTGCTTTTAAAATTGCTTTTGCTCTAAAGGCAAAAAAAGCAAGGTATGCAAAGCATATTACTGGTATAAAATACGAAGCGTGGATACCAATAATGTCAGATATTTTTCCTTGTAATGGAGGAATAATTCCACCACCCAAAATCATCATAACCAAAAATGCCGAACCTTGGCTGGTGTATTTACCTAAACCTGCAATTGCCAATGAGAAAATTGATGGCCACATAATACTACAAGCTAATCCTCCACTCATAAACGCATAAGTTGCAACTGTGCCTGAGCTTAGTAACCCAATTATCATTCCAATCATTCCCATCAATCCAAATATTAATAAGGTGCGAGCAGGTTTATCTTTACCTAAAAAGAAACCTAAAATTTGGAACGCAACTACTACAGCATAAGCATAAAGTGGTTCAATATTTTGACCTGAAATAGCGTTAGCTGTTAATACTACTCCAAAAGCTACGTAAGGAACCACAATTAATAAAATTTTCTTTAAACTATTAGAAGGATTGAATACTGAAATAGCTCCAGCCCAGCGACCAATCATTAAACTTCCCCAATACATTGACATAAATGGAGCCAAGCCAGGCCCTGTAATACTGCCAAATTCAGGCGTTTTTAGTAATTCGCCTAAATTACTACCTATAGTTACTTCCACTCCTACATAAGTAAAAATACCTAACATTCCCAAAACCAATTGTGAGTATTTCATGGCGCCCCATCCTTCTGGTTTTTTTTGTGCCGAAAAATTTGCAAACAATAAACCAAAAACTACCACTAATAAAGTGGTGATGGTTAAAGCCAATCCTAAATAATCTTTTTCTTTATTGGTAATATAATGTTCAATAAACGAGGCATCTTCATATCTTGAAAAGATGTATGCAAAAATAATTGCTAAAATTACTGTAATTGCAATCAATGTTGTCATGGCTTTATTAGCAGGTGCAAATGTTGCATCGCTTTTGCCTGAAGGTAATTTTTTTGAAAAATAGAATAATGCTGCTGCCAATAAAAACAACCCACCAACAAACATGTAAAGGGTTTTCATAGAATTTAACGAACCTTCTTTTTGAGCAAACTCTTTAATAAAATCATCGTTAACTCCCGCCACCACTCCAAATAAAGCACCTGAAACAACAATTGGGCCAATGGTGGTTCCTAATGAATTTACACCTCCAGCTAGGTTTAATCTATTACTAGCCGAACTTGGTTCACCTAGCGATGCGGCAAATGGTTGTGCTGAAGTTTGTTGCAATGAAAAACCAATTGCTACAATAAACAATGCACCTAAAATCATTAAGTAGCTACCTTGAGTAACTGCAAAAATCATAGCAGCTGCACCAAAAGTGCTTATTAATAAACCATTTATAATTCCTTTTTTAAAACCCCAAGCATTTAAAATATCACTTTTTAAAACACTACTAAAAATAAAAAGTAAAAGAGCTCCAATGTAATAAGCGCCATAAAATGCAAAATCAATTAATTGACTTTGAAATTGATCTAATCCAAATTTGGCCTTGCAAAATGGAATAAAAACTCCGTTTGAAGCTCCAATGAAGCCCCAAAAAAAGAACACCGTAATAAGGGTGTATAAATGTGATTTTTGATTATTTGATTGTTGATTCATCATGAAATTTATTTGCACTCAAATACGGAAATTATGAGCAAAACAAAAAATTAAATTTTAGAAACCAAAAACCAATTCTGATTAATGTGTTATAAACTATAAATTCGCCCTATAATTTTTATAAAAAATGCAAATTAGTGAAGCGCAAAAACAGGTGGATGAATGGATAAAAACCATTGGAGTTAGGTATTTTAACGAATTGACCAATACTGCAATTTTAATGGAAGAAGTAGGTGAGTTAGCTCGTATTATGGCTCGCAAATATGGTGAACAAAGTTTTAAGGCCAATGAAAAAGACAAAGACCTAGCCGATGAAATGGCCGATGTGCTTTGGGTTTTAATATGTTTGGCCAATCAAACAGGAGTAGATTTAACAACAGCTTTTGAAAAAAACATGGCTAAAAAAACAAACAGAGATGCTACAAGGCATTTGGAGAATGAGAAGTTGTTGTAAATTTTTAGCTACTGGCCTTCAGCAACTAGCAGCTGGCTGGAATAAAGTTTATTTCAATTAAAACTAAGATTGATAATTTCGCCTCTTCATAAAAAATATTTCCAATTGACAAAATCTCCAAATCACTAAATCAAATAATAAAAAAATAATCTAGAATATGAAATACGAAAAACATATATTTATTTGCGCCAATCAAAAGGGCGAAGGGAAAGTTTGCTGCGGACAAGAGCGCGGTATGGCTTTGGTTGAAAAATTTAGAGAAGTTTTAAAAGAAAATGGTTTACAAGGCAAAGTGCGTGCACAGCGTGCTGGCTGTTTAGACGAATGTAAAAATGGCCCAGCTTTGGTTATTTATCCTGAAGGAACTTATTATGGAAATGTTACTGTTGATAGGGTAGAAGATATTGTTAAAATGCATGTTATGCAAAATAAAGTAATAAGCGACTTGGAGTTGAGTTTTGAGTAATAATAGTTTTATTTTTTAAAACATTCTTTTCTCAATTCTTGTAAATATTCTTTTATTTCAATACTTTCAATTGGCAATTTTTTTTCGTTAAAATAAGTATCTAATATTTTAAACAATTCTTTTTGATTTGGTTTGCTTTCGGTTGAAATTCTAATTAATAGCATTAACCTAATATTTCCTGCAAAAAGTGCATCCAATTCACTGTTAGTGTTTAATTTATTAATGGCTTGTGCAACACGTATATACTTGTCTTTGAAAGTATTGAAATCAAGTTCTTTTTCGTTATGAATATTAAGCTTATTTATTAATATATTGGATGTTAAATAGGGTGTTAAACCAACTTGATCGTTTTGGTTAAAACCAGAAGTAAAGTATAATATTCGTTCAAATTTATTTTCTCTAAGTAAACTTAAAAATATTCTATCACCTCTTAATAAATATTGGTTTTCATAACTAGGCTTAACCACCCATGAAAAGTCATTTATTTTTACAGTACTTTCAGGCCATTCACAATATTCAATTGAATCCAAAATGGTTTCTGGAAAATCGAATCGTACTTTTTTAGTATTACTTAAAAAACTTGGATACCAATAGGTGTTTAATAAACTAATATCTACCACTGAAATATCTGGTCTGTAATTTTCAACAAATTGCAGGTACCACAAAGGAAAAGTATAATTGTCACCCGAAGTTACTAAAATAGAATTACTATCACATAAATCTAGAACGGATTTATTAATTGCTAAAATAAAATCACTAAAACCGCCTCTTTTTTTTCCTTCATTAAATGCCCAAATTGCCGAGTCGGTTTTGTTGTTGTAAATATAGCTAATTGCCAACGAACCCCACTCACTCGAAAGCTTTGAATAGGGATCTTGAACTATCAATTTACCTTTGTATTTTGGACTTAGTTTATTTACTAATTCAAATTCATAACTACTTTTAAGTACTTGAGATAATCTCGAATTTGTTAAGCTTTTGCCGTCTGATGAGTTTATTTTACTATAACAATATCCTAAATAATAATGGGCTTCGGCACTTTTAGGTGTTATTAAAACTGCTTTTTCAAAGTAATTGGCGGCAATATCATATTCGGCTTGTGCATAAGCTTCCTTACCTTTTGCAATTAAAGTACTAAAATTTTCGGTTTGTGCAAAAAGTGTATTTGAAACTATTGTTAATAACAACAGTAATAAAGTTCTCATCTTAATCAATTTTTATAATTTTAAATGTTTGGTTTTCTTTTGTAACTGAAACTATATTCAAATAATACGAACCACTTTTTAACGATGAAATATCAATTTCAGCTTCTACGTTATAATTACTTCCTTTTAATACTAATCTTCCATTAGCATCAATAATTTCAAATCTATATTGATACAATTCTTTTGTTTTAATTTTTAAAACATCTTTTACTGGTTGAGGGTAAATTATTATTTCATTATCAACTTCATTGTTTTCAATCACTCGTATGTTTGAGTACTCATAATTGCCATTAAAATCTACTTGCTTTAAGCGATAATAAATATAGTGCTCACGAATATTATTCATGGTTTTATCGTTGAACAAATAATTTTTTATGGTGTTGCTGTTTCCTGCTCCGTTAACAGTTCCAATGCTTTCATAATTTGTTAAATCAGTGCTTCGTTCTATTTCAAAAATTTTATTATTAATTTCAGTAGCAGTTGACCAATTTAATTGAACATAATCTGTTTTTTTAGTTGCTGTAAAACTTAAATATTTTACTGGTAAAACTGATACATCAACTCCAACAGCAAATCCACTTGATGTGCCAAAACCATTATTGAAAGTAGCAGTAACTACTGAATCATTAGTGGTATTATAACTACTAACATTTCTTGCGGTTCCATACACACCATTGCTTAAAGTTCCTGAGGCAATATTGGTTGGACATTTTATAATATTTATACCCGAAAAGTTATTACCTGTAATTGTTTTCCAACCGTTAATTTCAGCAGCAGTGTAAAATAATTTGATGGTAAAATTACCACTAGTATTGTTATTAGCTGTAGTTATTTTATAAGTTTTTTTAGCAATTCGTTTTGCAGCAGCAGTATTGGTAGAATAGTTTGTTGCTCCAGTTCCAGCGCTGTCTATGGTTAATGTAGTGGCTCCATAATTAAACGATGAGTTATTAATTAAAACAGCCATTATTTTTCCATTTGGCGAAATAAAAGTATCGGTTTCATTGGGTCCAAAATTTAAAGTTTGACTAGTTATGGCTGTTTCAATTGTAGGCGGAATAAAAATAGTTGAATCTTTGGTTAATGAGTTGCTGTTTCCTGCTATATCTAAAAAACTATTTGCATTCACTTGAACGATTATTTTTCCATAAAAGTTTGGATAAATAGTTGCTGCATAAACCAAAGGACTTTGTTGCACAAAATTTGTTGCTGTTCCATTGGTTATTGCAATATCTGAATTGTCAAAACCTGTTATGTTTTCACTTACTGTAAACTGTGCGGTAAAGCTTCCATTTACATTTGGCTTTGGAATACTAATGGTAACTTTAGGTTTAATGGTATCAATAAAAATGGCGTAATCCTCACTTTCGCCATAGCTTAAAGTACCACACGAAGGAGAACTGCTTGTAGCAAAATTAGTAACTACTCGCATTCGTATAAACTGGTTTGGAATAGGTGGAGCAGCTAAAATATTGATGTTACACGACCTTCTTCCAGTGCCAGAACCAATGGTTCCAACCAATTCGTTAGCATCGGTAAAAACACCATTGTTGTTATAATCAATATAAATGCTTTGATTTTCAGGATTGGTAGTTCCGGTAGTAACCCAAGCTGTGTAGGCTGTTCCTGCTTTTATCATGGTTTTGTTGGTACATGAAAAGTCGGTATAGCTTGCATTACCAATTGCCGATTGATTGTTAATGGTATTAAATTCAAATTTTTGTATGCCCATTCCAAATCCGCTTAAGTTAGTAGTGGTGGTGCTACAGCTTCCAGCTGGAGTGCTTACATTATTATAATTAATGGTTTTTATATTGGTGCCATTGGCATTAGTTGCTGTTAATGAAACATAATAAACACCATTTAAATCAAAGCGAATTTCTGCTCTGTTGGATAACGAATCGGTTCCATTTATAAATTGATAACCAACAGTAGGAAACACCGACCATTTAATGCTGGTTGGTGCATTTGTGGAATGATTGGTAAGAATAAATGTATTTGGGCAAGGTTGAACACTAGTGGCTTGCATGGTAAAATTGGCTATAGGTGCTAGGGCGGTTGGGTTATATAAATTGCTTTGCCAAATTCCTCTGCCATAAGTTGAAATAAATAACCTGCTTTTATTACTGCCATCAGTCATAATTTCCATATCGCTAATGCGCGCCACACTTGGTAGTCCTGTTAAAAATGGAATCCAATTTACCATGCTTGAGTTACGGAAATAAACTCCAAATGCGGTGCTAACATACATGCTTGAATCATTTCTACTTTGGTCTAATTCAAATTTTATAAAGGAGCTTGATGTTAAATTTTTGGTAATTTGAATCCATGTCAATCCTTTGTTAGTTGATTTGAAAATTCTGGTTTGGTTGGTAACTACATAAACCGAATTGGAATCGTAATTTACAGTTTCAATTTGTTTGATTACCTCTCCGCTGTTAAATGGAAAGGAAGTTATTTGAGTAAATGTTGGAGTTGCAGCATTTACATTTTCCGATTTATAAAACAATTGTGGTGAGAAAAAAACATACAAAGTTCCGCTAGATGGTTTTGAATAAGCCAAACATTTAGTGCCAGTTTTATTAATTCCTGCGGCAATAAAAATTTGATTCCAAGTTACATTGGTAGTTGGCGAAGCACGTAAATTATTTGTTCGCAATAAACTGCTGTCTATTTCAAACATTATATTGCTATCATTTGGATGTGGTAAATAAATTCCTCCGTGTCCATTAATACTGCTTGCCACATGCGAAATAATATTTCGTTTATTGCCACCATGTTCATATACAATGCTGCTATCAAAATTATCAAACTCAAAATCTCCTGTCCAATCGCCACCAGTTACCGTTGAGAAAGCTTTATTTACAGCTACATCTTTACCATTATCTTGCAATCCACCAATTATATGGTCGTTATGCAATCCACTTGCTCCCATTTTATAAAACTCTGATGCACTTAAGCCATCTTCCAAAGTTGTCCAAGTGGTTCCTCCATTGGTGGTTCTATCTATTCCTCCATCGTGACTTATAAAAAGTTTGTTATTGTTAAATGGTGAAAATAAATAATGGTGTTTATCTGCATGAACCCCAAAAGCCCAATGAGAAAGCAGGTTGAAATTAACTCCTCCATTGGTTGATTTCCATAAATTGATTGCACCAATATAAATGGTATTGGCATTAGTTGGATCTACAATAATGGCTAAATTATATGCACCTTGTCCATCCATACTGGTTCCATTGCTTGAGTAACCCAGTACGTTTGGTGTATCCACTTGTTTTACAAACGAAGTTCCATTATTGGTAGATACATAAATTCCTCCAAATGGACTTGCACCTGTTTTCCAAGCAACACAATAAATTTTAGAAGTATCGCTAGGGCACACTGCTAGTTTAATTCCTGCGCAAGTAATACTTGTATTTAAGCTCGATTGTATCCATGTTTCGCCATTGTTATACGAACGATAAAAATTGGCATTGGTAGCTGCATAAATGATATTGGTGCTTTGAGGTCGGTAGCTTATATCTCTGTAACTGGCATTTACAGTAGTTTTCTTTACCCAAGTACTTCCACCGTTTATGGTTTTATAAATACCATCTTTACAAGCAGCAATAATTGTTTGTGTATCGCCTGGCATAAATACCATTTCCGACACCAAAACATTGCCCATTCCACTGTTTGAAGCAACCCACGTTTTGCCACCATTAGTGGTTTTATAAACGCCCAAACCGTTTGCATCGTAATTGGCATCGCCAGTTCCTAAATACATTACATTAGGATTTAACGGATTTATAAGCAACGATGCACATGCAGTTAATGGCAAATTATCGGTTATTCCCGACCAAGTATTTCCTTCGTTTGAGGTTTTAAAAATTCCACCCGATGCAGTTACCGCAAATAAAATATTGCTATCGGTTGGGTGGTAAACCAATTGCGATACGCGGCCCATTCCTGTGGTTTGCACGCTTGGATTAGCTGGAAACTTTATAGGCCCCACTTGAGTAAAAGTAGCAGTGTTTTGCCCTAATACTAGTTTTATAATCAGTAAAAAAACAATGGTAAAGTTTATTTTCATTTTGTTTCGCGTGCTTTAAGTGATTGTTCTAAAATTTCTTGTTGGGTCATTATAGTTCCATCAGGTTTAACAAAATCTTTGTTTTTATCTTTCCAGTTTAAAAACTGCTTGTATTCGTAAACATATAAAACGGATCGTTTTTCTTCTTTTTCGCGCTCTTCTTTGGTTTTATCTTTTTCAAAAATATCTTTTGCTTCCCCATCTTTTTCGGTAGGTTGTTCTCTGCTTTCCCAATATTTTTCAAAGGCCTCAATGGCTTGGTAATAATTTACTTTTGGGTCGTCCATCATGGCTATCCAGTATGGGTAGGTAGCAAGCGAATCGTTGGGAATGCTTTTAGTTTCCGTAATTTTTGTATTTTGTATTTTGCTTTTGCAATGAGCTAAGCCCAATAAAGCTAACCAAACTCCAATAATGGCATTGTATTTTATTTTCATAAATTAGTTGTAAAATAAAGTTGGGGCAATATATTAAAAATCAAATTGTTATTTTACTATTAACAAAACGAAAATATATTACAATAATGGAGAATAAATTTTTAAAGAGTAATTGACTATACAATGCACAAACTACTCAGCGCATTGCCTTAAAACCAGAATCAAATCGTAGTCAGTAAAATTAGGAATTTTCAATAGCGCATTTTTAGCACAATTATCTTTAATCCATTCGGCTTTTTTAGCATTAACACCTGTTACTTTCATAATATAATCAATGCTTAATTTGTCGTCAATTTTCACTGATTGATTATACATTTCAACTAATTTTAAAAGTTTCTCATTGCTTTTGCCTTTGTCTGAAAATTTGTACCAAGTTTTATAAATTAAACCTTCTACACCAATTCCGCCATTTGAAATAAGCTTGGGTTTAGCCATTTCGCGAGCATTTTCAGCTTTTTTATTATTGTTCAATAAAGTGTCGTGTTTCATTAAATTGGCGTATGCCTTGGCCAATGAATCGTTTTTATGGCGAGCATTTACTTTCACATCTCGTAAAATGGTTTCTTTTCGTTTTAAAATAATATCAAATGGTTTTAACTCATAAAAAATGGCTTTGGTAATTATCACAGTATCTGCTTTATATGAAATCCTTGAAACCAACAAACTATCACCTAAGCTAGCCTCCATTACAAAAGCACCAAATTGATTGGCAGAATAAGTTTGTTTGGTATTGGTATTGTATATAATTGAAAATGATAACGTTTGTCCAATATCGTTTTTAACAAAACCTTTTAACTCTTTGCTTTGCTGCGCCATTAGTTGGCTAGCCAAAAGCATTAATATACAAGTAAAAAAGTGTTTCATAAAAGTTTTGTTTGATAAAACTATAAACGAATTAAGCCAAATTTAGTTACACTCCCTATTTTATAAATTAAGTAATGGTTTAATTTTTAAATCGTTGAACTAAAAATCATTTTAAAGTTACAAATAAGCAATGTACTTTCGCCACAAAATTATAGCGCTTTGTACAAATTACTTCTCAAATTCCTTTTTATAATGCCGGCAGAAACGGCCCATTATTTTTCGTTAAATTCTTACCAAATACTTTGCAAAATTCCGTTTGTTCGTCAAATTGTTTCTAGTATTTTTAGGGTAAAAAATCCAGTTCAGTTTTTAGGCTTAAACTTTTATAATCCCATTGGTTTAGCAGCTGGTTTCGATAAGAATGCTAAATATTTAAATGAGTTAAGTTCGCTTGGTTTTGGTTTTGTAGAAATAGGCACTGTAACTCCCTTGCCACAAAGTGGTAACGATAAACCTCGTTTGTTCCGTTTACCAAAAGACGAATGTATTATTAACCGAATGGGTTTTAATAACGATGGTTTAGAAGTAATTAAAGAACGTTTGGTTAACCGTCCTGCCGATTTAATAGTTGGTGGAAATATTGGTAAAAATAAAGTTACGCCCAACGAAAATGCCAAAGACGATTACCTGAAATGTTTTGTAGGTTTATACCAATTGGTTGATTATTTTGTAGTAAATGTAAGTTCACCTAACACGCCAAACTTACGCGAGTTGCAAGATAAAAAACCACTTTCAGAAATACTTTTGGCATTAATGGAAGAGCGTAAAAATTTTATTGCCAAAGGCAATATTCAAAAACCCATTTTGTTAAAAATAGCGCCCGATTTAACCCAATCGCAGTTAGATGATGTAATTGAAATAGTTCAATCAACTGGTATTGATGGCTTGGTGGCAACCAATACTACCATTAGCCGTGATAATTTAGTAACTGCAAAAACCGAAGTGGAACAAATGGGCGCAGGTGGATTAAGCGGAAAAATTTTAAGTGAAAAATCAACCGAAATTTTGGCTTATATCAAGCAAAAATCGAATAACCAAATTCCAGTAATTGGAGTTGGTGGTATTCATTCAGCTCAAACCGGGCAAGAAAAAATAAATGCAGGTGCTAGTTTAATTCAAATTTACACAGGTTTTATATATGGTGGACCGGGTTTGATAAAACAATTAGCCAAGCTAAAAATTAATAAGTAAAAAGTTATTTCATTGTAAAAACAAAAGCACAATAAATTTGAATATCATACATTTAACAGCAGCGGCCATTCAAGCCATTAACGAGTATAAAATAAACTTACAAATTCCAGCTACTCATTATTTGCGTATTGGAATCAAACAAAAAAACTCAACCGATAAAGGTTTAATTATTGGTTTTGATGAACCAACCGATAAAGATAAAACAGTTGAAGTTGAAGGCATACAAATAGTTTATCATCCTGGTCAAGCTTTATTTTTTGCAGGTATGCAAATTGATTTTTTAGAGCGCGATGGTAAAAAAGGTTTTGAGTTAATGGAGAAAAAAAGCTAGCTTTTTAAAGTTCTTTTTCGCTCTCTTTTATTGATATAACTATTCAATGCATCTTTACTAGTATACCAATTTTTACCTTCTTTAAAAGCATCTATTTTTCCTTGCCTTGCTAATAAACTAACATACTCTTGCCCATAAGGTACGTCTGGCTCGCTCACTATACTCGATATGGGTTGATAGTCATCGTAAGTATTGGTTAAATTACTTAAGTAAATATCTACAGAGCGCTCCAAAGACTGCAAAACCATAAGTACTATTTTGGAATAATCACCATTATTGGCTTTGTTTAACGCATCGTAATATTTTTTCCTGTCATTTTTTAAAATAATGGCAGGAGGAAAACCTAATTTCATCAAATACAAATTAAATATAAGCCTTACTGTTCTTCCATTGCCATCAAAAAATGGGTGAATCCATACAAACCTATGATGAAAAATGGCAGCCTTAACTACTGGATTAATTGGAATAGTTTCATTGTTTAACCATTCAATTAAATCCATCATATAAGTATCAACCTTTAAGGCATTTGGAGGATTAAAATTAGCTCCTGAAATTCTAACACCTGCATTTCTGTAGCGGTCAGCATATTCTTTTTCAATTTTTTGCAATACCAATCCATGAACCGTTAAAATATCTTTATCGGTTAAAATATAGTTGTTACTCACTAAACTTTCTACAAAATCAATGGCATCATGGTGGTTAACTGCTTCAAAATGTTCGCGTAGCGATTTCCCTTTAATGGTAAATCCTTCTTCAATAACCATTTTGGTTTCTTGGAGAGTTAGGGTATTTCCTTCAATGCTGTTGGAGTTATAAGTCCACTCCATGGTTAAACTCTCTTTTATGTTTTTAAGAGCAGCAGCAGGAAAAGGGCGCAAAACATCAAGCTGACTTTTTTTATCGGCTATGCGTTCAAGGTATTTCTCAATTCCTTCAAATTCATAATTATAGTTTTTCCATTCCACCCCACAAATATATTATTTATCGGTAAAAATAAAAATTATACAATACCGATATTAAGAATTTTACAAAACCACACAAAAAAACCTGCCTTATTACTAAAGCAGGTTTTATAAAAATTATTTGCCAGAGGCAAGGAGCTAGCTGCCAGTTGCTATTTTCTCATTATCGTTTCATCTCTATCTGGTCCAACCGAAATGGTATCTACTTTAATTCCTATTTGCTCTTCTACAAATTGCATATAAGTTTTAAAAGTTTCAGGTAAATCATTGTAGTTTTTTATTTTACCTAAATCGCCAGTCCAACCTTTAAAGGTTTGGTATTGAGGATTAATATTGGCATCTACCAAACTGTAAGGAATTTTATCACTTACAGTTCCGTCAATTTCGTAAGCATGGCAAACTGGAATTTCGCCTAAACCACTTAATACATCGCTTTTGGTACAAATTAAATCAGTAACACCATTTAGCATAATACTGTATTTTAAAGTTGGTAAATCTAACCAACCAGTTCTACGCGGGCGACCAGTTGTTGCTCCAAACTCGTGACCAAGTTGGCGTAATTCTTCACCTTGCTCATTGTCTTGCTCAGTAGGGAAAGGGCCACTACCAACGCGAGTACAATAAGCTTTAAAAATTCCGTAAACTCTTTTTATTTTTTGCGGAGCAACACCCAAACCATTACAAACACCACCTGTAATGGTATTTGATGAAGTTACAAAAGGATAAGTTCCATAATCAATATCTAATAAAGTTCCTTGAGCGCCTTCGGCCAATACCTTTTTTCCTTGATTCATTAAATCATTCAAGAAGTATTCGGTATTTACTATTTTGAATTGTTTTAAAAATTCAATTGCTTCAAAAAATGCAGGTTCATGTTCAGCCATATTGTATGGATAGTTAAATCTATCTAACAAGGTTCTGTGGTTAGCTGCCACTACTTCATATTTTTGATTAAAATTAGTTGCTAAAATATCGCCAACACGTAAACCACTTCTACCAATTTTATCTTGGTAAGTTGGGCTAATTCCGCGTAAAGTTGAACCAATTTTATGTTCGCCTTTATTGGCTTCACTTGCTGCATCTACCAAACGGTGAGTAGGTAAAATTAAATGCGCTTTTTCCGAAATGTATAAATTAACCAATGGTTCAGCGCCACCTAAGGTAATTTTTTCAATTTCTTTTTTAAAGGTAATGGGGTCAATTACTACACCACTGCCAATAATATTGATGCAATGTTTGTGAAAAATACCTGAAGGAATGGTGTTTAAAACATGCTTTTGTCCGTTAAACTCTAACGAGTGACCAGCATTTGGTCCACCTTGGAACCTTGCCACCACATCGTACTGAGGGGTAAGTACATCAACAATTTTACCTTTACCTTCATCGCCCCATTGCAGGCCTAATACTACATCTATCATATTTCTATTGCTTCTAGCTACTGGCTTCTAGCCCCTAGCTTATATTACTAATTTATTATACTATCAACTATCAACCGACAACCATCAACTAATAATCAGGTTTTGGAACTACTTTATTACATGTTAAACAATTTCTATTTTCATCCATTTTGGGATTTCCAAAAAGGTATAACGAGTGGTTGGTAACTTCAAACTGCATCAAATCGCCCATCATGGTTTTTATTTGATGAATTCTAGGGTCGCAAAACTCTAAAATATTGCTACACACATTGCAAATCATGTGATCGTGTTGCCTAAATCCATACGAACGCTCAAAACGAGCCAAATTTTTACCAAATTGGTGTTTTATAACCAATCCACAGTCCAACAGCAAATCAAGGGTATTATAAACAGTAGCTCGGCTAACGCGGTAATTGCGTTTTTTCATGTGTTCAAATAGCGTTTCTACATCAAAATGCTCTTTATTACTATAAATTTCATCTAATATAGCAAAACGTTCTGGCGTTTTACGCTGCTCGTTTTGTTCTAAAAAAACAATGAATTTTTGCTTTACTTCTTCCTTAATTTGATCGTTGCTCATAAAAAATTATTGCACTGATTTTAAGGTTCAAATAAAAACGTTAAATTTTGCCTTTCAAAACAATGTTGATTGTTTGTGGAACATAAATTTTTGAAATTGCTGTTAAAGAGCCTAATCGAAAGTTTAATTATTTCGGATTATCGCTCAATTTAATCAGAAATTCAATTTTAATTGTAGGATTATTATTTTATTTTTTTGATATTTGAATATACTATTAAAAATTAATTTAGTTTTTCAATCAAATAAATCAGTTTCAGCTATTGCAGTAAGTAATTGTATAAATGAGGCCTATTTAATTTCTATAACCAACTTAAAGTATTGCCAATATGAAAACCATCAAATTATTGTTAATCATTAGCCAAATGCTGGTTTGTGTTCAGTTTATCAATGCACAAGCTGTGATGTCGAACGTAAGTTATATGTACTTATCAAGAAATTCACAAAATGAATTAAAATTTTTATTAAGAGATACTTACGATATTGATCCTAAAAAAGACACCAATTTTGAATATATTATGATTCCTAGTGAAAGTATGCTTGTGAATGGGAATAAGGTTTCCTATAAAATTAAAAAATTTCCAAACAAAGTGGATACCATTTTGTATTTTGATTTTGATTTAGAAGTAAATGATAAAATAAATAGAGGATATTTTAATTATTTGTATGTGGTTGATTCCATTAAATCAATTCAACTTTTGGATAGTAACTTTTACATGCATTGGTTTTTAAGTTCTAAGTAAGCGGGAGCGGGAAATCTTATTTGGATTAAAGGCTTAGGCGATAGTAAAAGAGGTTGGATTAGTGATGATGCTGGATTTACTCCAGAAGGTGCGCCAGGTTTACAAGCAATTTGCAGAAACAATAATTTGGTGTATTGGTACAATGGCGATAATTTTTTTAAACCTGATACAGTAAAACCAACATGTAATTTTGATAGCTTATTTATTAAGTACGTATCAGCCCCTAAAATAAAGTCAAATGCAACAAATATGTATCCTAATCCCGCAACAGAAAAATTATTTATAGAAAATAATTTAGCTCAAAATAGTAATTATATCATTACCAATTTATTAGGGCAAGAAATAGATAAAGGGCTTTTAAAATCAGAAATAGACATCAGCCATTTATTAAACGGTGTATATGTGTTAAAAATATTTGGTATCAATAACCAAACCCAAGTTTTTAAATTTATAAAACAATAAACAATGATTAAACATATACTATTAATTTTGATTGTAATTCTTTCGTTTAGAGGTTTTTCTCAAGTTTCACTAACTTTAAAAGACGTACCTCAAATAGGAACAAAAATCTGTTACAATAATATTTATAATGATACATCTATTTTGAATAACTTCAGTTTTTCTAAATCGGGTATTGATAATTTTTGGGATTTTTCAAATTTAAATATCAAACAATTAGATACAAATAGTTTCACTAATCCACAATTTACAGAATTTAAGGATTACTTTTCAAATTCTACATTGGCAGTTAATGATCTTGGTAACTTAAGTACATTAATTTATTATAAACAGGATTCTATGGCATTTTATGAAACTGGGATAGCTACTTTTTATCCTCCATGTCCTGGAATTCAGTCTTATGTGTATTCTGGACCAATGCAAGTTATAAAGTTTTCAGCTAATTATGGTGATGTTCATTTTGACACTGTTATTTTGAATTCTAAAATTTACCCAAATCTTTCTGGCGACACTTCATTCTTTAAAAGATATATCTATGTTAAAAGTGAAATAGTAGCAACAGGTAAAATTAAATTACCATTTGGTTTATTTGAATCTTTTTTAAAGAAAACAAGTGGTTTATTTGTGGACACTACTTGGAAAAAGGTTGAAGATGGGTCATGGAAGTATGAGATAGAAATACAACCCAGAGGTTCTGTTAATTTTACTTGGTATTGTAATAAATCAACATTTTTTGTCGCTCGGGTCAATAATTGGTATGAAGGAATAAATGGAAAAGATATGCAGGACAATATTCACTATCAAATGAACAATTATGCCAATTTGAAAAGTTTAACTGTAGAGGATATAAGCAGTTTAAAAACAAAGATTTACCCTAATCCCGCAACTGAAAAGTTATATATTGAAAATAATCTAGCTCAAAATTGTAATTATTTAATCACCAATTTATTAGGGCAAGAAGTAGATAGAGGGCTTTTAAAATCTGAAATAGACATCAGCCATTTATTAAATGGAGTTTTTGTGTTAAAAATAGTGAGTACCAATAACCAAACCCAAGTTTTTAAATTTATAAAACAATAATCCATTTTGGCATAATGGGTTTTAAAAAATATCTTCTTTTAAAATAAAAAAATAGGTTTAAAAACCAATTGGTAAATTTATTTAATGCTTAAAATCACACTATAAGTTTTAATATATAGTTTGTTTTATGCAAGTAAAAATTATTTTTGCACCACTAAAAATTACAATTAATTACATAATTATGTCAAAATCAGGAGTTGTAGCTCAGGTAATTGGTCCAGTTGTAGATGTGAGTTTCGCAGCTAGCAATGAAGGCTTACCAAAAATTTTAGATGCACTTTATATTACTAGACCCGATGGATCGCGTTTAATACTTGAATGTCAAAGACATTTGGGTGATAATATGGTTCGCGCTATTGCTATGGAAGCAACAGACGGATTAGTTCGTGGAATGGAAGTAGTGCCAATGGGATCGCCAATATCAATGCCAATGGGCGAGCAAATTAGAGGTAGATTGTTTAACGTTGTGGGTCAGGCAATTGATGGTATGAAAACCATGGATGCTAGCCTTGGTCAACGTTCTATTCACCAAAATCCTCCTCGTTTTGAAGATTTAACAACTAACGCAGAGCCATTATTTACTGGTATTAAAGTAATCGACTTAATTGAGCCATACGCAAAAGGTGGTAAAATTGGTTTGTTTGGTGGAGCGGGTGTTGGTAAAACCGTATTGATTATGGAGTTAATTAACAACATTGCAAAAGCATACGAAGGTATGTCGGTATTTGCTGGTGTTGGTGAGCGTACTCGTGAAGGAAACGATTTATTACGTGAGATGATTGAATCGGGCGTTATTAAATACGGTAAAGAATTCCAACACGATATGGAAGAAGGTGGATGGGATTTATCTAAAGTTGATTACAACGAATTAGAAAAGTCGCAAGCAACCCTTGTTTTTGGACAAATGAATGAGCCTCCTGGAGCACGTGCTCGTGTTGCATTATCAGGTTTATCGGTAGCTGAATACTTCCGTGATGGTGATGAAAAATCAGGTGGACGTGATATTTTATTCTTCGTTGATAATATTTTCCGTTTTACACAAGCAGGTTCTGAGGTTTCGGCTTTATTAGGTCGTATGCCTTCAGCGGTAGGTTACCAACCAACTTTAGCTTCTGAAATGGGAGCAATGCAAGAACGTATTACTTCAACAAAACGCGGTTCAATTACTTCAGTTCAAGCGGTATATGTACCTGCGGATGATTTAACGGATCCAGCTCCTGCTACTACATTTGCGCATTTAGATGCTACAACTGTATTAAGTCGTAAAATTGCTGAGTTAGGTATTTACCCTGCGGTTGATCCATTGGATTCAACTTCACGAATTTTAACTCCTGCTATTGTGGGTGATGCTCATTACGATTGTGCTCAACGTGTAAAATCAATTTTACAACGTTACAAAGAGTTACAAGATATTATTGCTATTTTAGGTATGGATGAACTTTCGGAAGACGATAAACAAACTGTTTACCGTGCACGTAGAGTTCAACGCTTCTTGTCGCAACCTTTCCACGTAGCTGAACAGTTTACTGGTTTAAAAGGTGCTTTGGTTTCGATTGAAGAAACAATTAAAGGATTTAACATGATTATGGATGGTAAATTAGATCATTTACCAGAAGCAGCATTTAACTTAGTTGGTAATATTGAAGAAGCAATTGCCAAAGGAGAAAAAATGTTAGCTGAATCAAAATAATTATAAAATAGTTTTCAGTTCTTAGTTTTTAGTACTTAGTTGCAATAACTATTTAAAAACTAAGAACTAGGAACTAAAAACTAAGAACTAAACAGTATGCAATTAGATATAATAACAGCCGATAAAACACTTTTTAGTGGTGAAATTGAAATGGTTACTTTACCTGGAACTGATGGTACTTTTCAAATTTTGAAAGGTCACGCAGCTTTGGTAAGTAGCTTAATTAAAGGACAAGTGGTGGTAAAAGGCACTGAAAATGGTAATCAATCTTTTGATATTACTGGCGGTATTGTTGAAATATTAAACAATAAAGTAGTAGTTTTAGCTTAAGTTATTATCAAAATAATTTTTTTAATAACCTGTTATTTTTACAAGTAACAGGTTTTTTTATGCAATAAAATGTGTTATTTAATTTATAATTTGCACCAAAATAAATAATTATGAAAAAAATATTTATAGTTTTAATAGTATTATTCGCATTGAATGCGCATGCACAAACCTTTCAATTGGGTTTAAAAGCTGGTTTAACAAATACCCAAATTATTGGCGCTGATTTTAAAAACTTCGAAATTCCATCTTCATCAAATGGTATATTAATTGGTGTTTTTAGCCGGATTGGTTTTGCAGGTATGTTTGTTCAACCCGAAATTTCTTTCCGGAATTTAAATTTTACCGTTAATAGCAATGGAACAACTAGTCCATCGAGCGCGGCTACTAAGCTAAATTATATTGATGTACCTATTTTATTTGGGAAAAAAGTATTGGGTGTAATCAATGTTTGTGCAGGGCCAAATTTTCAGTTTTTGGTTAATCAAGATTTGTCGGCTAACAATGCATCTAATTTGGCTACAGGAAATTATAACGATTTTGTAGTGGGAGCGCAAGTTGGCGTTGGTTTTGATGTTTGGAAATTGAGTTTTGATGCACGTTACGATTTTAGCATTAACAGTATTGGCAATGCTGCAAGTGCAGTAAATACTCAAAATGTTGATTTTAGCTCACGTGCTTCTATGTTGCAGTTTACAGTAGGGTATAAGTTTATTAATTTGTAGGCCAATGCACATAGAACAATTGCGCGATTATTGCATTGCTAAAAAAGGGGTAGAAGAAACTTTCCCTTTTGATAACGATACTTTGGTTTTTAAAGTAATGGGAAAAATGTTTGCACTCACATCGTTAAGTAAGCCAGTAAGTGTAAATTTAAAATGTGATCCGGAAAAGGCCATTGAATTGAGGGCTAGTTTTGGAGCTATAATTCCAGGTTACCATATGAGTAAAGTACATTGGAATACCGTAAATTTTAATGAAGATGCCAGTGATGCATTAATTTTAGAATTAGTAGATCATTCTTACCAATTGGTAGTATCGTCATTAACCAAAAAACTACAACAAGAGTTAAATTCGTTGTAAAAACAGCCACAGATTGCACAGAGAGTTTTATTTGATTGATAAAGAAAATAGTATCCAATTCCATCTGTTTAAATCACTTAAGAAGTTATTATTAAATGAGTTTACAAAGAATTTATCAATAAAATCTGTGTAATCAGTGGCAATGAGTTACATCCCTAATTCTTTTATAAAAAACTGAAAAGGCAAAAAAGTTTTTATGCCTTCGGCAGTATAAATGGGTCCGCTATTTCCTTGTAAAATAATTTCAATTGGTTTTGAAAAACGTAACTCAAATTCACTGATACTTTGTAAGCAAGCTCCGCATGGCATAACAGGTTGGTTTACTTCATAACCATTTGCAAAGGCAGTAACAGCCATCATTTTTATGGGTACCGTTGGGTAATTAGCACCTGCATAAAATATAGCAGTTCGCTCAGCACATAAACCGCTCGGGTAAGCAATATTTTCCTGATTATTGCCTAAAATTATTTCATTATTTTCGAGCAATAATGCACAACCCACATTAAATTTTGAGTAGGGTGCGTAAGCATTTTTTGCTGCTTCTTTGGCTTTTAACAATAAGTTTTGTGCAGTTATATTTAATTCATCTATTTGGTTAAACTGATGAATGACCGATTCGCGCTTCAATACTTCCATAAATCAACATTACAAATTAATTTCATATTTTAAAACAATTGCTTTCTTTTCTTTCGTTTAAACGCTTGTATTTTAAAAATGGTGTTTACTTTTTTTACTTACCTTGGTTTAATACTAGCAATTGAACTAATATTGCGGCCACTTATTTACCATGATTTTTACCGATACACATACGCATTTATATTCAAAAGAGTTTGAAGCCGATAGCACGCAGTTAATAGAAAAAGCAATTAAAAATGGAGTTACGCGCCTTTTTATGCCTAATATTGATTTACACAGCATTCAGCCCATGTTAGATTTGGTTTGGCAGTTTCCCGATAACTGTTTTCCTATGATGGGGCTTCATCCTTGCTCGGTTGATGAACATGTGGAGGCGCATTTATTTCAAATTCAAAAATGGTTTAAAAAACGCAAGTTTTATGCTGTGGGCGAAATTGGGTTGGATTATTACTGGAGTTTAGAATTTAAAGAACAGCAAATTATGGCTTTTAAAAAGCAATGTTTGTGGGCCATTCAGCAAGATTTACCCATAAACATTCATGCCCGCAATGCTACGCCTGATGTAATTGAAATTTTAAACGAAATGAAACACCCCAAATTACGTGGTATTTTTCATTGTTTTAGTGGTACAGCAGCCGAGGCTAAGCAAGTGGTTGAGTTGGGTTTTTATTTAGGAATAGGAGGGGTGGTAACTTTTAAAAATGCTGGTTTGGCCGAAGCTATTGCCGATATAGACTTAAAACATATTGTTTTAGAAACCGATGCGCCTTATTTGGCACCTGTTCCATTTAGAGGCAAACGAAACGAAAGTTTTTATGTAATAGAAGTAGCTAAAAAACTGGCTGAACTTAAAAAAATGGGTTTAGCACAAGTAGCCGAAATTACTACTGAAAACAGTAAATTGGTTTACGGGATTTAGTATTGAAAGCTAGCGCAAGCGTCCGCTTGTGCTGTTTATTTAAAAGCGTCCGCTTTTAATTATTGCAAGCGTTTCGATAGCAAGCATCCGCTTGCCAGTTTAAAGCACATGCGGACGCTTGCGCTATCCAATATTGTGTCAATTAGATATGATAATGCAGTAATCAGGTAGGCTATTTCAACAATCAGGTAGGGTATTAACAGTAACAGGGAAGGATTTTGCAGTAAACAGGTAGGTTAATACATGAATCAACTAGGATATTAACAGTAGTTAGGTAGGATATTGCAATAATCAGATTATATATTATATTAATTAGGAAGGATATTAACATTACTTGGCAAAATATGGAAGACGACTCTTAAATAGTAGTTATAAACTCTTTTTTCATTTGTCAATTCGTAGTCCGAAAGCTTTCGGACAGCAACGCTATTATCCAACACACAAGACTACGATAGTAGATTATTGATCTGCTGTGAACAAAACATAACGCTTTTCGTCAGAGGCCTTTTGCCAAAAGTCTTTTGATTCGGAGAACCAAGTCCATGTATAATAAAAATCTTCTTCGGTTGTATCGAAACCGTATTCGTTTTTTTCTATGGAAAAATATTTTTGTTTGAAAGAGTCTTTTGTTACAGCGTCAAAGTTTTTGGCGATGTCCGCAACTTGCGCAGGTGTTTTAAGAGTCATGATGTAGTCGGGTTCGGAGTATAAGATTTCTCCGCCAAGAATTATGTGATTTAATGGGTAAGTTCCACCATCCCATTCTAATTTTCCATTTGTCAAAGTTCGATGTATGGCGTCCCAGGCCTTATCCAGTTCACAAGTCCATTGAGGATACTGGCTAAAATAAACTTCTTCGATGTCCATTTGAAGATGGTCGAGACGATCCTCGTCCGAAGAGAGTGATTTCAATTTGTCGACCGTTTGTTTGTCGAGAGAAAATAAAACGCCTAAGCAACTCATTTGTCTATATTTTTTGTCTTACGGAATCGACCGCCACTTACCAATAACTTTTATATAACCCAGATGGCAGTCGGGCTTTTTACAAATGTATTTTATTCTTTTATTTATCCAAATCGTCTAAAGCACCCTTCACACGCATTACTATCCTTAGAGTTAGCGAAGCGCTCTAAGGATTTATAATGAATTGAAGTGTCTCCGACACGGGCTAATTAAGAAAATCAATTTCAATTAACCCTTTTTCTTTTGTATAATAATCTATTCCACTAGAATAAATATAATCACTTTCATTTCTTACTAAACCTGCCCTTACTGGGTTTTCGTGCAAATACTTCATTTTTGATTGTAATATTTCATGAGTTGAACATTCAATAGGATTGTTTTCTTGTTGCCAGAATTGATAATTTTTGTTTCTTTTATTTTTTTCTCCCGCTTTTTTAAAAATCCACAACATCCAATTTCTTCTGCTTTCTCTTGTGTTATTTTCTATTGCCTTAATAATGTTGGTTGATGTAAACTTTTTAAAATCTCTCAATACTTCCGAAAGTGTAATTGGTTGTTTAGTGGATACTATTAAGTGAATATGATTGCTCATTAAACACCAAGCATGTATTTGTAAACCTTTATTTGTTTGGCAAAATTTTAAACTTTCAACAACTATATCAGCATATATTTTTCTTGTAAAAACATCTATCCATTCTACTACTGAAAAAGTAATAAAATGTACTGCAAATTGATCTCTTATTTGATATCCTCCTTCTGACATTATTCAAATATATTATGTAAAAAACGAGTTGCAAACTCTTTTTTCATTTAAAATCCGTAGTCCCCTCTACTAAGGCTTGGCGTAGACTACGGATAGTTGGGCAAGCGTCCGCTTGTGCTGTTTATTTAAAAGCGTCCGCTTTTAATTATTGCAAGCGGTTTGATAGCAAGCGGACGCTTGCCAGTTTTAAGCACATGCGGACGCTTGCGCTATCTGTGCCTTTGGTTGGTGTTCTCACCAACCAAAGCTAGCTGTAATTCAAACTATAAAACATTCAAGTCATTTTAACTACACTCAAAATTTTAGTATTATTCTTCTATTAAAATCGCTATATATTTGTAAACTAAATAAAAAAATATGAAAGTTTTATTAGATATAAAAGATAACAAAGCATTACATTTATTAGAAGTGTTAAAGGGCTTATCGTACGTAAAAACAACAACTATTTCTGATGAAAAAGCACTTTTAATGGAAGATATTAAAGATGCTGTGCAAGAACTTAAATTAATTCGTGAAGGCAAGTTGAAAGGCATATCTGCAAAAGATTTGTTAAATGAGTTATAATATTGTTGCTGTTCCTACATTTAAAAAGGAACTAAAAAAATTAACTAAGAAATACCATTCCATAAAGTCGGATTTAGCAACTTTATTTGAGACCTTGGAAATTAACCCAGAACAGGGCACTGCATAAGGAATAATTGTTACAAAATACGCCTTTCTATTACTTCTAAAAACAAAGGAAAATCGGGTGGTGCAAGGTTAATAACAAACTTTGTTATAGCTGATGATACCGTTTATTACTATCAATTTATGATAAATCGGATAAAGATAATTTGACCGATAAAGAATTAAATGAACTTTTAAAAAATGCATCTAAGTAAGTGAGTCACATTACTCATTTATCAATTCGTAGTCCAAAAACTTTAGGCCCCCCTCTGCTAAGGCTTGGTTGAGGCTAGGTTTTGTATATATTTTGGAAGTTAACCTTTATAAAAAACCGTTGGGTTGTTTGCTAAAACACGTACAAACCATTTGTAGAAAACAGAAAGTACTTTCCTTTATTGTTTGTCCATACATAATTTATGCCAATACTTTGGTTGTTAAATCGTTTGTCGCTCCGATTAATAATTTTTGTTCTAATGTTGGTTTTCAAGTCAACTCTAAAAATTTCATTCGTATTACTTAAGCCATAAATATAAGGGCCATCTACATTTATGATACGGTCGGTTTCCTCTAGTTGTTCAATTTTAACGCCTTTGTCAGTGCCATCAATCGATAGGAAATACCCTCTACCTCGGTATAAAAACTGATTTTCAGCAACATTAAGGACTGGGTTTGACCCAAGTTGAAAACTATCAATGAGGTTCAATTTACTGTCGTATCTATAGTAATAACTACTATTATTATTTTCTGTAACTAATACGTATCTATCAGTTGCATAAACCAAATAATTAATAGCTTTTCTCTTAAAATAAGGTAAGATAATTTCTTGTTCGTTTGTAACGTCAAAAGGATACTCAATGTTCAATAAAACACTCAGGGTATCAACTTGTCCTGTAAGGGCGCTTTTCACAAATTTGGTGGCCGTTTGCAGGGTGCTAAAAGCTGTAAAAATATTATCTAAATGACCAGGGTAGTTATTTCCAAACCAATACCAAACCTCATCATTAGGATTTTGCATTCGAGTTTGTTTGATGTCAACTACTAGTGGTGAAAAATAGAAGCTTTGATATGGACTCACTTCATAAAACACTAATTTTTCTTTTCTTGGTTGGGAAGTTGACAGTACGCTCGAATAGAAATTCCCTTTCGGTGTAAACGCATAGTCTTTATTCCATGAGCCAGGAATTAACGTAAGCGAGTTTACAATCTCTCCAATGGCATTTAATTTATACACATACCCATTGCCTATTACAACGCAATTGCCTTCTGCATCACTGCTTATAGCTGTAGGGTTTATTATCAGTTCAGAGTTGTAATAGTATTGTGAATCTGCTATTGGCTCAGCAGGTTTGGGAGCAACTTTATCGGGCTCTTTACAAGAAACAAAGGGGATAAAAGCTATTATCAATAGCTTATAAATAATTTTCATACACACAAATAAAAACAAATTGTTTAAAATAAAAAAGTCTTTGAGTATTGCCTAACTATCAGAAAAGTTAGCGAATCTCTCTTAGGATTTTAAATAAAATTGTGTTTCTAAGACACGGGCAAGTACAAATGAATCAGGAGACTCTTTTTTCATTTAAAATCCGTAGTCCTCTCTGCTAAGGATTGGCAGAGACAAAGGATAATAGTGATACTGTTTATTTACTATCAATTTATGATAAATCGGATAAAGATAATTTGACCGATAAAGAATTAAATGAACTTTTAAAAAATGTACCTAAGTAAGTAAATTTCGATATCATTTTTTATAATCGGAATTCAAAACTAATGATGCGGCAAATTACTTTTAGAGTTAAATAGGTGCTCTAAGGACTTATTTATTAGTTAAAAAAGGTTGGTAAAAACACCAATCAAAGGCAAGATTGTCTATAGATTATTTTAATATGAAACGCTTAAAAAACTCGCTCCTAATTCAAAATTGTCTATAAAGTTTTCTTTAAAATTTAATTTTCTCAAATTGAAATCTTCTTTTGTTTCATTGTCCTCGTCAAAGTCCAAGCAGGAAAAAGCAAAGTCGAAGTCTTCTTTGAGAGCAAAGTTGCTAATGTCCTCTCTACAAAAGCGCTCCCAAAATTTTCCATTCATCCCTTTTCTTTGTTCTCCAATTTGATTATAGTAAAATCCCTTTTTCTTTAATATTTCATAGTAACTCAGAACTATCCACTTTTCTCCCGAAACGTTTTCGTTATAATACTTGTAGAGATTTTTGAGACCATTGTTAATTTCATATTTTTCTAACTGTCGATTGAGTTGCTCTTCACTTTCTTTAATAAAAATGGAATACTCATAATTTTTAAACCATTCTTTTACTTCTTCAAGTAGATTTTCTTGTTTTACAATAATGACAGTATGTAAAATGTTTCCACATTCAATCTGTTTGACATATTTATGAAAGTGTTCAAAGGGAACATTAAATCCATTGAAATTATCTTTTGTCTCACCGCCCAAAAGATTTGGGTCAGTTGTATTTGGTCTTTCAAATGTCGCTTTACAATGTGATATATCTAAACCCATTTTTTTAAATTTACTGTCTGCGAGGTGCAAACACTGTAGGTCAAAGTTGCTGTCGTCCTAAAGTTACACATAACTTGTCTATATAGGAATGTTTTTCCCTAAAACCTTCCTATGTTTATCCAATTTCAGGTTGTTTTAGGAAATTTCTATTTTCAAACATACCTATTATTTTTTACAAAGAAAATGTATTGAAAGGCTTTTATGTTTTAAACATTACAAATTCTAATAGTAGTTAAGTGCGGTTTGCAAAACCGCATCAGCTAATAAATTTGCTTATTGCTAATTGCTTATTGTCCATTGCTTTTTCCTTTTATATAAATAAAATAACTATTTGCTTTCGAAAACCTATTTTTGGTGCTAATTCTATTTGGTACAAACAAATGACATTAACCGAAAATATAAAAATAGCTTTTACCTCTATTGGGGCAAACAGAACCAGAGCGGTTATTACGGCTTTAATTATATCAATTGGTATAATGGCTTTGGTAGGTATTTTAACTGCCATTGATGGTATGAAACTGAGTATTAACAAAAGTTTTAATAATATTGGTGCCAATACTTTTAACATAAAAAATAGGGGTAACTCTGTTCGGTTTGGAGTTAGCGGCAAGCCACAAAAAAAATACAGCAATATTACCCAACAACAAACGGAAAAATTCGCGCAACAATACCGCTTTCCTTGTACTTTCTCTACTTCCATTAACGCTAGCTGGACAGCAACCATAAAATACAATAGTTATAAAACCGAACCCAACATAATGGTATTAGGTAGCGATGAAAATTACCTACAAGTAGCCGCTTACGATTTAGATTATGGCCGAAATTTTTCAAAACAGGATATTACCTCGGCTGCAAATGTGGCTATTATTGGCAAAGAAGTAAAAGACAAATTATTTAAATATAAAATGCCAATTGGAGAACTGATTGCTGTTGGTGCGGCCAAATACAGGGTAATTGGGGTACTAAAAGAAAAAGGCTCAAGCATGGGTTTTGGTGGCGATAGAATGGTAATTGTGCCAATTGATAATGCTTACCAAGTATTTTCGGAAAAAAGCATGAGTGCAGTGGTAACAGTTGCAGTTTCAAATGTTACCAATATGGATATGGCGGTAGATGAAGCCATCAGTGTGTTTAGAAGAGTAAGAGGTTTGCGTGTAAATGAACCTAATAATTTTGAAATAATGAAAGCTGATAATGTAGCCAATCAAGTGATTGGTCAGTTAAGTTTTATTACCATAGCAGCTACAGCCATTGGTTTTATAACTTTATTGGGCGCAGCCATTGGATTGATGAATATTATGTTGGTTTCTGTTACTGAACGTACCCGCGAAATTGGTATCAGAAAATCGTTAGGTGCTACGCAACAAAACATTAAGAAACAGTTTTTAATTGAAGCATTGGTAATTTGCCAAATGGGTGGAATTGGAGGAATTATTTTAGGAATAATTGTTGGAAATATAGTAACGTCTTTAATTGGTGGAGGTTTTATAATTCCTTGGGCTTGGATAGGTTTAGGCCTGTTTTTATGTTTTGTGGTGGGTATTTCCTCAGGTTATTATCCTGCCAAAAAAGCCAGCGAATTGGATCCAATTGAAGCACTAAGATTTGAATAGCTTAACAAGCTTTTATTCTTTTTTCAATAGCGCTGGTTGAATAACCTGGCAAAAAATCAATGGTTTTAACCATGCCACCTTTTGCTGCAACTATATCGTATCCAACAATGTTTTCAGGCTGGTAATCGCTTCCTTTTACCAATACATCAGGTTGAACCAATTTTATTAAATCGTAAGGAGTTTCTTCGTTAAATAATACCACAGCACTTACGCATTGCAAAGCAGCCATAATTAATAATCGCGATTGCTCATCTTGTATGGGCCTGTGAGGGCCCTTTAGTTTGCTTACTGAAGCATCGGTGTTTAATCCCATTACCAATACATCGCCAAGGTCGGCAGCACGGTTAAGGTAATCAATATGCCCTTTATGAACCAAATCGAAACAGCCATTGCTAAACACAATTTTTTTACCTTGTGCTTGCCAAGTTGCTACCTGAGTTTTTAAAGTTTCCCAAGTATGAATCTTGTTGTGTATGCTTTCAATATGAGTCATTGATTATGATTGTGGGTTATTTATTGCGAGTTTGTTATTACTAGTTATTTTGCCTCTTTTTACCGTTGGCTAATTCCGAAAGCTTTCGGGAGAACGGCTATTTATCTTTTGCCTATTGTCAATTGCCAATTAGTTTACTTTTTTTTCAAAAATAAAATCAAGCTACTTATTAAACCTAAAGCAATTAATAAAACCATTTGTGCGCCATGCACCATGGTGGCATAAGCTACTCCATCGGCTGAGGCTACTCCAAAAAGTAATAAACTTTGGCTAATAAAATAATGGTAAGTTCCTGCTCCTGCTCCCGGTGCTGGCAATGCCACACCTATAGAACCAATGGCAAATACTGTTAAGCATGCTGCAAAGTTTAAATGTTCGGTGCTTTGCAATGCAAAAAAGCAGAAATACATCATTAATATGTAACAAGCCCAAATGCTAATTGAAAGAAATACAAATAGATATGGTTTTTTTACGTTTTTGATGCTCAATAAACCATCGGTAAAGCCTTTTAATACGCCAAGTATTTTGGTAAATAAAGGATGTGATTTTATTTTATTGCGCAGCACAAAAGCAACCGCAGCTAAAATTATAATTAAACCCAATAAAATCCATTTGATTGGAAAGCTGTTGGTTGTTGTTTGAGTTTGGTCATTAGCTAGAGCTTTTTGAATAAAATCCCAAATTAAATTAAACTGAATTAGGAAAACCAAACCCAATAAAAACAGCATGATGATTACATCGAAAATGCGCTCGGTAACTACACTTCCCAACGATTTTTCAACTGGTAAATTATCTGATTTGTTTAAACTGGCACAGCGGGCAACTTCGCCAGCACGTGGAATAAAATAATTCATCATATAGCCAATTAATACTGCATAAAAACTGTTACTGGTTTTTATTTTGTAATTCATGGCATCGTACATCAATACAGCGCGGTATGCTCGCAACCAATGGCTAAATATAGAAACTAGAAGGCCAACGCTTAACCACCATAAATTGGCAGTTGCAATTTTTTGCCAAAGTTCGGCCCAATTTTGGTCCTTAAAAACGTAATACATAAACCCGCCACCTACTAAAAGAATGACTAAATATTGAATTACCTTTTTAAGCATTGAATTAGTTTAATTTATTGTTGTGGTCGGTGTAAACGGCAATAGGTTGGTATTTTTTTGCCTCTTCAAAATCCATGCTGCAATACGATATAATAATAACAGGATCGCCAACAGCAGCCTTGCGAGCCGCAGGACCATTCAGGCAAATCATGCCTGAACCTCTTTCGCCTTTTATAATGTAAGTTTCTAAGCGTTCGCCATTGTTTACATTAACTACTTGAACTTTTTCGTTTTCTATCATATTGGCTGCATCCATCAAATCTTCGTCAATAGATATGCTGCCTACGTAATGTAATTCTGTTTGCGTAACTTTTACGCGGTGTATTTTTGATTTTAATAATTGTATTTGCATAGCAATAATTCTGGCGCGAAGCTAAATCAATTTAATTGATATGCCAAAAAATAAGGAATTTAGCTTGAAAGTTTATTTTTGAATGAAGGGTTTTGAAATTAGTTAACACAGGGACAAGGTAAAAAATCTTCACTCATGTCACTAATGTTTTTGTGTTAAGCTAAGGAAAACTCCAAAGGAGTTTAATATTAATAGCCACCAGTGAAACTGGTGGCAACAAGTATGGATAAACACACCAAAAATCCCTCAAAATCTGCGCAAAGCCTTCAGCTTTGCGCAGATTTTGAGGGATTTTTGTAAAACAGGTTGTGTTCATTTTTTAACGGGTTAAAACCCGTTATTACAAAAGTGTCGTTCCTACGGAACTATAAGTTATATAGATGTTTACATGAATAAACCATAAATTAAGTTGAAGACAATGTGAATGCTTTTGGGCTTAGAGTGGACTGCTTTCGATGGATCAGGATTGCCGACCCCACGCACATAGCTAATGGAAAAATCAAAACAATAATTTCGACTTTAATAATTTGTTTTTTTTAATTCTGTTGCAAAACAAATCTTACAAATTTTCTAAATTGGCTAAATAATAATCGGCTTGGGCTAATGTTTTTTGTTTTTCATCGCTTGCCATTCGGTTTAATACATTGTACATCATGCCAATGCGGTTGTTTTTTTCGAGCAATGGACGATTGCGTTCGTAAAAATGCCAATACAAACTATTAAATGGACAAGCATTTTTACCATATTTTAGTTTTTTATCATATTGGCAATTACCACAGTAATCGCTCATTTTATCAATATAATTGGCTGATGAAACATAAGGTTTGCTACCCACAATTCCTCCATCGGCAAACTGACTCATGCCGCGCGTATTGGTAATTTCTACCCATTGAATGGCATCAATATAAATACCTAAATACCAATTATCTACTTCGCTTGGGTCAATGCCAGCCAAAAGAGTAAAATTGCCTGTAACCATCAATCGCTGAATGTGATGCGCATAAGCATTATCCAAACTGTTTTGAACCGCATTTTTTACACAGTTCATTTTGGTATTGCCGTTCCAAAAATATTCGGGAAGTTTAGTTTGGTGGTTAAAATAATTAAGCGTTTCGTATTCAGGCATTTTCCACCAATAAATTCCACGCATGTATTCACGCCAACCAATTATTTGCCTCACAAATCCTTCAATTTGCGATAATGAAATCAATGCAGGTTTGGCCAACCAAGCTGCAATACATCTTTGAACCACATATAATGGCGAGATGAGTTTGATATTTAAAGCAAACGACAACCGTGAGTGAAAAAGCAATTGCGCTTTTTGGCTCATTGCATCTTGAAATTGACCAAAATAAGGCAACGAATGCTGGATAAAATAATCTAAAATGGTATTGGCTTGTTCTAAGTTTATTGGCCAGTTAAATTCCTTCGCGTTTATATTGCCAAAATACTTGACTCCACTAGCTTTAACTTCCTCAAAAATACTTTCTAAATTGTTCGAAATAGCATTGTGTTTTGGTTCGATTGGAGTGCCTTTCCATTTATTGCGGTTATCAGCATCATAGTTCCATTTTCCTCCAATTGGTTTGCCATCTGGCTCTAATAAAATATTGTATTGCTTGCGCATTTGGCGGTAAAAAGTTTCCATTAAAATTTGTTTTTTACCTTCAAAAAGTTGTGCTACTGTATCTCGTTCACTTAAAAAATGTTCGGTATTGGCTACAGAATATGGAATGTTTAATTTGCTACAAAAATCTTTTAATTGCTCATCCAAGCGGTACTCATCGGGTAGCTGATATTCAAATTGTTCAATATTATTTTCATGGATAATTTGTAAAATATTGTTGGTAAGCGATTGGGTGTTTTTAGCATCATTTATTTTATAATAAATTACTGTATGCCCTGCTTTTTCTAAATTTTGGGCAAAGTGGCGCATTGCCGCAAAAAAGCCAACTATTTTTTGAATATGATGTGTTACATAATCGGTTTCTTGCCTCATTTCAAAAAGGCAAAAAATGGTATTATCATTTACAGTTTTAAACCACGAATGGTCCAAATTTAGTTGGTCGCCAAGAATCAGTTTAAGTGTTTTCACACAGACTTAAACTTAATTTTGGAGTTAATGTTTTTAGTAAAATTTCCGTTGGCTGTATTAGCCTAAAATAGCTCTATTTAAAAAATCGTTTAAAGGTTTCATTGCTTTGAATGCGCTTTGGCATTGGCTCAATAATTCTTTTTCAGTTAATCCTTTGTCTTTAATGGGCAAATAGGCTAAAAAACCTTTGTGTTTTATGAATTCAATGGCAGGGTTTTCGGCATCATAACCTTTTGGTGGACGTTGTAATTTATCGCCAGTTAAAGTGCCAAAATGTTTTACAAAATCTTTGTGTTCAATAATTCCTTTAAATTCTTCAAAATTATAATCAATCTCTTGTCGAATGGCGGCCAATTTATCGGGCATAGGTTGGTAAGAACCGCCAGCTATAAAGCATTCGCCTGGTTGTATGTGAACATAATATCCGCAAAAATCGGCTGCTTTACCACCTTTGCTTAAACTTATTCCAAAGTTATTTTTATATGGATTTTTATTAGCCGAAAAACGCACATCTCTATTAATTCTAAAAATACATTTTTTAGGATCTAAATCGGCCATTTCTGGGTCAAAGGCTGCTGTTTGAGTTATTAAATGCGATACCAACTCAAGCCAATCTTTACGCAATTTTTCGTATTCAGGTCTATTTAAATCAAACCAATCTTTGTTGTTATTTTGCTGTAAATTATTTAAAAAACCTAAAAGCGCTTGTACATCCATTTTTGTAGTAATTAAAATTCAATATTATAAAATATCAAATAAATGAAACAGAAAATTGTTTGATTGAAGGAAATTTTCATTAATATAATTGTGTAATTACTTAAAGTAAATATTTTTCTTCAAACTCAATTCCATGTTCATTTAATAATTCTATAAATTTTTCCTTAAAAGTTTTGTTTTTATGATGTTCTTCTTGGTTCTTGATGTAATTAACTAAATTATTTTTATCTTTTACGGAATAAGTAAAAGCTCCATAGCCTTCTTGCCAACCGTTGAAATCTGCGAATAGGTTTTGTTTCTTTATGTATTCATTGCTTGATAATTTTATATCTTTAATTATTGTAGATAGTGCAATGCTTGGATGTAAATGTGTAAGAATATGGATATGAACAGTAATCCCTCCAATTTGGTATAAATGACATTTTTTATTTTTTAATATAGCCCAAATGTATTGATAAAGTTCTTTTTGACTTTCTTTGACAAGAGTATGTTCTCTATTTTTAGTACTAAAAACAATTTGATATAATATTTGAGTATATGTGCTCATAATTTTTGTCACCACAATTATAGTTAAAGGTTTCTTTTATTCAACTACTTCGTAGTTGCTTTATTGTGTATTATTAACCCTGCATTTCATGCAGGGCTATTAAAGTTAAACTCCTTCGGAGTTGTTTTTGGAGTTTTTTTATAAGTAAAAAATCGAAAAATGATTAAATCAACTAATATAAAGAAATACAGTTTAATTGTCGTAGTTTATTGATTTGAGATTTTACATTAAATGAATAAATAAATTGTCCAGTACTTATATATTGTTTTATTATCATTTTCGGAATTAATAACCTTAGTTCGGGATAAGAATATGTTGATATTTTTGTTTATAAAAATCTGTAAATCAATTAAATAGTAGCATTGAAATTGTTAAATTTGTAGTGCAAACAATAAACAAAACA
>JAIXSO010000071.1 GCA_027484685.1 Bacteroidota bacterium
TATCTCTGTTTTTTACTGCAAAAACAATTTGAATATAAATTTGAGAAAATGTACCAGCCATATTATTAATTTTTGTTTTTATATTTAATTATTCGTTTTTATTGACCTTGAAAAGGTCATATGTTTATAGATGTTCGGTTTTGTTGCAATGGTGCGACCCCGATGGGGTCGAATGTTGTTGCATTATGTAACTATAAACATTTGATACCTTCGGCATCAATTTATTTCAATTATATTATTTTCTATCAACTTAATATACCTTCGGTATCATTTTTTTTGTTGTATTTCAATTTTCGTTTTTATTGACCTTGAAAAGGTCATATGTTTATAGATGTTCGGTTGTGTTGCAATGGTGCGACCCCGATGGGGGTCGAATGTTGTTGCATTATGTTGCTATAAACATTTGATACCTTCGGCATCAATCATACGATTTCTTTTTATATATTTCGCCTTTGATCAGTGTTATCACCAACCGTTTTGCTAACAGTAAAAACATAAACTATAATTTTATATTTGACTTAAATAAATAACATGAATTGGTATTATAAATTATGGGTTGGAGCTATTCAAAAAGCTTATAACAATAAAGGCTCTTTTAAATCAGAAAAGGATAAAAACTTTCATATACTAATGGCTTTTAGTTTCGCACAACTATTGAATATAATATTTATTGAATACATATTTATTGGCTTAAATTTAAATTTCCATCTTATTTTTATCTAAAAAATTTTCTGATAAATTTTCTAATAATGGGCTTGTATTTCGAAGCATTTTATTGGGTAAATTATTTTTTGATATTCTACAAGAAAAGATGGATAAAATTTAATTTAGAAAATAAAGAGAAATTAACAGCAAATCCCATGTTATTATATATTTTTATCTCTTTGCTATCACCAATTATATTTGTATTTTTATATTACTTTATTTTGTAATTATATTTAAAATAATCATTTGCTTGGGGAGCAGGATAAAAGTTAAATAAGGAAGGTATCATGTTCGATTTTTTATACTATTGTTGTTATTGTGCTATTTTAAAAGGTAAAAAAAATGGTACTGGCGAAAAGCGTGCAAGTTTTATGCTAGCCACTTTCAGCACAGTTTTTACAATTGCAGTTTATCTTTATTTTAGTAAAAATATTCCTTTTACAATTGCTAAACTAGTTATTCAATCTATACTAATATTTGTTTTAGTAATTGGTAATATTTATGGCTATTCGTTTTATTTTTTAAAAAATAATTACTACAAAACCATTATCAAAAAATACGACAACCTATATTTTACTAAAAGGAAACTATTAGGTTTATTTTCTTGGCTATTATACATTAGTGCATATTGTTTATTAATATTAGTAGGAATAAGATACTACTAAAAAAATGGCAACTTCACAAATAAAAAAAGCCCAATAGATTTTTCTTAATTGGGCGTTTTTTATGAATACTTTTTATCTGCTAAAAATGTTGCACTACTAAAAAATAAATAGGCATGCCTATGGTAATATTTACCGGAAATGTTACCGCTAACGCCATGGGTAAAAACAAACCTGGATTAGCTTTGGGAACTGTTATTTTCATAGCAGCCGGCACTGCAATATACGATGCACTTGCAGCCAATACCGCAAACATAAAACGGTTGGTTATATCGGCTGTTACAAACTGACTTAAAAATGCAAATACACACCCATTTACCAAAGGTATAATAATGGCAAATACCAATGGAAATACGCCAAACGAAAAGAAAGACTTTAACTTTTTACCACTGGTAATTCCCATATCTAATAAAAATATGGCCAAAAATCCTTTGAATAAATCGTTGGTAAATGGCTTAATACCTTCTGCTTGTTTGGCATTGGCCATTAGCCCTATTACCAAACTGCCTAAAATTAACAATACACTGCCATTGGTTAACGAATGTTTTATTACATGTCCCGTGTTTATTTTATTGGTTTCTTCTTTGTTAAACATAGATATTAATACCAAACCAACTATAATAGCAGGCGATTCCATTAAAGCCATTATAGCCACCATATGCCCATGTAAGGTTAATTGCTGAGCTTCTAAATATGATACAGCCGTAACAAAGGTAACTGCACTTACCGAACCATAAGCCGCTGCTATGGCACCCGCATCAAACACATTGAGTTTTTTCTTTAAAATAAAAAAAGTATAAAAAGGTATCACCATTGAAATACCAATTCCAAATAACATTGACCAAGCTATTTCAGCCGAAAAAGTTTCGTGAGATAACTCTTGTCCGCCCTTAAAACCAATAGAAAACAATAAATATAAAGATATAAACTTAGAGGAATTGGCTGGGATTTCTAAATCGCTTTTTAAATAAACAGCTATTATTCCAAGTACAAAAAATAATAAGGCAGGATTGGTTAAATTTTCAATTAGTAAATTAAAGTTCATAGTGTGTAAATATAAATTTTGGGCGTGCAATAATCAGTATACTTAGTCATAAATTTTTATTTACTTTTGTAATAAGTTCCATTAAATTAATTTATGAATTACACGCTCAATCAACTTCAAATATTTTTAAAAATTGTTCAAACACAAAGCATTACTCGTGCATCGGAAGAACTACATTTAACACAACCTGCGGTTTCTATACAACTTAAAAACTTTCAAGAGCAATTTGATATTCCACTAACTGAGGTAATTGGCCGTAAAATATACATTACCGATTTTGGACACGAAATAGCCAAAGCAGCCGAAAATATTATTAATCAAGTATATGCCATTAATTATAAAACCTTGGCCTATAAAGGAAAATTAACAGGCAAATTAAAAATATCGGTAGTATCAACAGGTAAATATGTAATGCCTTTTTTTCTTTCAAAATTTATGAAAGACCACGATGGCATAGAACTTTTAATGGATGTAACCAATAAAAATACAGTTATTCAAAGCCTATTAAACAATGAGGTTGATTTTGCATTGGTATCTATTTTACCTACTAATTTAAATATTGAAAAACTTGATTTACTGCAAAACAAACTTTATTTGGTTGGTAATACTGATATGAAAGTTATGGATACTATTTATAAAAAAGATATTTTTAAAGAGTTACCATTAATTTATAGAGAAAAAGGCTCTGGAACTAGGCAAACCATGGAACAGTTTATTGAAAAAAACAATATTACTACCTTAAAAAAAATGGAATTAACCACCAACGAAGCAGTAAAACAGGCATTACTAGCAGGTTTAGGTTATTCTATTATGCCATTAATTGGCATAAAAAACGAATTGCATAACAACGAACTCCAAATTATACCAGTAAAAGGATTACCTATAAAAACTACTTGGAGTTTAATTTGGTTAAAGGGTAAAAAACTTTCGCCTGTATCTGTGGCATTGCTCAATTATATGAAAGAAGAAAAAATAAATATTGTTCACGACCATTTTAGCTGGTATGAACAGTATTGATTGATCAATTTAAACTTCTACCCCTCTTTTTCATAAAGTTTCAAGCCTTTTAGCAGTCTATTAATTGTTTTAGCAAGCCTGTCTATCTTGGTTTCTTCTTTCTTAGCCGAATATACATATTGTATGTAAAACTTTTGCTCACTTTCGGTTAGTGTTTTAAAAAATGCCAATGCTTCAGGCTCATCCATTAAGCATAAAAGCATTTCTTCGGGTATCTCTAAAGACTCATTATCTGAATATAAAATCACATGCACTGTATCGCCTTCAGCTTTTTTAATTTTTTTGCGTATTTCGGCTTTAACAGGTAAAAATAAACTACCATTACCTATTGGCATTAAATGGTATTTCCTTATTTCAAAACCATCAATGGTGCCGCGTACTTTTACCCAACCAAATGGCGCATTTTTATCTTGCAAAATTTCGGGAATACGCGCAAATGTCCACCCACCTTTTCCTTGAAATTTTTCTAAAATATAATTTTTATTTACTAAAGGTTTCATTTCTATTTAGTAGCTGCTATTTATACAACTTCACAGGTATTGGCAGCGAATTAATATAAGTTCTAAGCGTACTTATTTGTTCATCAGTTAAAAAACTTTTATCTATAAAAATACCTAGTTGTTCTGATTGAAATAAAACAAAGAAATACTTATTATCACTTGCCTTTATAAAACTGCTCCACTTAACCTTAGAATCTACATGACTTGTTACAATATGTACACACTCATTATTTATTTCAATTTGTTGTGGCTCATTTAAAATTTTATGCGATTGATAAATCTTTTTAATATTTCTATACAACAGTATTGGGAAAATTATTAATACAAAAATTGGAACAGCAATTAGTACAAAATCTATTTCTTTAGTGTTATACATACTCCAAATAATGATCATTAAAAATATACTTGTTGAAACAATGACCTGAAATGTATTGCCGAAAATTAAACCAAACTGATATTTTAAATACCTTTTAAACTCAATAGTTCCGCTAGTGTTAATGTGCAAAGTATCGGTAAAAGCTATTTTATTACCTAAGTTAGCTTCACTTTTCATTTGTTCTATGGCCTTTTTAAGTTTAAATAAAATAGCTACAAAACCTATCCCATAAACATAAAAAAATGAAAAATCTGTAAATCTTTCTGAAGCTTCTATAACTAAAAACAAAAGATTGAACAATATTAAAGCTAAAAGAATGCTGTAAATAATTACAAGGGTTTTGGGTTTAAAAAAAGTCATGTTGTTATAAAAATTTATAAAAACCAAACATATTGTATTTTACTAAAACACCCAACTAAATTTATATTTTTTATGTAGTTTAGCACCATGATAAATTTTGAAAAACTATGCCTCGATACGTGTGCTTTAGCCAAGCAAGCAGGTTTATTTATATTGGCCGAAAACAAAAACTTTACTTACGATAAAGTAGAAGAAAAAACCTTTAACCAACTGGTAAGTTATGTAGATAAAACTGCTGAAGAAATGCTAGTGGCAGGCTTGCAAAAATTACTACCACAAGCAGGTTTTATAACCGAAGAAGCCACCATAGCTACTGAACAAAAAGAGTATATGTGGATAGTAGATCCATTAGATGGCACTACCAATTTTATACATAGCTTGCCTGTATTTAGTGTAAGCATAGGTTTAATGCAAAATAACGAATTGATTTTGGGTGTGGTGTATGAGTGTAATAGAGACGAAATGTTTTATGCTTGGAAAGGCAGCAAAGCCTACTTAAATAACCAAACTATTTATGTTAAACAAAATGCAGTATTGAGTAAATCATTATTGGCAACGGGCTTTCCTTACTACGATTTTGATGTAATGGAAAACTACTTGGCTACTTTAAAATATTTAATGGTAAATACGCAGGGAATGCGCAGAATGGGCAGTGCTGCTGTAGATTTAGCATATACTGCATGTGGAAGATTTGATGGTTTTTTTGAATATGGTTTGCACCCATGGGATGTAGCAGGAGGCGCTTTTATAGTGCAACAAGCAGGTGGTAAACTTGCTACTTTTGCTGGTAATAGCAATTATATATTCGATAAAACATTAATTGCATCATCGGCTGCTTTATATCCAGCTTTTTTTGATGTAATCAATAAAAATTTCAATTTGAAATAACGTTTTTGATTGGTTTGATAAAGTTCTTTAATTAACCCAAGCAACTTTTTTGAAACAGCTATTGACTTTTAAACAAAACTATTATCTAACCGCTATTATGAATGTAAAAAGCTTTTCACTTCTAGTATTACTGTTGTTTTGTAATTATTTAATGGCACAAAATAATAGCAATACCATAAATAGTTTGCCGTTAACTAATTTTAACTATTCAAATAGTCACTCATTTAGTGGCTACATTGATGAGCCTAAGACAAGTTATTGTTTTTTCAGTTATTATACATTGCCTAAATTGGTGAAAATTAAATTGGCCAATAATGATTACGTTTACGAGACCCAAACCGATTCAAATGGTAAGTTTACCATTACAAATATTCCCAATGGAAATTATAATTTAACTTTATCAGCAGAAAATTTTGTTACAGTAAATACCTATATAGTTATTTCAAATTTTAGTGTTACCGATTATGAAATAGCTCTTCCAATAAAAAATAATTGGCGATATTACTATTCTAAGCATGCTAACCTTAAAACAATAGATTGGGTTAAAGGAATCAATCAAGATTATCATCGCTCTAGACTGAATACTGATGCAAATGGTAAAATGTCAATTGAAAATATTCCATTTATAAATACAGCATTTTATATAAACGGAGTAAGAACCCATTAGTACAAAACTCCATAAAAAAAGCCTCGAAAGTAAATTACTTCGAGGCTTTTTAATTATTTGCTTAATATATCTTTCCAGCTTATGGCTTTATCCAAAATAGATTTGATATCTGCTATTGGAATTCGCTCTTGAAGCATTGAATCGCGGTGACGAATAGTAACCGTTTGGTTTTCTAAACTTTCATGGTCAGCTGTTATACAGAAAGGAGTTCCCAAGGCATCTTGTCTGCGGTAACGCTTACCAATAGCATCTTTTTCTTCGTAAAAACAATTGTAATCAAATTTCAAATCATCAATTATTTTACGAGCTACTTCTGGCAATCCATCTTTTTTAGTTAATGGGAAAATGGCTACTTTATAAGGTGCTAAAATTGGAGGCAAAGCCAATACCACACGTGTGTCTTTTTTATCGCCTTCGCCTACTTCTTCTTCTTTATAGCTTGCGCAAAGGGTGTATAAAAACAATCGGTCTAAACCAATACTGGTTTCAATTACATAAGGAATATAATTTCCGTAAGGTTTTCCGTTTTCATCTAAATCAGCGTCAAAATACTGCATTTTTTTGCCTGATAAATCTTGATGACTTTTTAAATCAAAATCGGTACGAGAGTGAATACCTTCCACTTCTTTAAATCCAAAAGGAAAATCAAATTCAATATCAACTGCTGCATCGGCATAATGCGCTAGTTTAACATGGTCGTGGTAACGGTAACTATCTTTATCAAAACCAAGTGCTAAATGCCATTTTAAGCGTGCTTCTTTCCAATATTCAAACCATTGTTTTTGTGTACCCGGACGAACAAAAAATTGCATTTCCATTTGTTCAAACTCACGCATACGCATAATAAATTGGCGTGCAATGATTTCGTTTCTAAATGCTTTACCAGTTTGTGCAATTCCAAAAGGAATTTTCATCCTACCACTTTTTTGAACATTTAAGAAATTAACAAAAATACCTTGAGCAGTTTCAGGACGCAGGTAAATTTTATCTGCATCTTCAGCCATTGCACCCATTTCGGTGCTAAACATTAAGTTAAATTGGCGCACATCAGTCCAATTGCGAGTTCCACTAATTGGACAAGCAATTTCGTGTTGCTCAATCAAGGTTTTTAATTGTGCCAAATCATTTGCTAGTAAAGCAGCATCTAAAGCATTTTGTAATTCATCAGCTTTATTTGTATTGCCATCTTTTTGGTATTTGGCAATTTTATCTTCCAATAAATTATCAGCTCTATAGCGTTTTTTGCTATCTTTATTATCAATCATGGGGTCGCTAAAACCATCAATATGGCCGCTTGCTTTCCATGTTTTAGGATGCATAAAAATAGCAGCATCAAGCCCCACAATATTATCGTGCATTTGCACCATAAATTTCCACCAATATTGGCGTAAATTATTTTTCAACTCAACTCCATTTTGGCCGTAATCATACACTGCGCCCAAACCATTATCATAAATTTCGCTGCTGGTAAATACAAAACCATATTCCTTGCAATGCGATACTACTTTTTTAAATACTTCTTCGCTCATAAATTGGGCGGCAAAATAAGGAAAACTTGGAGATTTTCGATTTGTTGATTTTTGATTTGGAGATTTATTCGATGGTTGAATGGTTGAATTGCTAAATTGTTAGATTATTGAATGGCTGAATTGTTGGATGGCTGAATTGTTAAATTGTTGGATTGATGAATGGCTAGATTGTTGGATGGCTAGATTGGTAATTGGTAAATTCTTACCTCTCATTTCCCCATACTCAACTCTCAGAACTCATCTCTCATTTCATACTTAATAATTCATAATTCTCATATCCCATCTCCCATCTCCAAATTCTCAATTCACATTTCCCAAATCCCATTTCATCATTCAAAAAACAGCAATTCTCTATATTTTAACCACTTAAAAAACATTTTATTTTTAACGAAAATATTTTCCATATAATTTGCTAAATTCGCCACACTTTATGCAAAAACAATGGCGAGCAAAACCCGAACCTGATAAGAAGACCGTTGAGGCTTTGGCTGCTTCTATTAATGTAAATAAAGTACTTTCAGGCATTTTGGTGCAGCGAGGTATTGACGATTTTGAAAAAGCTAAAAACTTTTTTAGACCTCAATATGCTCACATGCACGATCCATTTATTATGAAAGGAATGACTAAAGCCGTAGAACGCATAGACGAGGCTTTAGCAAAAAATCAAAAAATATTAATTTATGGCGATTACGATGTGGACGGAACTACTGCGGTAGCCACTGTTTACGACTTTTTTTCGAAACGCTTTAAAGAAATTGAATATTATATACCCGACAGATATACTGAGGGTTACGGAATTTCGTTTATGGCCATTGATTGGGCTAGTAATAATGGTTACAGCTTAATTATTGCATTAGATTGTGGTATAAAAGCCAACGATAAAGTAAAATATGCCAATAAAAAAGGGGTTGAATTTATAATTTGCGACCATCATTTACCAGGCGATGAACTGCCTGATGCAGTGGCTATTTTAAACCCAAAACAGGCCGATTGCCCCTACCCTTTTAAAGAACTTTCAGGTTGTGGAATTGGGTTAAAATTGGTTCAGGCTTATTGCATCAAACACGAAATTGATTTTAAAGAAGTAGAAGAATACATGGATCTTTCGGCCATAAGTGTTGCCAGCGATTTGGTGCCAATTATGGACGAAAATAGGGTATTGGCGTACCAGGGTTTGAAAAAATTAAAAACCAATCCAAACCGTGGTATCAAAGCATTGTTAGAAAATTATGCTGAAAGACCCGAATATTCAGTTAACGATATTGTATTTTTTATTGGACCAAGAATTAACGCTGCAGGCCGAATAGCCGATGCTAAAGATTCGGTTCGATTAATGATTTCGGATAAAGACAAAGACTCGCAGCAAATTGCTGAAATGATTAACCATCATAATAATGAGCGCAGGAACTTTGATAGCAGCATTACCGAAGAAGCCTTTAACATGATTTTGGCCGATAAAGATTTTCATAACCGAAAATCAACCGTTTTGTTCCACTCTGAATGGCACAAAGGTGTAATTGGAATTGTGGCTTCGCGCTTAATTGAAAAATATTATAGACCAACCATTGTTTTAACTGAAAGTAATGGAATGGCCGCTGGTTCAGCCCGCTCAGTGGAAGGTTTTGATTTATACCATGCCATTGAAGAATGTGCTGATTTATTGGAGCAATACGGAGGACATACCCATGCAGCAGGTTTAACTTTACGAGTTGAAAATGTGCCAAAATTTATCGAAAAGTTTGAATCGATAGTGGTTAAAAACATTGAAACCAGAAGCTTAACTCCTGAAATAGAATACGATACAGAAATTCCGTTTAGAGCCATTACGCCTAAATTTTTTAGTGTGTTAAAACAATTTGCTCCTTTTGGACCAGGCAATATGAGCCCTATTTTTATGACCAGAAATGTATGGGATGTGGGCGATGTTACTGTAGTGGGAAATAACCACTTACGCATGAGTTTAACACACGAAGAAGGTGGACGTATTTACAAGGCCATTGGTTTTGGATTAGGCGAACATTATCACAAAGTAGCTCAAGGCATTAGCTTTGATATTTGCTATTATATTGAAGAAAATTTCTTTAATGGACACGTAAACTTACAGTTAAATATTAAAGATATTTTGTTTAAATCGTAGTTCAGTTTTTCATTTACCTCAACTAGTTTGTTTTATTTGGCTTATTTATGGCTAAAATCTAAAAATTTAATATTATCTACTTATGTTTGCTTAAGTACATGAACAGAAACATTACAGACGGTATCAACTTATTTTCAAAATTAAATGGCAAACGATTATACAATGCTGCAAAATTATTGAGCAGTTATTATCTATCAAAAACCATTAAAAAACCCATTCATTGGGGAATGCCTTTAACTTTAGAAATTGAGCCAACTACCAGTTGTAACTTACGTTGTCCTCAATGTCCAAGCGGCTTGCGCGAGTTTACCCGTAATACAGGTATGCTCGATTTGCCACTTTATAAAAAAATTATTGACGAAGTACACGAAGAGTTGATTTGGCTTGTACTTTACTTTCAAGGTGAGCCATTTTTAAATAAAAGTTTTTTAGAGTTTGTAAAATATGCAGCGGCTAAAAATATTTATACTGCTACCAGTAGCAATGCGCATTATTTTACCGATGAAATGGCCAAAGCTACTGTACAATCGGGTTTAGATAGACTCATTATTTCGATAGATGGAACCACACAAGATACTTATGGAAAATACCGTATTGGTGGTAAAATTGAAAAAGTAATTGAGGGCACGCAAAATTTATTGAAATGGAAAAAAGAATTGGGTTTAAAAACGCCACATATTATTTGGCAATTTATTGCTTTTAAGCACAATGAACACCAAATTCCAGAAATAAAAAAACTAGCGAAAGAAATTGGTGTAGATGAATTAGGCATAAAAACGGCCCAAATTTACGATTACGAAACCAGTGATACTTTTATTCCTACTAACGAAGATTTAAGCCGATATACCAAAACCGAAGAAGGTTATAAAATAAAAAATAAGCTATTGAACCAATGCTGGCGCATGTGGCGCGGAAGCGTTATTACTTGGGATGGCTTGGTAGTTCCTTGTTGTTTTGATAAAGATGCTACACATCAATTTGGAAATGTAAGCGAGTTTAGCTTTAAAAATGTGTGGCAAAACGAACAATACAACCGCTTTAGAACTGCCATTTTAAAAAGCCGCAAAGAAATAGACATTTGTAAAAACTGCACCGAAGGCACCAAGGTATGGAACGATATTTAGCGTTTTTTGAGGTATGCGTTTAAGTGTTATGTTTTAAGTGTTTAAGTTGAGAGTGTTGAACAAAAATGTTGGTAACGCTTTGCTAAACAACAGCAACTACCTGAAAAATAAATGATCATATTATTAGATATTGATGGTGTATTGGAAACTACACCAAGTTGGAAAAAATTAGAATTAGAACCTGATGGTTTTATGAAGCTTAACAAAAGCTGTCTTGAAAATTTGATCACCTTTTACTCATTAACCAATGCATCTGTAGTTTTAACCACCACCCACCGAATAAATTATACAGAAGCACAATGGAAAGAAATTTTTAAAGCAAGGGGACTTGTTTTTGATTCCATATCAAAGTTAAACAACAAAACAGCTATAAATCAACTACTTGAAAAAGGAATTGAAATTCAAGAATGGGCAGAAACTTTTGGAGCAGGTAAAAATTACATCATTATTGATGATGATCTTTCACTCAATAAAATGCCTAATTCCATAAAAGAAAGATGGATTACCACTCAGCCACATAAAGGTTTTGATAAAGAGGCATTAGATAAAGCCATAATACTTTTTCAAACTTTAGAATCTAATCTAAAATAATAACAGTAAAGCCAATGGGTAATTGCCCTGGTTTTTTAGGGCGCACACCTGCCAAGTTTGGGCCATCTAAATCAGTTATGGTTAAGTCAATTTCGGTAAATGTTAACACACTGCCTTGTGGTAATTTGGCTATGGCTTGGTTACATTCTTTTCCAAAAAAATTACCTTTAATAGGAAAGGTATTTTTCACTTTTCCATCGTATTCAACTTGGTTGGCATTTTTTAAAATTAAGGCAAAACCAGCAATCACATTTTTACGTGCTAAATAACCAATTTTAGGAGCTAAAATCACACGCGGGTTACCTACTTTAAAAAAATTACGCTTTACCTCAATGGTTTTATATAAATCAATTTGCTCAATGCCATTATCTAAATAAAGATAGTAGCCTGCCTTCATCTTGGTTAAGGTTGGGTGTTCTTTTTGCGCAAAACTATTGAAACAAAATAATGCTGCTATAAATAAAAATATACTTTTCATGTGTTGTTTTAAATTATTGGTAAATATAAAAAGTTAATTAAGTTGATTTTGTTAAAATTTTCTTACTTGTTTAAAAGCCCATATCTATGTTTTCAACCGGTGCCGAAGCAGGTTTTTTCTTGGTAAACGGATTTTCATTACTACCAAAACGATACGTTAATGAAAAGGTTAAAATTCTACTTTCGCGTTTACGCATACCATCGTAGGTAAAATTATCTCCATCTTGCCTAATATTAAATTGGCGAATATCAAACACATCGCTTAGGTTTAAACCACATTGCAATTTTCCTGCCATAAAATCTTTTCTAACACCTATATCTAACCCATTCATACCACTAATGGTACTTTGCGCAAAGCGCATTGGTGCCATATACATGCCGTTTGCTTGAAAATAAAACGCTTTTGGCAATGGTAAATTGTAAGTTAAACGGGTGTTCCAAGTAGTAATTTCCGATTGCAAATCGCTTTGAACATTACCACCATTTACCACATTTTTATACCAATTTCCGCTTAACATTACATTACCCCATTTTACAAAACTGTATCTAATAATTACTTCCACACCAGTATTTTCGGCCGAGTTAAAGTTATAAAAACTCATAATTGATTGACCCGTTTTGGGATCAACAGTTCGCAGCCTTGCTATCATATTATCGGTATAACGGTAATATAAAGTAGCACTCAAGTTCAGTTTTTTAATTTGAGTTTGGTAGTTTAATTCCACACTATGGATATACTCCGGCTGAATTTTAGGATTACCTTGGCGTAAATTTACCGAATCGCTGTAATCAACAAACGGATTCAAACTTTCAAAACCCGGGCGATTAATCCTACGGCTATATCCTAACTGTAAATCTTGATTTTTAGCTAAAGCATATTTTATAAAACCACTTGGAAAAAAGTTAAAATAATTATTGGTAAAAATGGTGTTAGTCGTTTTTGAATTACCTTCAATATTGGTTATTTCGGTACGTACGCCAAGCTGATAATCAAATTTTTTAAACCTACTAGCAAAGGTAACATAACCCGCATTTACCATTTCGTTATAAATAAAATGGTTGCTTATTAAAGTATCTTGCCAATATTCATTATTGCCAAAATTATACCTAAAACCTTGTTGGTTATTATCAATAATACGGGTAGTGGTTTTTGCTCCAGTTTCTATTTTTCCGTTTTTTAATGGCAAAACATAATCAATCTGAGCTATAAAATTGGTAAAAGTAGCCGTATTTTTATTACGTTGACTAGGAATTTCAAAACTAACCGCGGTAGAGTTTTTATAATCTTCATTGGCGTTTCTAGCATTGGAATTTATGGATGCACTAGCCGTTAATTCCGATTTATTTTTCCTGGCCGAACGTTTGTAATCAACTGTGGCATCTAAAGTTAAATTATCATCAATTGAATAATTATTACGCTTAAAATTGGCAAATTGAGTTCCTACACTATCAAAATAATCAAAATTAATAAAATCGGGTTTACCCGAAACATTGCTACTAATTCCAGTAGAAAAACTTACTGTATTATAGTTATTTATGTAATAATCTATTCCAACTCTACCTGTATGAAAGTCGTTTAAATTATAACCATTACTGCTATTTTTAAACGAGTAATTATTGCCTACAAAACGATTAAACTGTTCACCATTTCCATTATTATCTCTGCGCTCGTGGCGATACGAATAATTACCAAACAAGTTATATTTACTGGTTCTGTTATTCAATCCAATATTAAACGAATACTTATCGTTGGTACCCACAGTGGCTTGCGTATTGGCGTTGAATCCTTTTAGTTTATCCTTTTTGGTTTTTATATTTATAATTCCAGCCATTCCATCAGCATCGTATTTGGCCGAAGGGTTGGTAATAACTTCTACTTCACTTATGGCATTAGCAGGTAATTGTTGTAAAATTGCTTGTCTGTTTGCCCCTGTTAAAGTACTTGGTTTTCCATCAATTAAAATGGTTACATTTTCGCTTCCACGTAAACTTATTTTTCCATCAATATCAACATTTACCGAAGGTATATTTTGTAAAATATCGGTAGCTGAACCGCCAATATTGGTAATGTTTTTGCCTACATTATAGGTTTTTTTATCTAATTGATTGGTAAAATCGGCTTTTTCGCCTGTTACTTCTACCGCCTTTAAATTTTTTTCGTTAGGTGTTAGTTTTAAAATACCTAAATCAACCACCAATTCCTTTGGAGAGAGTACAAAAACTTGGCTTTGCAACGTTTTGTAACCTATAAAACTTGCTTTTAATTTATAAGCCCCAAAAGCAATATTCTCTAGTTTAATCTCCCCTTTTTTGGTAGTAGTAGTTCCATTAACAATGGTAGAGTCAGCCACTCTTATTAAAGAAACTGTTACGTATTCAACTGGTTTATTGGTTTTTAAATCAATATAAGTAGCTAAAATAGTGGCAGGTCCAGTATTTCCCGAGGGCTTGTTTGGAAAATTTTGTGCCAATACAGCATTTACCAAAGTAAATAGTAACACAAAAGATAATAATTTAATTTTCAATTTGATATTAGTTAGGAAGAATATTAGTTGTAAAAATTTAAGCCTTTTAAGTAGTGTGTTTTTAATAAGGGACAAATTTTATAACGTTCGTCCTTCGTATCTTCATAAACCGATTCTAAAATTTGGTAAACATTGGTAATTCCAATTCTATCGGCCCATTCAAAAGGTCCAAAAGGATAATTGGTTCCAAGCTTCATGCTTATGTCAATATCGGCCATGTTTGCGGTGCCTTCTTGTAAGGTATAACAAGCTTCGTTAATTATCATGCAAATAACTCTTGGTGTAACCATTCCAACCCTATCTTGTACCAATTTGTAATCCCAATTAAGTTGTTGCATGCAATTTTTCAAAATGGCTTCATCGGTATTTTGGTAAACACTTACTTCAGCCAGATTTCTGTTTATAAAAGTATCCACGCTATTAATTCCAAAAAGTGGGAATAAAATTTGAGCCTTTTTATCATGAACCATTTGGGCCAAACTATTTTTTACAGCACAAACAAAAACCGGAGTTTTAGTAATTTCTTGGTAGCTTATGAACAAATTTTGCGCTTCGTCATCAAAATTTAGTTCAAAAATCATATCAAAATCACCATCTTTTACCAAATAAATTGTATTTTCGTCAATACAAACTAGCTCACAATCAAGTAATGAAAGTTTTTGTTTAAATTCTTCCATTCTTTTGCTGTTTCCTTTTGCTAAAATTTTCATATTCGCAGCAAATTAAATCTAACAAAACTAAAAAACACATAAAATGGAAAAGAAAATAATTACCAGTGCAAATGCACCAGCCCCAATTGGACCATACAGCCATTCAGTATTAGTTGGAAATACCTTATACACAAGTGGTCAGGTAGCTAAAGATGCTGTTTCGGGCGAAATGGTTCAAAGCGATATTAAGGCAGAAACAGCTAAAGTAATGGAAAACTTGCAAGCTATTTTGGTAGATGCAGGTATGAATTTTACAAATGTGGTAAAAACCACGATTTATTGCACCGATTTAGGTAATTTTGCCCAAATTAACGAAGTGTATGGAAGCTATTTTACCTCTGATTTTCCAGCAAGAGAAACAGTTCAGGTGGTAAAATTACCTCTTAACGCCAATGTAGAAATAAGCGTAGTAGCAGTTAAATAATAAAATGAACAAAAAAACACAACTAATTATATCAACCATATTTCATCCAATATTTGTAAATATTGCATCGCTTTGGTTGTTGTTTGCACTTTTCCCATCGTTAGCGGCTTTAACTTACCAAGCCAAAAGCACTATAATGGGTGTAATTATTAGTTTAACTATTGTGCTACCTTCTTTGGTAGTGGCAGTTTTAAAACTAACTAACCAAGTTAGCAGCATTCAATTAACACATTTAAAAGAGCGTAAATGGCCTTTTGCTTTTACTGCATTGGGTTATATTTTTAGCTTTTATTTGTTAAACAAAGCAGGTGTTTCTATAATTATTTTAAAATACTTATTAGCCGGTAGTTTAACTGTTGTTTGTATTGCCATAATTAGTAATTTTTGGAAAATAAGTGTACACATGGCAAGTATTGGCGCTTTATTAAGCCTTTTGGTATTGGCCAATTACTACACCCATGTAGATTTACGAATTGGAATTGCCATTGTAATTTTAATTGCAGGTTTAGTAGGCTCAGCTAGGCATTTTGCTGAAGCACATAATATTCCACAATTATTAGCCGGTTTTGCTTTAGGCTTTGGATCAATATATTTAGTTTTATAAAATTTTTAAACATACAATCAATGAGAAAAAAAATTATTGCAGGAAATTGGAAAATGAACAAAAGCTATGATGAAGGAATGGCTTTGGTTTCGGAATTAAGTAATATGGTAAAAGATGAATACCATGGTAGTGCCCAAGTAGTTATTATTCCGCCTGCTTTGTACATAAACGCTTTAAGCCGTATGACTGCCGATTTTAGCAATATTAGCACCGGTGCTCAAAACTGTAGCAACCATGTAAGTGGCGCTTACACAGGCGAAATTAGTGCTGCCATGGTAAAAAGTTGCGGTGGTAAATACATCATTATAGGCCATAGCGAGCGCAGACAATATTTTGGAGAAACCAACGATTGGTTGGCTAAAAAAATTGATGCTGTATTAGCTGAAAACTTGAACCCAATTTATTGTGTTGGCGAAACTTTAGAAGAACGCGAAGGCAATACTCATTTTGAGGTGTTAAAAACACAGGTATCTGAAGGATTATTCCATCTTTCGGCTGAGCAAATGGCTTCGGTAGTTATAGCTTACGAACCAGTTTGGGCTATTGGAACAGGTAAAACTGCTAGCACCCAACAAGCTCAAGAGGTACACGCCTTTATTAGAAATTTAGTAAAAGAAAAATACAATGAAACTGTGGCTGATAATTTAACCATTCAGTATGGTGGAAGTGTAAAAGCTGATAATGCGGCCGAACTTTTTGCTGCTCCAGATATTGATGGTGCATTGGTTGGAGGTGCTGCTTTACAAAGCCGTAGCTTTGCCGATATTGTAAAAGCAATGGCTTAAAATTTTATTCTCAGTAATCATTTAAGATTAATGGCTCAAAATAATTAACTGATTTTGAGCCATTAATAAAATAATTAAAAAATCATTTGGATTGTTAAAGTTAAATAGTACTTTTGCGAACCCAAAAATGGCCCGTTCGTCTATCGGTTAGGACAAATGGTTTTCATCCATTAAAGAGGGGTTCGACTCCCCTACGGGCTACCAACGAAGGTAACATAAGCCTAACATTTTTAAATGTTAGGCTTTTTTGTTTTTAAAGCTTTCTGATGATGTTGGTGTTTAGCAAAGCGTCACCAACATCAAATTTTACTTCAAATAAAGTATTTTTTTAAAAAAAACTGTTTTAGTTCTTTCCTAAAGCGATTGTGTTGGCATTTGCCATTTGTTGCTTGGAACGAGCGGACGCTCGCACCAGCGAGGCTTTAAGAAACCTATTTCATTATTGTTTGACGACTGTAAATAACCACAACTTTATCGTAGTAATCTAAATTTTTAGAAATATACTTTTCTAATTTTTTCAAGTTAATAATTTTATTGTCCGTTAAACTTGTTCTAAAAATTTCAACTTTATTTTCTTTTAAAGTAATATACATGCCTCCTGAAATAACAATACCATAAAATTTACTATGAGCTGGTAATACCGTATACGCTAATAACTTGTGATAAGAATTTTTAGCTTCTGCATTGGAAACATAGCTTATTATTATTTTACCAACAGGAATCTGTAGAGGAAGAGTTATACTATCCTTATTTAAAAGTTCATTACATTTTGTTTCAAAAAATATAGA